>CAVGQS010000079.1:0-11686 GCA_963631415.1 Lactococcus garvieae | reverse complement strand
TCTCGCGCATCGTCTCAGCCAAAGCATCACGCAGCACAACCTCATTGTGAGTTAAAGGCTGCGTTTCTTCCGCCTTATGGTATAAAACATGGTTGCCAGTCTCAGCGTCCACTTTCTCCTGCATTGTGCCGAACAGATTGCCGAAAGCCTCGTCCATCCACTCCGCATCGGTGTTGAACGGATACGGAGAATACTTCTTGCCCACGTCATTCATAGCCTCTTCAAGCAGCGCCGGATTGTTCGCCAGATAGTCGTTCGTGGCATTGCGCTTCGACAACTCATTCTCCACCCACACGCTGAACGCTCTCGCGCCCATCTCGGTAGGCTTGCTCCAATAGCCGCTATGCAGATTGGCATACTGCATTGAACGCTTCCCGTAGGCACTCTTTTCTATTGCTTCAGACAAGTGCTTCCACGCCTCGGCCATCTCCCTGCGAACGGGGTGCGCGGCAACAGCAGCATCGTATTCCTCTTTTGTTAAAGCCTTGCCTTCTTTCGACCAATACTTGCCGTTACCGAAGTCATAGACACCCGGAACTCTCATTCCTTCTTCTGCTGTGGCAAATCCATTGTCCGCACCGCCCATCTTCGCAAAGTAGTTGTCAACAGCGTGAAACCACTCATGCGCAAGAGAGCCAGCGCCCTTCGTCTTGGTCAAGTTGATGACCACCTTCTCCGGCTCGTAGTGAGCATTAAACTTGCCGCCACCGCGAGCACCGAAAGCCATGCCCAATTTTCCGTCCAGAGACAATGCCTGGGGAGACACACCGCACACGTCAGCCAAGTCCATCAGTGCATCGTAACATTCGTTCAACGCCTTGCGTCTGTCCTCCTGCTTCATCCAGTTGCCGAACTCCACACCGCGGAAACCAAACGCCGAGCGGAAATCCTCTGCGCTCACGTCCTTGCCGTCACGCCAGTTCCTGCCCTTGCGCTCGCGGTTCTCGCCAAGCTTCACCTCCGTGTCGCTCATAAGAGTGCGGTAACGCTCCTGCAGCTCATCATTGTGCTCTCTTATATAGTCAAAAGCCTCATTGCTTTTCTTGAAGCCTTCCGCAATAACGACCTCACTCTTGCCTTTGGGAGTAATGAAGAAAACATTATCAGCCCTTCTGCGGTATACCTCAAACTTCATTTCCTTCTTTTCGCTGACAGCATTCTGCCCGGCCATTTTCTTCAGAACCGCAACAGCCTCCTCGTAGGTGTCATAGTTACCCCAGACACTAACGTCCGAGCGCACCAGCCATTTGCCTGCAAGTGACGTTTCGCCATCCCTGCTGTTCCACGAAGTCTCTCCCTCTTGGCCTTGCCTCAGTTTAGTGCCTTTAGGCAAATGCAGACCGCTGTCAAAGCCGCCAATCGCCATATATGCGTCATATTCCGCTTTGACATCTCTGAAGCTGTTCTCGTCCAAGACACCTTTCAGTTTCTCAAAGTCAGACATCGCGTAAAGGCATGTGCGGTAAAGCTGCGTCACGTTGTCCATCCAACGCCGCAACTTCCACTCCGTTCTCGGTTTGGAAGGGACATATCCTTTTATCATACCGATAAACGACACTGCCTCGTTGCTCAAACCGCCTTGGCGCAACTTCGCAAGGTCAAAAGCGAAAATCTTGCTTGCAGACAATCCTTTCAGCTTGTCCTTCAGCTGCTCGTCCGTCTTTCCGGCATCTTCCTCGGCGCGCGCCTGCATCTCCTTATACAAGTCCTTCTTCGCACCGCCAATCTTCTCGCCAACGTCTTCTATAGGCTCATCAACATTCTTCTCCGTTTTTTCTTGCTTGGGAGCATCCTTGCTCGGTCTCTTCGCCGCCTCGGACTGTGACTGCTCATCACGGACTTCCGCCTTATGCTCCTTGGCAGAACTGCGAGCCTCATCTGCCGACACCATTTCATTTGATGCCGTTTCTTTTTCCTCGGCAGCACCTTCAGCCATTTCCTCGCTATCGGTGTCCGGCTTTTCTTCTTCTTTCTTTACTGCTGCATTTTCTTTAACGCCCTCAGCATTATCGCCACCTTGTTCCACTCTCTTGTCTCGTCCTGCGGCTTCTGCGTTTCGTTTCCGTTCTGCAATGGCTGCGTCAAAGGCTGCTTGTTTTTCTTTTCCTGTTGCATTTTTGAAATATTCGTTTATCTCTGTTAGTATTTGCTCCTTGGTAGGCACTTCTCCGCTGAACATGTCCATTTGACCGTTCGCTGCGTGCGTAGCCTCCGCATTGTAGGCGGCAATGTACCTTCTCAAATCACTCGGCTTCTTGCTGTTCATCATGTCTGCAAGCAACAAGGTGGCAACATCCGTTACTCTAATATCGCCAAGTTCCTCGTCAAACAGTCCGCGCTGGATGCCGAACGAAGCCACCGACTCCCCAGCCTTGTACGTCTCCGGCATGGAAGCCTTGGCCTCTGCCACAAGTTCCACCGCTGCTGCCAATTCACGGCCTAAGTCATAACCGCTTTTTTCCAGCGTCTTGTTGTGCGTTATCTCGCTCAACGCCATAATAACGCTCTGACGCAATATCGGCGTGGCAACAGTCTTTCGCACCGCTTCGGGAGAACCCTGGAATACCTTGCCTATAAGGACGTTCTCAATCAACTCTCTGCCAGTAGCGGAAACGGCATTGCCCGTGTACATTTCGGGCATCTGCATTTCATTTATCACGCCAGCGGCATACAAGTCATTCAGAACCGCATTTGCAGACTTCTCATTGGCATAGAACTCGGACAAGGTGTCAAACTTGCCTATCTCCGAAGCAACAATGGAGAAAGTATCGTCCGGCACAGTCTTGCCCAGTTTCACGGCCATCTCCGGCTTGCTCTGCTTCTTCTGCGTTTCAGCATTGAACTTGGCAAAAGTCTTTGCGTCATAAGGCATGTCTTCGTCCGGCACAAACAGCACCCTCGGATGCTCCATGCCCTCAACTTGCTCGGGAGTAAAACCGAACCTGCCGCCAAACTCCCTCAGATAGTCTATATAAGCCTTGTCAGTGCCATGCCGTGCAGCCAGGTCGCCAGACATAGTGCGGTTGTTGCCCGAAAGCACCACACCGTCCTTGCTGACCACCACTGGCGACTGAAGGGCGCGGTTGTCGTATTTCTCGGCAATATCCCTCACAATGCGCTGCGCGTCATTGTCACGACTGTAGTCGCGGTCGTTCACGCTCTCGCCATTCTCGTCAACCGGAAACCCTTCGGTAGGGTCAAACTCGCGATTGGCATCGTGACTTGCAGAAGCCGCACCAGCCTCGGTCAACACATAATGCCCGCGCAAAGACGAACCGTCTGCAAGAGTGATAACGTCGGCACTGCCGTCTACTTTCTTGGCATTGTCCCATTTCTCCTTTATCTGGGGACTGACATTGTGTGCGCCCAATGCTTTCTGCTTGGCCTCTCTCTCAGCCTTAATGCGCTGTTCTTCCTCAAATTTCTTTTGCGCTTCAGCCCTAAGCCTCTCTTCTGCCGCCTTTCTCTCAGCCTCAACTCTTTCGTTTTCGGCAGCGCGTCTGCCCTCTACCACACCAAGAATCTCGCTCCAAGCCTTGGCCTTCTCCTGGGCATCAGCCAGCTTCGCGCCATACTCGGCCATAGCGGCATTATATCTTCCGTCAGCCTCCTGCTGCGCCTTGAGCATAGCCATGGGAGAACCCTCAAGTTTCGGAGCGACCTTCTTGGGCTCGCTCTTCTTCAGCCTCTCCACCGCCTTGTTAGCCTGCTCAATCTGCGCCCTAACAATAGCCTCCGCATTAGCCTCGTTGCCGCTGGCCACCAATTTCAAACAACAATGGGAAAAAAACTACCAGTCAGCGACAAAAACAGAATTTAAATCACTACATTTGCTTGACGAACTTGGCGATTCACCGTAAAAGGCCTTGGTCTTGTAATGGTAGCACAGCCGCATCAAACGAGAAAAAACCGCATGACACTTGACGATTGCAAAACAATAGAACTTCCAACATACAAAGACTGCCGCGGCAGCCTTACCTTGATTGACAAGGACACGTCAAATGCTGCTATGCCATTTGTTCCCAAAAGATGTTTTTGGATTCATTCTGTCTCAAATAATGGCACAAGGGGGGAACATGCGCACCGCACATGCTGGGAGCTTGTCGTTCCTGTACACGGAAGTTTTAGCCTATGCCTTCACGATGGATTACAGAGCAAGACCATAGTCGCAGACAATCCGTGCAGGGGAATACTAATCCCTCCCATGATATGGTGCCGTCTGTGGAATTTCTCGCCTGGTGCGGTATGTCTTGTCTTTGCCTCCGAAGACTATGACAAGGACGGGTATATCAATGATTTTGATTCGTTTTCCAAAGAAGTAACGAAATGATTGCCATTGAACCTTACAGTCATTCAAGGAAAGACGCTTGGAACGCCCTGCAGAAGGAGGCGTGCAATTCTACTCTGCTCCATAACCGCAACTATATGGATTACCATGAGGCTCGCTACAAGGACGCTTCGCTCATGTTCTTCAACAACAAAAACAAGCTGGTCGCGCTATTTCCGGCATGTTTAAGCATAAAAGCGTCTGACACAGTAGTTTCACACGAAGGACTGACCTATGGCGGACTGATTGTTCCACAACGAATTCATTCGCTTGCTATAGAGGAAATCTATGAAGCGCTAGTCGCTTTCTATAAAAACGAGATGCACATGAGCAGGCTTGTTGTAAAGCCAATCCCATATATCTACTCCACGCAACCGTGTCAAGAAGAACTTTATGTGATAACCAGGCAAAAAGGCATATTGACAGAGAGACACCTTAGTCAGGCAATTGACCTAGACCAGCCGTTCAAGACAAGTCAGCTACGCCAACGCTGTATTGCCAAGGCAGAAAAGGCAGGCGTAGAAACAAAAGAAGCTGTTGACAAGGAAGAATGGATTTCCTTTCACTCCATCCTAACAGACGTTCTAAAGAACCGCCACAACACCGCCCCCGTCCATACACTTGAAGAACTTTGGCTGCTCCATTCACGCTTTCCGCATGAGGTAAGGCTCTACATTGCGGTCCGAAACTCCAGAGTCTTGGCGGGCTGTGTTGTATACGTTTCTAAAAACGTAATTCACACACAATATCTTGCCTCATCGCCAGAAGGGTTTGAAACAGGAGCGCTTGACATTGTACTAAGAGATGTTTTGCTCCAAGCCAAGAACGACGGGGTTCGTTATCTGGACTTTGGAGTGTCAACCGAAAGAACCGGAGAATTGAACCACGGACTTGCCCTGCAAAAAGAGGGGCTTGGCGGCAGAGGCGTTTGCTACGACACATATCTGATTAACCTATGAAAATTCCATACTTGAACCTGCGGACACTCAATGCCCTTGACGGCACAGCACTCAAGAGGGCTGCAGAACGTGTTATAGACTCCGGACATTACCTTAACAATACAGATGTAATTGAGTTTGAGCAGCTTTGGGCCAAATACACTCAATCCGCATATTGCGTCAGCACGGCAAACGGGCTTGACGCGCTCACGGCAATTCTTGCCGCCATGAAATCAGTCTACAATTGGAGTGACAACAGTCAGGTTATAGTATCTGCCAATACCTTCATCGCGTCTTTTCAGGCCATTGAAAGGGCGGGGTTGACACTGGTGCCATGTGACGTGGACCCCACAACATATCTTATTTCGCCACAAGAATTAGTGCGTTCCATCACGCCAAACACTGTTGCCATAATGCCAGTGCACCTGTACGGCAGGATTTGCGACATGGACTCCATAAGGCAGATTGCACTCGGCCATAATCTAAAGATTGTGGCAGACGCCTGCCAGGCGCACGGTATGTGCAAAGGCGAGTCAATGGGCGATGCAGGAGCTTTCAGTTTCTATCCAGGCAAAAATCTCGGAGCCTTGGGAGATGGCGGTTGTATCTGTACCAATGACGAGGAAGTTGCGGCCTATGCACGCATGTTCTGCAACTATGGAGCAAAGGAGAAATACCGACATGACGTTTTAGGCATAAATTCCAGACTGGATGCCATCCAAGCTGCATTCCTTTCAGAAAAGCTGCTTTCGCTCGACAGCCAAAACAAGCAACGGCAGCAAATAGCCGGTTTTTACAAAGAACAGATTAACAATCCCAAAATCACTCTTCCGTACTCCGATTGCGATGTCAAGACAAGCAACTGGCACATCTATCCCGTGTTGTGCGAAAAACGAGATGAACTGAAAAATTACCTTGCGGAAGCTGGCATAGAAACTATAATACACTACCCCATCCCGCCCCACAAACAAGCTGCCTTTAGCCGTCTCAACAACATCTCCATGCCAGTGGCAGAGAAGATCTGCGCAGAAGAATTGAGCATACCACTTAACCCTAAACTCACACTAGAGCAGCAACAGCACATAGTAGACACATTGAACTCATTCTGACAGCCTTATAGCTCTCACTCCCAAGATGCGCTGCTTTCACAAAGTCCATGACACTTCCGACAATTGACATACTTATATGCACTATCGCAGAGCGTATAAAGACGGTGCCTGCCAAGCTTCTCCCACCAACGGATGGGATACACTATACCGTGTCATACCAAACTGACGGCAAGGACATCGCTACACCAAAGGAACTACTGGAACGCCAAGACGTGACTGTCATTACACTTAAGGGGCGAGGACTAAGCAGAAACCGCAACAACGCTATCAAGCACGCAACTGGACAGCTGCTTGTCATATCCGATGACGACGCAACATACAACTTGGAGCAGTTGCGACAAATACAACTTGTGGCAAGCAAAAACCCACAAGCCGACGTGCTAACTTTTATGGTGGCAACAGACGACGGAGGCATGTTGCACGCCTATCCAACCGAAACTTTCTTGTATCCGAACAGACCTAAGGGGTTCTACTACACATCAGACGAAATTGTGCTCAGAAACGGCAAAAACTATCCGCCTTTCGACGTTCGCTTCGGTTTAGGGTCTGACAGACTGCACATGGGCGAAGAGGAAGTTTTCATCCACGACTGCCACAAACAAAACCTGCGCATTGAATTTCATCCTTTTGTAATACAAACAGTACCAAGCGTCACTACATCAACTCATTACGCATCGACACCATCTCTACAAGAATCCAAAGGAGCAGTGCTAACCTTGCTCCATGGAGTCCCCATGGCTCTTGCACGCATTGCCTACACAGCCTTTAGGATGCGAAGAGAAATTCCCACACTTAAACACCTTACAAACATGCTGAAAGGTATGAACTACATTTTAACGACAAAACAACACGATGGAACGGCTAGTCAAACTATATGAGTCGTTGTACGGCACGGCTCCCACGAACACAGAACAAATCAAAGGCTCCGGCAGCGCAAGGCAATACTACAGGCTTTCGTCAAAGGGAAACTCTGCCATAGGCGTCATCGGCAGCAGTTTGGAAGAAAACAGAGCATTCATAGAGATTACGCGTCATTTCAACAAGCAGAATCTCCCAGTACCAACAGTATATAACGTCAGTCCCGATGGCATGGCTTATCTGCAAAGCGACCTGGGAAGCATTTCGCTCTACCAACTGTTGACAAACTCCCGCAACAACTGCAAGTACACCGACGCCGACTTTTTGAGCCTCGAAAAGGCAGTTCGCGGACTGCCCCGCATGCAAATAATCGGAGCTCAAGGGTTGGATTTGTCGCTGTGCTACCCTACAGCAAAAATGGACGAGACCTCAATTCATTTTGATTTCAACTATTTCAAGTACTGTTTCCTCAAGCTACAACCAAAAATCGATTTCAACGAACTGGATTTGGAGAAAGACTTCTGCGCTTTTTGTGAGGACATAATCAACATGTCGAGTTCGGAAGATTCCCTGATTTTGCGTGATTGCCAGGCTCGCAACGTGATGATGAAGTCAGGCGGAGAGTCATTGACCCCCTATTTCATCGACTACCAAGGCTGCCGCATTGGTCCGAAGGAGTATGATTTGGCTTCTTTCCTTTGGCAGTCGTCAGCGCATTACCCCCAAGAACTGCGCGACAGACTTGTAGAGTGCTACATTGAAGCGCTGAGGGAACTGCGTCCCGACACTAATCCCGACACTGTGCGCGAAAGCCTGGAACTCATGGTATTGTTCAGACTTGTTCAAGTGTTGGGCGCGTATGGATTCCGAGGATTGATTGAGCACAAAGCCTATTTCCTCAACTCCATACCGGGGGCTATCGCAAATCTAAAGGATGTTCTCGACAAGGGAACTGCCAAGCCATACCCATACTTGGAAAACGTGCTGAAAAGCATAGTGCAAAACAACGAGGCAAACAGCGCATTGCCGTCTGCAAGTCAACAAGACAACAAACTGACAGTGACGATCTACAGTTTCAGTTTCAAGAAAGGCATTCCCGTTGACCCGTCGGGAAACGGTGGCGGCTATGTCTTTGACTGCCGTTCAACTCACAACCCCGGCAAATATGACCAATACAAAGAGTTGACCGGGCTGGACGCACCAGTGATAAAATTCCTTGAAGAAGACGGCGAAATAACCACCTTCCTCAATAGTGTATACCCTATCGTCAC
Source organism: Lactococcus garvieae (assembly GCA_963631415.1). Lineage (GTDB taxonomy): Bacteria > Bacteroidota > Bacteroidia > Bacteroidales > Bacteroidaceae > UBA6382. The sequence continues at coordinate 3,183 of CAVGQS010000079.1, read as the reverse complement.
ACACCACGTGCAGCGCTTCGTAGAGCGCGGCTTCACACACCTTATGATATGTTTTGGATGCACAGGAGGACGGCATCGCAGCGTATATTCCGCGCAACACACCGCAGAACATCTCCGGCGCCTTTTTCCCGACATCAACATACACCTCATTCATAGGGAGCGAAACATCAACGTCCACCTCTAACAACTAGTACACAAGAAACCTCCAGAAAGCAAAACAGCCAAAGAGTCAGAGTCCAAATGCCGACTGTAGGTAAAATGCGCCCGTAGCAGCCAACAAAGTGGCGCCTGTCAGCGCTACAAAAAGGAAAAATGATTACCTTTGCGAAACATGTAAACAATCAGACCATGACTAAAAATACATTGACGCTCGACACTTTCTACAAGGCACAGTTCGTTTTGAACAAGGTGTTGCGTACTACGGAACTCATCAGAACATCACGCATCAATCCCGAATGCGATGTGTATATCAAACCGGAATGCCTACAAAACACAGGCTCATTCAAACTGCGTGGTGCATATTTCAAGATTTCACAACTCTCCGACGAAGAAAAGGCGAAAGGCGTTATTGCCTGCTCAGCCGGCAACCATGCGCAGGGAGTTGCGCTCGGAGCTACAAGCATGGGCATCAAGAGCCTCATCTGCCTCCCCGAAGGTGCTCCGATTGGCAAGGTGGAAGCAACGCGGAGACTGGGCGCCGAGGTGTGTCTCGTGCCAGGCGTGTACGATGATGCCTACCAGCGCGCTCTGCAACTGCGCGACGAGCACGGCTACACCTTCATTCATCCATTTGACGACCCTAACGTCATTGCCGGTCAAGGAACCATCGGTTTGGAGATTCTGCGCCAGCTGCCCGACGTTGAGGCGGTGATTGTGCCGGTAGGCGGCGGCGGTCTCATTTCAGGCATCGCTTTTGCCATCAAGTCGCTCAACCCCAACGTCAAAGTATATGGAGTGCAGGCCGAAGGCGCACCCTCGATGGTTAAGAGTCTTGAAGACCACACCATAGAGTGCCTGCCTGGAGTTTCGACCGTAGCGGACGGTATCGCCGTGAAGGAGCCGGGCAAGCTGACCTACGAGGCATGCTCTAAGTATGTAGACGGAATGGTCACCGTGAGCGACGACGAGATATGTGCGGCTATCCTGCGACTGCTGGAGCGCGAGAAACTCGCTAGCGAAGGTGCAGGTGCTGCGAGCATAGCTGCAGTGATGTTCGACAAAGTGCCGGTCAAGGGCAAGAAGACCGTGTGCATCGTCAGTGGAGGAAACATTGACGTGACGCTGCTCAACAGGGTAATCAACAGAGGTTTGCTGAAGTCGGGACGACTCTGCTCTATCGAAATAGAACTCGAGGACGAACCCGGACAGCTCGTAGGCGTCAGCACATGCATCGCCCGCGTTGGCGGCAATGTGACGGGAGTTCACTACGACCGAATGAGCATCATGAAGAAAGTCACGCAGTGCATCCTGAAGATTGACATCGAGACAAAGAACCACGAGCACATCGAACAAATCAAACAGGAACTGCAAAAGCACGGTTTCAAACTTTATTCGCAGGAATAGACACACAAAAATATACTATTATGGAATCAATTCATTCTGACAAGGCCCCGAAGGCACTGGGACCCTACAGCCAGGCCATCAAAGCCGGAGGACTTGTGTTCTGCTCCGGTCAAGTACCCATCGACCCCGCCACCGACGCTTTTGTACCTGGCGGCATAAAGGAACAGACCCGTCAGTCTCTGACCAACGCGCGCAACGTGCTGCAAGCTGCCGGTCTGGATTTGTCCAATGTGGTCAAGACCACCGTGTTCTTGGCAGACATGGACGACTTCGCTGACATGAACAGCGTCTACGCCGAATTCTTTACACCGCCCTACCCCGCTCGTTCCGCAGTGGCAGTCAAGAAACTGCCAAAAGGCGCACTCGTAGAAGTTGAGTGCATCGCCTCCGCCGAATAACAGCGGTCAGAGCAATACCAAAAGGCAGAACCACGCCAGCTAGCACTGTGATGTGCAGCAGGCGTGGTTCTGCCTTTTTTTGTTTTCCGCGCACAGATTTAGGAAAACAACGCCAGAAAGATAGCATTTTGCAGCTTTTTAGTTGCTATTTCTTAAATATTGTCGTAATTTTGCATCGTTTTACAACAAAAGTAAAGTTTTAACACGAAAAGTTATGCAACGCAGAATCAGAAAAAAGTGGTACATCCTTATGGCAGGGATGATTACCATCGCAATCTTAGGACTCTTTGCCAGCGAACCTAGTTTTACCTGCGATTGGAACAAAATCAATGGCGCAGATGTGGCATGGCTGATAACAGCCACCATCTTCGTGCTCATGATGACTCCAGGTCTGTCGTTCTTCTATGGCGGTATGGTCGGTGCAAGAAACGTCATCTCGACGATGTTGCAAAGCTTCATTGCCATGGGCATCATCACGGTGCTGTGGGTGGCTTTCGGTTTCAGCCTGTGCTTCGGCGACGATTTGGGCGGCATCATAGGCAACCCATGCAGTTTTGCAATGTTTCAAAATGTAGGAGCCGACACATACATCACCCCTACAGGGAAGATGCTGGGCGGCGCCACCATACCACTGGCACTCTATGCACTCTTTCAGATGAAATTCGCTATCATCACGCCATCGCTCATCACTGGGTCATTTGCCGAACGCGTAAGATTCTCAGCCTACCTGTTCTTCATGATATTTTTCTTCGTGTTCATATATTGCCCCCTTGCCCACATGACGTGGCATCCCGACGGACTCTTCCTCAAGTGGGGAGTGGTCGACTTTGCCGGCGGTATCGTCGTGCACGCCTCGTCTGGTGTCGCAGCCTTGGCTGGCGCCATATTCCTTGGCCGTCGCCGCACCCCGACCCGCAAAGCCGAACCTGCCAACATTCCTTTCGTACTCCTCGGCGCTGCACTGCTATGGCTTGGATGGTTCGGATTCAACGCAGGCAGTTCGCTGCATGCCGACGGACAGGCAGTGAAGGCTTTCCTCAACACCACCACGGCTTCTGCCACAGCCATGATGACATGGATATTCTTCGACTGCCTGCGCGGACGCAAGCCGTCAGCCATGGGAGCCGCTGTGGGTTGCGTGGTCGGACTCGTAGCATGTACCCCGTCGGCAGGATATGTCACTGTGGGACAGACAATATTCATCAGTTTTGTCATTGCCATC
>CAVGQS010000078.1:0-11707 GCA_963631415.1 Lactococcus garvieae | reverse complement strand
TAAAATTTTTTTAAGTCCTTGTTTTCAATCGCTCAAGTGCTTCTTAAAAATTCTTTAGTGCGCGCCAAATGTAATGCGCTGAAAATGAGGCGAGCGGGAAGTGGGCGGATTTTCACGAAAAGGATGTTTTGGGGATTGGGAGGGTAGGGGTTCGAATGTTGGAAGGTTTTGGCGGACAGTGGTGGTTCAGAAAAGCCTTTGGTGGGGGCAATGTTGCGCTAAAGCGGGAAAATGCGCGAATATGCGAGGCGGAGTGGCGGAAGATTCAAACTTTTTCGCCATCTTTGCAGTCGCTTGCTTTCTGTGCGGCGGTCAGCGGTCGGCGGTCGGCGTGCGGTGCCTGCGCGGCGTCATGCACTCTGGAGGCATTCGCTTCATTCCTTTGTTTTATTCACCACAAATTACCTTTATGACTCAGACAAAAGAGCGCGACTCTAATCTTGACTTCCTGCGCATCATGGCTTTTCTGCTGCTGGTGTGCTGCCATGCCGCCGACCCATTCAATGCCTCGGCAACTTATGGGGCGGGCGAGGCGGATCCCCATTTTGCTTTTTGGGGAGCCATCTGGGGCTCGATGGTGCGCTCGTGCGTGCCGCTGTTTGTGATGCTTAGCGGTGCCTTGCTGCTGCCGCGTCCGGGCGACACCAAACCAATGGAAATGAGGCGCTTCTACGTTCGCCGCATTCCGCGCGTGGTGTGGCCCTTCCTTATATGGTCGGTGGCGTATTACCTCACGCCGTGGATTCTGGGCCTTTTGGGCGGCGGCGCCGACAGCGTGCTGTTTTTCTTCCCCTTTGCGGAAAACACCGACCAGTCGCTGGCGCAGGCTGTCAGCCGCATAGCTGTCATGCCGTACAATTTCAGTTACCTCGCCGGCCACATGTGGTATATCTACATGCTTGTGGGGATTTATCTCTACATACCCATCTTCTCGGCATGGGTGCGCGGCGCCACGCGGGGGCAGAAGAAATTTGTCCTGGCGATGTGGCTGCTGGCGTCGCTGCTGCCTTATTTCAGTGAATACGTCAGCCAATACAGTTTCGGCACTTGCGACTGGAACCAGTTCGGGCTGTTCTATTATTTTGCCGGCTTCAACGGCTATCTGCTGCTTGGGCATTATATATATGTATATGTCGCCCCGCGTTTGAATCTCGGCAAAGGCTTGCTGCTCGCTGCCATATTTGTGATGGGATATGCAGTGACCTTCTTCGGATTCAGATACATACAGTCGCTCGACAGTCCCACGCCGCAGCAGACCGAACTTTTCTGGACCTACAACACTCCCAACGTGATAATGATGTCTACGGTGCTGTTCCTCTTGCTGAGGACAGTGAAGCCAAGAGGGAAGAAACTGTGCGCACTGCTCCAGAACTTCACGCTTTGCGGATTCGGCATCTACATGCTTCACTATTTCTTCGTGGGCCCGGCATACGGCCTTTCCACCCTGATGGGGGTGCCGGTGGCGCTGCGCATACCGGTGTCGGCGCTTGTCATACTTTTTGCCACATGGGCAGTGGTGGCGGTGCTCGGCCGCGCTCTCGGCAAATGGCGCCGCATAGTCTTCGGCTGATTTCAGAGAGGCTTTCTGCCGTTCTGTGACGGGCGGCGTGCTGCATAGAAACGCAAAAAGGGCTGGACTCCGAGTTAGGAGTCCAGCCCTTTTTGTGTTTTCTATGCCGTTTGGCGGCGGTATGGGGAGATGTCAGTCGTTGCCTTCCTTTTGCGCCTGTGGCGTGAGTCCCATGCTCTTGGCGCGCTCGAGCATGAACTGGAAGGCTGCGTCGTGGTCGTTGGGTATGCGGCCGTCGAGGATGGCGTCCTTGATGGCCGACTTTATGGAGCCCACCTCGGCGCAGGGCTGGAGGTGGAAGGTGTCCATTATTTCCTTGCCGTCTACGGGCGGCTGGAAGTTGCGTATGCGGTCGCGCTCCTCCAGGTCGGCGAGCTTCTGTCGCACCAGTTGGAAGTTGTTGCGGAAGCGTTGCTTCTTGGCCTCGTTGCGGCTGGTGATGTCCGCCTCGCAGAGGGTCATCAGGTCGTCGATGTCGTCGCCGGCGTCAAAGAGGAGTCGGCGGACGGCGCTGTCGGTCACTATGTCGTCGCTGATGGCAATGGGGCGCATGTGGAGCTCCACCAGCTTCTGCACATACTTCATGCGCTCGTCCATGGGCAGCTTCATGCGGCGGAAGATGCCCTTGACCATTTTGGAGCCCACAAAGCAGTGGTTGTGGAAGGTCCAGCCCACCTGGGGGCTGAAGGCCTTGGTCAGCGGTTTGCCGATGTCGTGGAGCAGTGCTGCCCAGCGCAGCCAGAGGTTGTCGGACCCCAGCGCCACGTTGTCGAGCACCTCGAGGGTGTGGTAGAAGATGTTTTTGTGGCTCTTGCCCATGCGCGTCTCCTTCACGTTGAGCGCCGCCAGTTCGGGAAAGATGTGCTGCAGCAGTCCGGCGCGGTCGAGCTCCACCAGTCCCCGCGAGGGCTTGGGTGCCGCCAGTATCTTGTTGAGCTCGTCGGTGATGCGCTCCTTGCTGATGATGCCAATGCGGTCAGCGTTGTCGGCCAGGGCCTCGAAGGTCTCGTCTTCTATCTGGAAGTTGAGCTGTGTGGCAAACCTCACGCACCTCATCATGCGCAGCGGGTCGTCGCTGAACGTCACGTTGGGGTCGAGCGGTGTGCGTATGATGCGGTCGCGCATGTCCTCAAAGCCGTAGAAGGGGTCTATCACCTCGCCAAACCTGTCGCTGTTGAGGCAGATGCCCATGGCGTTGATGGTGAAGTCGCGGCGCTCCAGGTCGTCCTGCAGGGTGCCGTCTTCCACAATGGGCTTGCGCGAGTCGCGGCGGTAGCTCTCGCGGCGGGCTCCCACAAACTCTATCTCGGTGTGGTGCCACTTCACCTGCGCCGTGCCGAAGTTGCGGAACACGCTCAGGTTGGCTCCGTTGCCCAGCGCGTGGGTCAGCGCCGTGGCCACGTCGATGCCGCTGCCCACCACCACCACGTCGATGTCCTTGGAGGGGCGCTCCAAGAAGAGGTCCCTCACATAGCCGCCGATGAGATAGCACTCCTTGCCGAGCTGGTCGGCAGTCTGGCCTATGGTGTGGAAAATCGGTGCCTTGAGGCATTCGCATATTTCTTCTCTGCTCAGCTGACGCATCCGTTTTGATTTTTGGATGCCAAAATTACGACTTTTTCACGTATAAATGGTTTCAGTCGTACGAAAAACCGCTACTTTTGCATAAAGCTAAAGAACAGTCGTCATTCTAATGAAAACCGCTATTTACAGATGCTGCGTCTGCCTGTTGGCAGCAGTCTGGTTGGCCTGCTCGTGCGGCAGCGGCAACGATGCCCCCGACTATGAGCGGCAGGGCCAGCGCTGGCTCGACATGGCGCGCGCCTCGCTCCGCGATGCCGACTACACCCTGGCGCGCGTCTACGTCGACAGCCTGCGCACCCGCTGCCCCCAGGCCCTCAACGCCCGCGAAGACGCCATCATTCTCCTTGACTCCATAGACCTCAGCGAGGCACGCGCCCAGCTTGGCGAGGCCAGTTTCCTCGCCGGTCAGTCGGGGCTCGACTACATAGCCCGCGACTCGCTCGAGACACGCCTCGACCGCGCACGGGTCAAGGTGCAGTTTTTCGAAAAGAAAATGCAGTACGACAAGCAGCACAAGGAAAAACACTGACGCCCGCTCCCCTTTTGGCGCGCCGACAAGCGGAGAACCGCCTCAGTTGAAAAATGAACTGAAGAGCTTCTCTGACGAAACGAGGCTTGGCAGAATGTGGAGAATTACGTATATTTGCACCATATTATTGTAGTACGTTCACAAACACAACGCTATGTCACTCATAAAATGCCCGGAGTGCGGCAAGGTCTTCTCTGACCGCGCCGCCCACTGCCCCCAGTGCGGCCTGTCGACCGACGAGGCCCTGAAGACTATTGTAAACCCGCAGCCTCAGGTGAAGCAGGCAGCGCCTGCCGCTGAGGCCAGCGCTCCGGCAAGCGAACCTGCCGCAACGCCGCAGGCCCAGCCGCAACCGCAAGCCCAGCCGCAGCAACCTCAGCCGCCGGTTCAGCCCCAGCCGGCTGCCCCACAGCCTCAGCCTGACTACCGTCCGCAGCAGCAGCGCACGTCGGGCAACACGACGCTGTACATACTGATAGCTACGGTGATAGTGCTTGCCATTGTGTGCATCGTGCTGCTGATGACCAACAAGTTTGGCAGCGGCAGCGGCAGTGACGGCGCTGGCGACTCTACCGCTGCCATTCCCGAACTGCCCGCCGACACTATGACGGAGGCAGAGCCGGTGGAGGAAGAGCGCCCCGTGGTGACACAAGAGGTGGTTGAACCAGAACCCGAAGTGTTGCCCGAAGGCAGCGAGACGGAAGAGATTCAGCAGCACCCGGCTGCAACGCCCGCCACAACGACTGAAACGGCTCCTGCCCAGACGCCTGCTCCCGCAACAGCGCCTGCCCAGACCGCGCCCGCCAACACTCCGGCGCAGTAGCCGGCAGTCGCCAAGAAGGTTCTGGCTCTTAGGGTATGTTCTTTTGAAATCGCAGTCACACTGGTGACACGCAGAATATAACGAGACTCGCCTGCATCCCACTTGGGGCTGCAGGCGAGTTGCGGTTATATACAAGGTGTTGTGGCATTCGTTTTTATCTGCAGGGACAGCCCCTTCTTTGCTCCTGCGACGAGGTTTGTAAAATCTGAATTTAAATTTTTCGGCAATATTATAAAATGGGATTTTACAAATCCAAAATTCCGGGCGCTTTTTAACCTTCCTATATGTATTTTTGACCTTCCTGTATACCTCCCTATATATATAAGGTATAGCGGTGCTTCAAGTTGCGGCGGTCAGCGGCCGGTGGCCTTGAGGTATTCGGCACAGGCGACTTCGTAGTCGGTGCGGGCGTCGACGAACTGGTTGCGGCTGCGCTGGTAGAGGGTTTGGGCTTCGAGCAGGTCGCTCATGGTGCGCACTCCGGCGTTGTACTGGTTCTGCATGAGGCGTAGGTTTTCTTCTGCCTGCTGGATGCTCTTGAGGGCGATGGACAGTTGGCTGTAGGCTTCGTTGGCCTTGTTCCACTTGTCGGTCATCTGCAGCTGCATCATCTCGGAGTTGTCGTGGAGGGTGAGCTGGGCGTTCTCCACAGCCATCTTCTGGCGCCTCACCTCGTGGGTGCCGCCTATCCACGAGCTGATGGGAATGGAGAGGGTGGCGAAGCCGTGCCAGAGGGAGCGGTCCTTGTCGGTGATGTTCATGTAGCTGTAGCCGCCGCCGATGGAGAGGGTGGGGAGGTTTTTGCCGAGCGTCAGTTTGCGCTGCAGCTGGTTGCCGCTGACGTTGCACTGCATGAGCCGGTATTCGGCCGTGTTGTGGAGAGCTTCAGCGGGGCTGGTGTAGAGGGCGTCGGGGCGCTGCGGGAGGGAGTAGTCGGAGAAATTCTCGGTGTCGACGCTGTCGAGTCCCATGCCTATATATTGCGCCAGCAGCATGCGCGAGAGGTTGAGCGCGTCTTGCAGTTTGAGGCGCGAGGAACTCTGTTCGTTTTGTTTGAGGCGCACCTGCAGGAGGTCGTTTTCGAGCGTCACGCCGGCGTTGACCGAGTTCTGCACGTTTTTGTGGAGTTCGGCCAGTTGTGCGTCGATGCGGTCGAGCGTCTCTATGCGCGCCTTGAGGTTGACCGTCTGCCAGTAGTAGCGGGCGGTGGTGAGGCGCACCTCGCTTTCGTTTTGCTCCAGCTGGAGGCGTTTGGTCTCGAGGGCTATGTCGGCCAGTTTGTTGGCGTTGTGAATCCTGCCGCCGGCATAGACTGGCAGTGTGGCGGTCACTCCGCCAAGCCTGCCGCTGTTGACCATGCCCAGCGAGCCGAGCGAGCCCAGTCCCGGAATGGTGGGGAGGTCAACGCTGACCAAGTCGTCGGAGGCGTCGAAGACCGCCATGTTGGCAGAGACGGTGGGTATGTAGTTGGAGCGCGCCATGGCCTTGCTTTCTTGCGCCATGCGTATGTCGATGCCTGCGCTCTTGATTTTGGCGTTGTTCTGGAGTGCGCGCTCTTGGCATTGCTTGAGCGAGAGCGTCTGGCGGGCGGTGGCGCAGACCCCTGCGCACAGCACTGCCAAGAGGAGTGCGGCCGTCCGGTGAGTGATGATGGTATTCATAGTGGTTATTTGTCTTTGCGTCCGAAAATCTGATAGTAAGCCACAGGCAGCACGGTGAGGAGGAAGAGCATGGTGGTGAGGGTGCCGTAGCACACCACGCACCCCATGGGTTTCCACAGGCTGCTGTCGCCCAAAATCATGGGCACCACGCCCATGGAGGCCACTGCGGAGGTAAGGAAGATGGGGCTCATGCGTCGCTTGGCCGACTCGAGAATGGCCTCGCGGAAGGTGGTGCAGGCGCCCGACGCCTTTAGTTCGGTGGCGAAGTCGAGCATGATGATGCCGTTGCGCACCACAATGCCCATGAGCGACGTGATGCCAAGGACGGTGGTCACGCTGAGCGAGCAGCCGTGGACCATGATGCCCAGGCAGGCGCCCAGGAGACACAGCGAGAGGCAGGCGAAGAGCAGTGCCGACTCCCTGACGCTGCGGAAGTGGGCGAGCATGATGAAGAACATCATGATGGCGGCGATGGCGAGGCCCTCCATGATGGGCGGCGCCTTCTCGGCATTGTCCTCCCACTCGCCGCCCACGCTCATGGTGACGCTGGGCGACAGGCTGAGACCCTCAATCCGCTTGTTGACCTCGCTGCATGCCGCCATGGCGTTCTGGCCGCGCACTATGTCGGCCTGTACAGTGATGGTGGGCACTCCGCCCCGGGTGACGAACTGCGACTGCTGCCAGCCGGGGGCTACGTCAGCCACCTGGCGCAGCGGCACTCCGGCTGCTCCGCCATAGGAGGGGACCGTCTCCTTCTCGAGGTCGCCGGCTGTGGCGGAGTCGGAGTGGACGGACTTGACCACCACGGGTACGGCGTAGTCGCCCTCCCACACGGTGGTGACCGGCACTCCGTCGCCCATGCCCATGGCGAGGCTCGCCTCAACCGTGGCGTTGGAGATGCCCAGTCGCGAGGCGTCGTCCGCCTTGACGCTGACGTTGGCCACGGGCTGCATCTCGCCAAAGTTGGAGTGGACGTGTTTGAGTCCCGGCACCGAGTCGAGCAGCGCCTCCACCCTTTGTGCGGCGGCGAGGAGCGAGTCGGAGTCGTAGCCGCTGAGGCGCACCTCGATGGGGAAGACGGCAGGCGAGTAGCTCAGCTGCTTGAAGCGCACGTAGGCGCCGGGGAAGGCATCTGCCCACTTGTCGGCGTATTCGTCGAGCACCGCCACGGAGGGTTTGACGCCAGTGGTATTGACAATGAACTGCGCATAGCCGCTGCCGGCAATGCGAGGAGCGTAGGAGGTCTGGAATCTGGGCGACGAGCATCCGTGGAACGAGGCTACCGACACGACGCGGTCGTCGCGGCGCAGCACGCGCTCCATGGAGTCGGCCACGGCAGAGGTCTGGTCTATGTCGGTGCCAGCCGGGCAGTATATCTCAACGGCAAACTGGTTGCGGTCGGCGTGGGGCAGGAGCTCCTGAGGCAGCGAGCCGAACAGCGAGACAGCCAAGACGACCGACGCTATGCCCAGCACCAGCACCGTCTTGGGGAACCTGAAGCACAGCTCGATGAGCCAGTTGTAGTAGCGCTGCAGGAGGTCGAGCAGCGAGAATCCCTTTTCCTTCTTAGCCACCGGCTTGCGGATGAGGCAGTACTGCAAGAACGGCACGAAGAGCAGCGCCATGAGCAGACTGACAAACAGCACGATGGTCACTGCCCAGGGGAAGGAGAGCAGGAAGTCGTGGAGCAGCGCCTTGGTGGTGAGCAGGAAGGGGAAGAAGGTGATGCTGATGGCCAGAGTGGCGGAGAGGATGGACTTGAAGAAGCGCGTGGCACTCCTGATGGTGGCGGTCCAGCGGTCTACGCCCTCGCCCAGCTGCTCCAGGTAGTTGTCGATGATGACGATGGAGTCGTCGACAATCATGCCCAGCGTCATGATGAGCGCCGCCAGGGTGACCGTGTTGAGCTCTATGTCGAAGGCGTGGAACAGGCCTATGGAGGTGAAGATGGTGACGGGAATGGTCATGGCAGCCACGAGCGCCGAGCGGAACGGCAGCAGGAGCATCACGACCAAAATCACGGCGCTGATGGCTATGAGCAGCTCGTGGAGGAAGTTGTCGACGCTGTCGCTGACCACCTGGCTCTGGTCGGTGATGTGGGAGAGCGTGACGCTGGCGGGCAGTTCCTCGGCCTGGAACTTGTTGAGCACGGCGTTGACCTCCTCGCCCATCTTGACGAGGTTCTCACCGCTCTTCATCTCGATGGAGAGGACGAGGCACTTCTTGCCGTTGTAGGTGACGTAGCTCTCGCGCTTGGGGTACTGGCGGCTGACGTCGGCGATGTCCTTGAGGCGCACCACGTTGCCTGAGGGGTCGGAGTAGACAATCTGGCGCTGCACGTCGCGCACCGTGTTGAGGGAGCGCTCCACGTGGACGGGCAGGTTCTGCGAGCCCTCGCGGATAGTGCCGCCGGCAGTGACGAAGCCCTTTCGGCTCAGCGCCGCTGCCGCGGTGGCTTCGGAGAGCCCGTATTTCTCCAGGCGGTTGCGGTCGAGAGTGACGCATATCTGCTCAGTCTGCTCGCCGCTGACGTTCATGCGGCCCACGGCAGGCACCTGGCTGAGGCGTTTGCGCAGGTCGTCCATGTAGTCGCTCAGTTCGCGGTAGGTCTTGTCGTCGCTCTCCATTGTGATGAGCATGGCAGAGGTGTCGCCGAAGTCGTCGAGCACCTTGATGGCGACCACGTTGTGGGGCAGGCTGGACTTGAAGTCGTTGATGCCGTGGCGGAACTTGCTCCAAAACTCGTCCTTATTCTTCAGGTTGTCGTTGAGCTCCATCTGCACGTAGGCTATGCCGTCGCGGCAGGTGGTGAAGGTCTTCTGCTTCTTTACCTCTTTATACGTAAATATGTAGTCCTCGAGCGGGCGCGCCACTCGGTCGCTCATCTCTTGGGGCGTGAGACCCGGCGCGACCACGACCACCATGCCCTGGCGCACCACGAAGTCCGGGAACTCGTTTTTGCGCATCTCCGACAAGCTCGTCACGCCAAAGGCAATCAGGCAGCACACCACCAGAATGACCACCTGGTGGTACTTCATCGCCCACTCAACCGGATTGAGTCTTTTCTTAGTCTTCATAAGTCAATGCAGTAAATGGCTCGCTTCAGATTATCTTCACTCGGGTGCCGTTGCAGACCTTGTGCTGCCCCTCCACGATGACCTTGTCGCCGGCAGAGAGTCCGCCGCTCACCACTACACCGTCGCCCACGAATTCGCCGCAGGTGACGTAGGTCTTCTGCGCCTTGCCGCTGCGCACGGTCCACACGAAGGTGCGGTTGTCGTAGTCCTGCTGCACCACGTTGGCGGGCACGGTGATTTGGGCAGCCGCGCTGCTGTTGGCGCTGGCAGTGGCGCCGCGCAACCTTACGCTTGCCACCATGCCGGGCAGGAGTCCGTCGTGGGCGCCGCAGATGCGGAACTTCACGTCGTAGGAGCGCGACACCTCGTTGGCGTCGACGCCCTTCTCCGCCATGACGGCGTCGAACTGCCTGCCGCCCAGGGCGTCAACGCAGACCTGCGCCTTCTGGCCCGCCTTGAGGAGCGACATCTCGCCCTCCGGCACGGCAATCTTGACCTTGAGGACACTGGTGCCCACCACCTTAGCCACGGGGGTGCCCGGCATCACGTTTTGTCCCACTTCGGCAAGTTTCTCGGACACCACGCCCGACGTGGGCGAGTAGAGCCGGCAGTCAGCCACCGCCTTGAGGGCAGTCTGCTCCGTGCTCTTGGCCTGGAGCAGTTTGCTCTGCACCTCTACCCACTTCATCTCGGGGATGCTCTTGCTCTCGTAGAGTTGCTTCATGCGGTCGTAGGCGTCTTGCGCCTGCAGCACGGAGGCCTTGGCGGCAGCCAGGGCGTTCTCTGCCTGGGTGGCGTCGACGGAGCCAAGGTACTGGCCCTTGCTCACGCGCTGTCCCTCGCTCACCGCCAGGCTCTTGATGGTGCCCTGCGCGGCGAAGCTCACCATCACGGCGTTGTCCTCTTCTATAGTGCCCGAATACGGCAGTCCGCCGCCGTTGTCGCCAGTCGACGCCTCGGTGACCTTGACAGCCACCTCGCCGGCCGACTTGCCGGTGGTGGCGTCGCTGTGCTTGCAGCCAGCCACTACAGCCAGCAGCACAGCCGGCAAAACAAATAAGTTGCGTTTCATTGTATGTGTCATTGTATTGTTCTGTTTTTCCGCAGGGCCGGCGAGCGCCAGACGCGGCGGCGCGACCTCTTGCCCTATGTTGGAACCGACTGCAAAGGAACGCACTTGGAACAACAAAGAGCGCATTTTTTTTACCCTTTTAGTGTTCATTTTCTCCCGTGTTAGGCATTTTTAGGAAAAAAAGAACATTTTTCTGCGCTGCAGCCGCCGAATAACGGCTAAAAACATTTACTTTGCACATTACCTTAACAAGCCACCAGATGTACGTATCGTCGAAGGACATAGTAGGCAAGCAGGTGCACGCGGCGTGCTCGGACGACAACATCGCCATCATCGACAGCATAAGCGACCTGCAGACCCTGCCCTCAGCCGTGAGGATGGACAGCTACGCCATAACCGTGCTCACGCAGGGCACCGCGTCGTTCTTCGTAGACGGCAAGTCGTTTGAGATGTCTGCCAACCACATGTTTGTGTTCAGGCCCAGCATAACCATAGAGCGCACCGCCATCAGCGACGGCGCCCAATACTCCATAGTGGTGCTGACGCAGCAGTACGCCAAGTCGCTGATAGCCATGGACGGCCGCAACACCTGGGACATACTTCTCTACCTCTCCGGCAATCCCGTAATAGAACTGACTGGCGAGCAGGTAGAGGTGTTTCAGCAATACCTCTTCCTCACCCGCCACCACCTCTCCAACCCCGAGCTGCCCCACCACCGCGAGATGATGGACCACCTGTTTGTGGCCATGCTCTATGAGTTCCACAACGTGATAGCCCTCCACCTCGATGTCGCCGCCTACAACTTCACCAACGCCGAGCGGACGTTCAGGCGGTTCTATGAAATACTGAACGAGACCACGCCGCGGCGGCAGAAAGTGGACTACTTCGCCAGCCAGCTCAACATCACGCCCAAGTACCTCTCAGCCATCTGCAAGCAGATAACCGGCAAGTCGGTGAAGCAGCACATAGACGACGCCGTGCTGCGCGACATAACCGTGCTGCTGCGCGACGAGCGGCTGAGCGTGAAGGAGATAGCGCAGATGACCGGCTTTCCCAATCAGTCGTTTCTGGGCACCTATCTGCGCAAGCACACCGGCATGTCGCCCCACCGATACCGCCAGCAGCTGCTGGAGGGACAGCCGTAAGAAGAAAATTTTTTATTGCTGTCCGCCAAAACATTCCAACATTCTGTGCCCTTGAACCAGCCCTCCAAAAAGCCCTTTTCGTGAAAATCCGCGCAATTAGTGTGCGCCTCATTTTCAGCGCATTACGTCTGGTGCGCACTTTAGAATTTTTAAGTAGTACTTTAGCGATTGAAAAGTAGGACTTAAAAAAATTTTATGCGGACTTAACGAAGCTCAAGTCGCCTGAAGCTTGCGACGTCTCCGCCG
>CAVGQS010000077.1:0-11802 GCA_963631415.1 Lactococcus garvieae | reverse complement strand
TGTTTTCAATCGCTCAAGTGCTTCTTAAAAATTCTTAAGTGCGCGCCAGACGTAATGCGCTGGAAATGAGGCGCACGCGAACTGTGCTAATTTTTACGAAAAGACTTTTTGGGGGCAGGAGGTTCGGTGGTTCGAATGTTAGAGGGTGTTGGCGGACAGCAATTATTCCTTATATATATACGCCAAACGGGGGCCGCTTGCCGATAAGTGACCCCCGTTTGCCGTTTGTGCCAGTCAGGAATGGCACTATTTTGCCGGTATGTTTTTGAGTACCTCTACGAGGTGGTCCCACACTTGCTGCACGGTGGGTATGAGCAGGCGCTCTTCGGGCGAGTGCACGCCGCGCAGGGTGGGGCCGAATGACACCATGTCCATGTTGGGATATTTGAGGCTGAAGAGTCCGCACTCCAGGCCGGCGTGTATGGCCTTGATTTCGGGGTCTTTGCCGAAGAGCCGCTTGTAGGCGTCGGCGGTGATGCTGAGCAGCGGGCTGTTGGTGTCGAGCTTCCATCCGGGATAGCCTTCGCCCGTCTCCGCCTTGGCTCCAGCCAGCGAGAAGACGCCCCTGACCATGGCCGACGCGTTCTTGCGCGCGCTCATGATGTTGGAGCGCTGGCTGGTCACTATGTCAACCGTGTTGCCGTTGAGGTGAATGCTGGCGAGGTTTGACGAGGTCTCTACAAAGTTGGGAATGTTCTGGTCCATGGCGAGGATGCCGTTGGGCACGCTGACGAGGGCGGTCAGCAGCTTGTCTGACGTGTCCTTGGCGAGCACCTTGGCCTGCGGGTCGGTGCTTTCGAGCTTGAAGTCCATGTTCTTCTCGGTGGCGGAAAACTCCTCCTCAAATTCGGCAACCATCACGTTGAAGTCCACGCGCAGGCTCTCCTTATGCTGCTGCGGCACGCAGGCTATGGCGTAGCCGTCGCGCGGTATGGCGTTGTGGAGTCCGCCCGCCTGGATGTCCGCCAGTCGGATGTCGTATTTCTTGAAGGCATCTAGCAGCCGCGCGAGTAGTTTGTTGGCGTTGGCGCGCTTCTTCTCGATGTCGTCGCCAGAGTGCCCGCCAGTGAGTCCGCTGATTTGTATCTTGAAGAAGAACTGTCCCTGGGGCGCGTCTTCCATGTTGGCGCTGAACGCCACCTTGGTGTTGGCGCCGCCGGCGCAGCTTATGAAGATGAGGCCCTCGTCTTCTGAGTCGAGGTTGATGAGATAGTCCGCCTTCATGAAGCCCGGCTCGAGCCCCATGGCTCCGTTGAGTCCCTCCTCTTCGCACACGGTGAAGAGGCACTCCAGCGGTCCGTGCTCTATGGTGTCGTCGGCCAGAATGGCCATCTCCATGGCTATGCCTATGCCGTCGTCGGCGCCGAGCGTGGTGCCTTTGGCCTTGAGCCAGAGTCCGTCAACGTAGGTCTGGATGGCGTCTTTGGAGAAGTCGAACTCCAGTCCGGCTACCTTTTCGCACACCATGTCCATGTGGCTCTGCAGCACGGTGGTCTTGAGCCCCTCGTAGCCCTTGGTGGCGGGCTTGCGTATGAGCACGTTGCCGGTGGCGTCCTGCAGAGTCTCGAGTCCGAGGCTCTTGCCATAGTTTACGAGGAAGGCTCCCATCTGCTGTTCGTGGTGTGAGGGGCGCGGAATTTTGTTGATTTGTGCAAAGCAGTCGAAGACCGCTTTGGGTTGTAGCGTGATTTCTGACATGATTGTATGTGTTTGAAATTGTTTCGTGTTGTTTTAGTGCCCTGCGCTGTCATTTTAGCGGGGCATGGGGCGTAATTGTCGTTTTAAGATTAAATAACATAGGAAACGTGGGGTTGCAAATCAATAAAAAGTTATCTTTGCACCATTATTAGGTCGGCAGACGAACTGGTCATGACTACAACCGAAAGCAAAAATACGAAGAAATGCTAAAAGAGATTGTGTTGGTACTGTTAATTATTGCAATTGCCGTTTTGCTGCTGAGCGTAAGGCTGCTTTTTGGCAAAAAGGAGTTTGTGCACACCCATGTGGAGGGCAATCCCGACATGGAGCGCAGGGGCATAGGCTGCGTGAAGAGCCAGGACCGCCAGGCCAGGCTCAACGGCGGACTGAAGATAAAGGAACATACCGACTGACCATTGGGGCGGCGCACCTCACCGCCGCCGACCTGCAGACAACGCTAAAACTAAACAACGCTATATAATAATGAAAAAGACTAATTGCTTTGCTGCCGTGCTCGCGGCGCTCGTGATGGTGTTTGCTGCCTCGTGTGGCGGCAGCGGTGCTAAGGACAAGAAGCAGGCCAAGCCGGCTGCTGCCCAGGCCGATAAAGGGATGTCGATAGCCTTTGTGGACCTCGACTCGCTGATGGCTCACTACCAGTACTACCTTGACTGCAGCCAGCTGCTCGAGAAGAAGAGCGCCAGCATCAACAACACGCTCAACGCCAAGGGTCTCGCCCTGCAAAAGGAGATGGCTGAGTTCCAAGACAAGATTCAGAAAAAGACCATCACCGAGGAGCAGGCTCTGAAGATACAGACCTCGCTGCAGAACAAGCAGACGCAGATCCAGAATCTGCAGCAGAACCTGACGGAAGAGTTCCAGAAGGAGCAGAACAAGTACAACACCGCGCTCCACGACTCCGTCAACAACTTCCTGCAGTCCTACAACAAGACGGCGGGCTACACGCTCATCCTGGCGCGCTCCAACGACAACATACTGCTGGCAGACCCCAAGTGCGACATCACCGAAGACGTGATAGAGGGCCTGAACAAGAGGTACAAGGCTAAGTGACCCGCCCTATGGACGCTACGCTCAGACTCCGCTGCATCAACGACGGCAAGACCTACGAGGCGCCCGAGGGCTGCAACCTGCTCGAGGCCTACCGCCTCATGGCGCCGGCGCTCAAGTACCGCGCCGTCTCCGCTAAGGTCAACAACAGGTCGTGCGGCCTCAAGGCGCGCCTGTTCCACAATTCCGACGTCGAGTTTCTGGACATCACCGACAATTCGGGCATGCGCACCTACACTCGCACCCTCTTCTTCGTGCTGGCCAAGGCTGTGGAAGACCTCTACGAGGGAGTCCACATCAGCGTGGAGGCGTCAGTCTCCAACGGCTACTACGTCAGCCTGCGCCATGCTGAAGGCTTCAGCGTGGACGTGGACAGCATACGCCAGCGCATGGACAGCATCATAGCTGCCGACCTGCCGATAGTGCGCGAGGAGACTCTGCGCGAAGACGCCGTCAAGGTCTTCGAGGGCGCCGGCATGGCGAGCAAGGCCAAGCTGCTGCGCTCCGTCACCAGCCTCTACACCACCTACTTCACCCTCGACGGCTACCCCGGCTACTTCTTCAGCGACATGTGTCCATCTACGGGCCATGTGGCGCTCTACGGCTTGGAGCCCTACCACGAGGGCATGCTGCTCCGGCTGCCCGACCCTGCCCATGAGGGCGAGCTGCTGCCCGTCATCAAGCAAGAGAAAATGCTGGAGGTCTTCAACGAAAACCACCGCTGGCAAGACCTGGTGGGCCTGCGCACCATTGGCGACCTCAACGAAGAGTGCGCCAAGGGCCACATCAACGATATCATCAACGTGTCGGAGGCGCTGCAGGAGAAGCGCATCTGCCAGATTGCCGAAGCCGTCAAGGCCAAGGGGAGCGTGAGGATAGTCCTTATTTCGGGCCCCTCCTCGAGCGGCAAGACCACGTTCAGCAAGCGCCTGAGCGTCCAGCTCATGGCGAGCGGACTGCGCCCGCGCCCCATCTCTATGGACGAATACTTCCTGCGCCGCGAAGACACGCCCCGCGATGCCGACGGCAAGTACGACTTTGAGTCCATCTATGCGCTCAACCTTCCCCTGCTCGCCGACCACCTGCAGAAGCTGCTGGCAGGCGAAGAGGTGGAACTGCCTCACTACGACTTCCAGAGCGGCGAGAGCGTGAGCAGCGGCAACAAGGTCAGGCTCCAGCCCGACGACGTGCTGGTGATGGAGGGCATCCATGCGCTCAATCCCGAACTCACAAAGACCATAAGCGACGCGCTGAAGTTCAAAATCTACGTGTCGGCGCTCACCACCATACAGCTCGACAACCAAAACTGCATCTCTACCACCGACAACCGCCTGCTGCGCCGCATAGTGCGTGACCACAAGTACCGCGGCTACTCGGCTGTAGACACCATCAGCCGCTGGCCCAGCGTGGGGCGCGGCGAGCGCAAGTGGATTTTCCCCTACCAGGAGGAGGCCGACGCCATGTTCAACTCCGCGCTGCTGTTTGAGCTCGCCGGACTGCGCACCCAGGCGCTGCCCTTGCTCGAACAGGTGCCCGAGAACTGCCCCGAGTACAGCGAGGCCCACCGCCTCACCAAATTCCTGAAGTTCATCAACCCCATCGACACGAGCGACCTCCCGCCGGTGTCGCTGCTCAGGGAGTTTATGGGCGGCAGCAGTTTCAAGTATTGAAAACTAAACAACCAGAATAATGAACTACGGTTTTGTGAAAGTCGCGTCGGCCGTTCCCGCTGTCAGGGTGGCCGACTGCGAATACAACACAGCTAAGATAAAGGAACTCATCACCGAGGCTGAAGCCCAGGGCGTGGAGGTAGTGTGCTTCCCCGAACTCTGCATCACCTCCTACACCTGCCAGGACCTCTTTGCCTCGCAGCTCTTGCTCGACAAGGCCGAGATAGCCCTGATGCAGCTCGCCGACTTCACTCGCCAGCTCAAGGCGGTGGTGATAGTGGGCCTGCCCGTCAGCTGCCGCGGCATGCTGCTCAACTGCGCGGCGGTGCTCCACCAGGGCAAGATTATCGGACTCGTGCCCAAGACCTACCTGCCCAACTACAACGAGTTCTACGAGATGCGCTGGTTCGCCTCGGGCAGCGGCATGGCCAACGAGGCGGTCCACCTGTCGGGACAGAACGTCACCCTCAGCGACAACGCCGTGTTTGAGACCACGTCCTACCGCTTCTGCATCGAGCTCTGCGAAGACGTCTGGGCGCCCATTCCGCCCAGCAGCCGCCACACACTGGCAGGCGCCGACATAGTCTTCAACCTCAGCGCATCCAACGAGAGCGTGGGCAAACACGTATACCTCAAGAACCTCTTGACCCAGCAGAGCGCGCGCTGCCTGTGCGGCTACGTCTATTCGGGCTGTGGCTATGGCGAGAGCACTCAGGACCTCGTCTTCAGCGGCAACGCCATGATTTACGAAAACGGCAGGCTCCTTGCCGAGGGCAAGCGCTTCGACCTCGAGCCACAACTCGTGGTGAGCGAGATCGACGTAGACAGCCTGCGCGCTGACCGCCGCAAGAACACCACCTTCACGGCATCGGCGGCCAGGGCAGACCTGAGCGCCTACAAAGTGCTCGGCATACAGCAGAACGCCTTTGGCGGACTCGACGAAGAGCTGACCCGCTACGTAGACCCGCGCCCCTTCGTGCCGCAGGGCAAGGAGCTCGACAAGCGCTGTGAGGAAATCTTCAACATACAGGTGGAGGGCCTCGCCAAGCGAGTGCACCACATCGGCTGCCAGACTCTGGTGGTGGGCATCAGCGGCGGACTCGACTCCACGCTGGCGCTGCTGGTGTGCGCCAAGGCGTGCGACAGGCTCGGCCGTCCGCGCAACAGCATAGTGGGCATCACCATGCCCGGCTTCGGCACCACCACGCGCACCTACACCAACGCCACCAACCTGATGAAGGCCCTCGGCATCACCATTCGCGAGATAGCCATTGCCGACGCCTGCACACAGCACTTCCGCGACCTGGGCCACGACCCGCAGGTCAAGGACGTCACCTACGAAAACTCGCAGGCCCGCGAGCGCACCCAGATACTCATGGACGCCGCCAACCAGATGAACGGCATCGTGGTGGGCACGGGCGACCTCAGCGAACTCGCGCTGGGGTGGGCCACCTACAACGGCGACCACATGTCCATGTACGGCGTCAACGTATCGGTGCCCAAGACCCTGGTGCGCCACCTCGTGGTGTGGACCGCCAACAACATGGACGACACCCCCTGCGCCTCCATCTTGTGCGACATAGCCGACACCCCCATCAGCCCAGAGCTGCTCCCTGCCGACGACCAGGACAACATCATGCAGAAGACCGAAGACATCGTGGGCCCCTACGAGCTACACGACTTCTTTCTTTACTGCATGCTGCGCCACGGCTTCTCGCCCAAGAAGATACAGTATCTTGCCATGGCGGCCTTCAAGGGCGTCTACGACAAGCCCACGGTGACCAAGTGGCTCCGCGTCTTTGTAGACCGCTTCTTCAAGCAGCAGTACAAGCGCAGCTGCCTGCCCGACGGCCCCAAGGTGGGTTCGTGCTCCCTCTCGCCGCGCGGCGACTGGCGCATGCCCAGCGACGCCAGCTCTGCCGAGTGGCTGTCTGAGCTCAACGAAGAGGTAAATGCAGAAACCGACGTAATACAGTAGTGACTAATGAAAATTATCGCTAACATCCTTATAGCAATGCTTCTCGTCGCCGCTCCCGCCCTGGGCGCCGGCGACAAAACCGACAGCGACGACGGCGTCAAGCTGTTTGCCGTGGCTACGCTGTCCACCGACAAGGAACTGATGGAGGGCGACAGCGTCTTGGTGACACTGACTCTCTACTCCAATCTCTCGTTCTCCCGAGTGGAAAACCTCGACAAGGACAAACCCGAGGTCAAGGACGCCAAAGTGAGGACCTTCGGCAACAGCCGCCGGCTCACACAGAACGTGTCAGCCTACGAGGGCAAGCGCTACTATTCCGTCGTGGCCGAGCAGTTTGCGGTGGCGGTCCACAAGGAGGGCAACCTCACCTTTCCGTCCCGCAAGTACGATGTGACGCTCGCGCAGACCACCCGCAGCCGGCGCTTCTACTCGCCCTTCGACGACTTCTTCGGCTTCGAAGCCCCCTATGGCGATCGCACCACCAAGACCGTCAAGAAAAAGTGCGAGTCGGAGAGCATCAAGATCAAAGTGGTGAAGCGTCCGCCCAAGACCATGCACGACATAGAGCGCGGCGGCGCCGTCCTGATGTAGCTCTCCCGCCCCCTTTGTGGCGAGCCTTGCGGCGGTTGTCAGCCGCAACATAGCCCGCTGCAAGTGGTTTTGTTTACATTTTTTTGCACGGCTACTGAAAAACGACTAATTTTGCAGCGCCAACCCCCGTGGGGCTTGCGCAACGACGACAATTACTAACTATTTCTATAAACAATTTCAAAAAATCTATGTGGTTAACAAAATCTTCAATCGGTAAGAAAGTACTGATGTCCGTCACGGGTATCGCACTGATTCTTTTCCTTACATTCCATGCATGCATGAATGTGGTAGCCTTGATTAGCGAAGAAGGATACAATGCCATCTGCGAGTTCCTGGGCGCCAACTGGTATGCGGTAGCCGCTACGGCAGTGCTCGCTGCGCTGGTGGTTCTCCACTTCGTCTACGCCATCATCCTCACGCTCCAGAACCGCAAGGCGCGCGGCGGCAACCGCTATGCTGTGACCGACAAGCCGGCAAAGGTTGAGTGGGCTGCGCAGAACATGTTCGTACTCGGCGTTATCGTCGTGCTCGGACTGCTGCTCCACCTCTTCAACTTCTGGTACAACATGATGTTTGCCGAACTGGCAGGCGACGAGCTTAGCGCCATGTACGCTGCCGACGGTGTACATTATATTAAGGAGACATTCGCTTGCCCCGTCTACTCCATCCTCTACCTCGTGTGGCTGGCCGCCCTGTGGTTCCACCTGAGCCACGGCTTCTGGAGCGCCTTCCAGACCCTGGGCGTCAACGGCAAGACTTGGTTCAACCGCTGGAAGACCATCGGCAACGTGTGGGTTACCATCGTTGTCCTCATGTTTGCGGTAGTAGTGGTTGCATTCGCCCTTTGCCCCGCTTATGCAGCATAATCATCGGTAAACTCTTAAAAACGAAAATACAATGGCAACAATAAATTCAAGAATACCAGAAGGTCCTATAGCCGAGAAATGGACCAATTACAAGGCACACCAGAGATTGGTTAACCCCAAGAACAAACTCAAGCTCGACATCATCGTAGTAGGTACCGGTCTGGCTGGCGCCAGCGCTGCCGCTTCGCTTGGCGAGATGGGCTTCAACGTGCTCAACTTCTGCATCCAGGACTCTCCGCGCCGCGCTCACTCCATAGCAGCGCAGGGCGGTATCAACGCAGCCAAGAACTACCAGAACGACGGCGACTCCGTCTATCGCCTCTTCTACGACACTGTCAAGGGCGGTGACTACCGTGCCCGCGAGGCCAACGTATACCGCCTGGCTGAGGTCAGCAACAATATCATCGACCAGTGCGTGGCACAGGGCGTTCCCTTCGCCCGCGAGTACGGCGGCATGCTTGCCAACCGCTCGTTTGGCGGCGCACAGGTGAGCCGTACTTTCTACGCCAAGGGCCAGACCGGCCAGCAGCTCCTGCTCGGCGCCTACAGCGCACTGAGCCGCATGGTCGAGGCTGGCAAGGTGAAGCTCTACACTCGCTACGAGATGGAAGACGTCGTTCTTGTTGAGGGTCGCGCACGCGGCATCATCGCCAAGAACCTCGTCAGCGGCAAGCTCGAGCGCTTCTCCGCCAACGCCGTGGTCATCGCCACCGGCGGTTACGGCAACACCTACTTCCTCTCCACCAACGCCATGGGCTGCAACTGCACGGCTGCCGTACAGTGCTACCGCAAGGGAGCCATGTTCGCCAACCCCTCCTATGTGCAGATTCACCCCACCTGTATCCCCGTCCACGGCGACAAGCAGTCCAAGCTGACCCTTATGTCTGAGTCGCTCCGCAACGACGGCCGCATCTGGGTGCCCAAGGACCTCGAAGACGCCAAGAAGCTGCAGGCAGGCGAAATCAAGGGAAGCGACATCCCCGAGGACAAGCGCGACTACTATCTGGAGCGCCGCTACCCGGCCTTCGGTAACCTCGTGCCCCGCGACGTGGCCAGCCGCGCCGCTAAGGAGCGCTGCGACAAGGGCTATGGCGTCAACAACACCGGCCTCGCCGTCTTCCTTGACTTCTCTGAGTCCATCCAGCGCCTCGGCATCGACGAGATACGCCAGCGCTACGGCAACCTCTTCGACATGTATGAGGAAATCACCGACGTCAACCCCGGCGAGCTCGCCAAGACCGTTGACGGCATCGAATACTACAACCCGATGATGATCTTCCCCGCCATCCACTACACCATGGGCGGCATCTGGGTAGACTACGAGCTCCAGACCTCCATACCCGGACTCTTCGCCATCGGCGAGTGCAACTTCTCTGACCACGGAGCCAACCGCCTCGGCGCCTCCGCCCTGATGCAGGGCCTTGCCGACGGCTACTTCGTGCTGCCCTACACCATCCAGAACTATCTGGCAGACCAGGCCATCTGGCCTCACCTCCCCGTCACCAGTCCTGAGTTCGACAAGGCCGAGGCTGGCGTGCAGGCCGAGATAGACCGCATCATGGGCATACAGGGCAAGCGCTCCGTAGACTCCATCCACAAGGAGCTGGGCCACATCATGTGGGAACACGTGGGCATGGGCCGCACCAAGGAGGGACTCGAAGAAGGCCTCAAGCTCATCAAGGGCATACGCAAGGAATTCAACGAAAACCTCTTCGTGCCCGGAAAGAAGGAAGGTCTCAACGTAGAACTTGACAAGGCCATCCACCTCCGCGACTTCATCCTCATGGGCGAGCTCATCGCCACCGACGCACTCCACCGCGAGGAGTCATGCGGCGGACACTTCCGCGAGGAGCACCAGACCGAAGAGGGAGAGGCAAAGCGCGACGACGAGAACTTCTTCTACGTAGGCTGCTGGGAGTATCAGAACAACGACGAGACCGCTCCCGTGCTCTACAAGGAGCCGCTTGAATACGAAATCATCAAGGTTCAGACTCGCAACTACAAAAACTAACCCTTAAAACCTTAAAACACAATGGCAAAAAATATTTCTTTTACACTCAAGTATTGGAAGCAGAATGGTCCTAAGGATAAGGGTCATTTTGACACTCACGAGATGAAGAACATCCCCGACGACACCTCGTTCCTCGAGATGCTCGATATCCTCAACGAGGAACTCATTGAGGAGGGACAGGAACCTTTCGTGTTCGACCACGACTGCCGCGAGGGTATCTGCGGAATGTGCTCACTCTATATCAACGGCACGCCCCACGGCAAGACCGCCGCTGGCGCCACCACCTGCCAGCTCTACATGCGCCGCTTCAACGACGGCGACGTCATCACCGTAGAGCCCTGGCGCTCCGCAGCCTTCCCCGTCATCAAGGACTGCATGGTTGACCGTTCAGCCTTCGACAAGATTATCCAGGCAGGCGGCTACACCTCCGTGCGCACCGGCCAGCCCCAGGACGCCAACGCCATCCTCATTCCCAAGCAGGACGCCGACGAGGCTATGGACTGCGCCACCTGCATCGGCTGCGGCGCCTGCGTAGCAGCCTGCAAGAACGGCTCCGCCATGCTCTTCGTCAGCTCCAAGGTGAGCCAGCTCGCACTCCTGCCCCAGGGACGCCCCGAGGCAGCCAAGCGCGCCAAGGCCATGGTAGCCCGCATGGACGAACTCGGCTTCGGCAACTGCACCAACACCCGCGCCTGCGAGGCAGTATGCCCCAAGAACGAGACGATAGCCAACATCGCCCGCCTCAACCGCGAGTTCATCTCTGCCAAGCTCAAAGACTAATACTCTCCGTCAGCGCGTGCCGGCGCGCCCCACAACGCCGCCGCCCCGCTGACCCCTTCACAAATAAAAACGCCCGAAGCCGTGTCCAACCACCACGCGCTCCGGGCGTTTTTTTTGTATCGGAAACGTTATAGAGGGTCACAGAATCTGGCCCTGTGCCTCCATACTCTGTTGCCCAACACAAAACGTTTTTTTCTCTTTTTCTCCCTTTTTTGCACACTTTATTATTATCTTTGCGAGGATAATCGCAACTAACAAACAGCTTGGTCTGACCGACGAACTGCCAGTAAATAACGGCTGGTATAAATCTAGAAGCAGTGCACTAAGACTGTTAGTAAATTTGGATAACCTTTTCTCAGACACAAAATATTGATATTGTCAAACTAATTGTGACAGAATGAGCGATAAAAGTAATAATCAAGGAAGAGCCTACGAATTCATTAGTTTGCATTCTTTGTATGAAGCTATCAAGGCAATACGACCAGCCGAGATTGTCCATAACAGCAGTTATGAATCTGCAGAACGAGCGTGGGAGACCATTGATGAAAAGAATAAAAACTTATACTCCTTGAGTGCCAAATCTACCATTGAAACGATATTTGCTTTAGAACCCAACATCGTTGAAAAAAATGAAGATGTTCTTAAGTTGTATATACAGCCAGACCAGCAAGGAGAAATAGCAGATGTTCGCGATATTATCATTGAACGAAGTGATATAATATGGGAAATTGGATTAAGTCTGAAACATAACCATATGGCGGTTAAACATAGTCGCATCTCCAAGTCTCTAGATTTTGGCGAAAAATGGTATAACGTTAAATGTTCAAAAACTTATTGGGACGAGGTTAAACCAACTTTTGACTTCCTCGAAAAGGAAAAAACTAAAGGTACGTATTTTCATGACCTTAAATCAAAAGAAGACGAAGTCTACCTCCCGTTGCTAAATGCCTTTATCAAAGAAATAACAAGACAGGTAAAAAAAGACCCTACGATTCCACGTAAACTTGTAGAGTATTTGTTGAGCAAATATGATTTTTACAAAGTAATCAGCCTAGATCATCAAAGACTTACAACTATTCAATCATTTAATATGTATGGAACACTGAATCGGGCAAGCAGGATAGCAAAGCCAAGTATAGC
>CAVGQS010000076.1:0-11807 GCA_963631415.1 Lactococcus garvieae | reverse complement strand
AACACTTGGATTTTAACATAGAAAGCGGATGTCGATTAGAGCAAAAAACGAACACGAATTCCACGAATTTCACGCGAATGTTATTTCCGCGAGCGGAAACGTGGGGGAGACGGCTAATGGTGGACAAAAAAGAACCACGAATTTCACGAATGCGGGGTGGACAGAAACGAACATGGAAAGCACTGAACTTACTGAAAATCAGTGTAAAAATTCGTGAGATTCGTGCGATTCGTGTTCAAAAAATGTCCACCACAAAATTCGTGAGATTCGTGTAATTCGTGGTTAAAAAAATGTCCACCGTCGCATCCGTGAAATTCGTGCTATCCGTGGTTTAAAATAAAAAATGGATGGGGCGGGGAACTTCTGCGTATTCTGTGCGTTCTGTGTTCAGAAAAATGTATTGCGTTGCATATTTGTGTTTAGAACATCAATGGAGCATTAATTGATGAATAATTCGTGTGTCATTAATGAACATTAATGTTATAAAACTGGGAATTGCGGAATTCGTGTTCGGTAGGAAAAGGGGGGTGGGGGCGGCGTCAGCTGCGGAACTTGTTGCGGCCGGCGTCGATGCGGAGGAAGATGAAGAGGAGGATGGTGAAGCCCCAGAGGGAGGAGCCGCCGTAGCTGAAGAAGGGGAGGGGAATGCCAATGACGGGGGTGATGCCCATCACCATGCCTACGTTGATGAAGAGGTGGAAGAGGAAGATGCTGAGCACACAGTAGCCGTAGACGCGCCCCGCTCGGGAGGTCTGGCGCTCGGCTACCCATATCAGCCTGAGGATGAGGGCGAGGAATAGGAGCAGCACGACGGTGCAGCCAATGAAGCCGTGCTCCTCGCCTACGGTGCAGTAGATGAAGTCGGTGTCTTGCTCGGGCACGTACTTCAGCTTGGTCTGCGTGCCGTTGAGGAAGCCCTTGCCGGTCAGTCCGCCTGAGCCTATGGCTATCTCGCTCTGGTGCACGTTGTAGCCGGCGCCGTTGAGGTCTTCCTCGAGCCCGAGCAGCACCTTGACGCGCTGCTGCTGGTGGGGCTGCAGGACGTTGTTGAGGGCGTAGCTGGTGGAGTAGAACATGGCGAGCGACAGCGCGGCGAAGACGCCTATGAGCTTGAGCTTGGTGCTGCGGCCGCGCAGTCCGCTTATAATAAGGTAGACGGCGGTGTAGACGCACAGGACGAGGAGTATCCACTCGAGCAGCTCTACCTTGACGATGAGCTGCGCCACGTAGCCAATGGCTATTGCCGCCACGCCGCACAGCAGGAGGTGGCTGATGCAGCGGCTGCGGCAGTTGTAGACGCGCAGCAGGGCGAGGCAGAAAATCCAGATGAGCGTAAGCACGGCGAAGGTGCCAATGGGTGTGGTGATGCCGGGCATGGGCGTGCCCTCAAACTTGAGTCCCACGACGAAATAGACCACGGCGGCGAAGGCTACGAAGAGCACGCTGCCGCTCATGCCCTCGCGGTAGAACACGAGCATGAGCGAGAAGTAGACGAGCGCCGAGCCGGTCTCGCGCTGCATGAAGATGAGCGCGATGGGCAGCAAAACCATCGACAGCGCCTGCAGAAACATCTTGCGGTTGTCGATGGAGAAGCCGTAGGAACCCATGTATTTGGCGAGCGCCAGGGCGGTGGCGCACTTGGCGAACTCGGCTGGCTGCAGGCTGACGGGGCCCAGCGAAATCCACGAATATGACCCCTTGATGTTGGTGGCGAGGAAGGGCGTGACGAGCAGGAGGCCCATCATGACTACATAGAGAATGTTGGCGAACGTGTCGTAGAGCCGTTCGTCGGTGAGCAGGAGCACTAGCGCCAGCACCAGCGAACAGCCAATCCAGGCGAGCTGCTTGCCGGAGCGCGCGGCGAAGTCGAGGATGTCGGTGTTGTCGTAGCTGTAGCTGGCGCCGACCACGCTCAGCCACCCCATTGCGAGCAGGATGAGGTAGATGAGTATTGTCCACCAGTCGATGGAGTGGAAGACGCTTGCGGTTTTATCTTGTGCTTGAACCATAGCTTATTGTTCTGGATGAGAAGGCAGCCGCCTTGGCCTCGGAGGCGGGCGAGAGCTTGCCGTTGAGGTACTGCTCCATGATGAGCGAGCCGATGGGCACTCCGTAGACGGCGCCGAAGCCGCCGTTTTCGACATAGACCGACACGGCTATCTTGGGATTGTGCATGGGTGCGAAGCCCATGAAGATGGAGTGGTCGCGCCCGTGGTTTTGGGCGGTGCCGGTCTTGCCGCACACCTCGATGCCCGGAATGGCGCCGCCGCGGCACGTGCCGCCCAGCACCGCCGCCCTCATGCCCTCAGCCACGAGGTCGTAGTAGCGCTTGTCGACCATGGTGTAGTGGCGCCGGGTGTAGGTGGTGTCGATGTTGCGGCCCTCTATGCGGCGCACCACGTGGGGCTTGTAGTAGTAGCCGCGGTTGGCGATGGTGGCGCCGAGGTTGGCTATCTGGAGGGGGGTGAGGAGCACCTCGCCCTGTCCGATGGCGTCGCTTATGATGGTCTGGCCGTTCCAGTGGTTGTGGCCGTACCACTTGTCGTAGTAGTCGGCGTTGGGAATGAAGCCCCTCTTCTCGCCGGGCAGGTCGATGCCGAGCTTATAGCCGAAGCCCATCGACACCATGTAGTCCTTCCAGCGCGTGATGGCGTCGTAGCACGACTTGTAGTGGCGCTTGGAGATCATGTTGTAGAAGCCCCAGCAGAAGTAGCCGTTGCAGGAGGTCTGGATGGCGAAATGCAGTTTGACGGGCGAGGCGTGGCCGTGGCAGCCCACGCGAAACCTGCCCCTCACGAAGCCGTGGTGGCAGGGGTAGGCGGTCTGCGCCGTGACGATGTTCTCCTGCAGGAAGGTCAGTCCCTGCGATGTCTTGAAGGTGGAGCCGGGCGGATATTGGCCCATGATGGCGCGGTTGTAGAGCGGCTTGTAGGGGTCGCGCGCCAGCTGCAGGTAGTTTTTGCCTCGGTCGGGGCCAATGAGCAGGTGGGGGTCGTAGCTGGGCGACGAGACGAGGCATAGCACCTCGCCGGTGGAGGGCTCTATCGCCACGATGGTGCCTATCTTGCCTTGGAGGAGCCGCTCGCCGAGTTTCTGGAGCTCGTTGTCGAGCGAGAGGTAGAGGTTGCGTCCGGGAATGGCAGCCTTGTCGAAGCGGCCGTTTTGGTAGGAGCCCTTCATGCGCCCCCTGACGTCGCGCAGCAGAATCTGGACGCCCTTCTCGCCGCGGAGGTCTTTCTCGTAGCTGCTCTCGATGCCCAGTTTGCCGATGTAGTCGCCGCGGCGGTAGTAGTCGTCGGCGTCGATGTCGGCTTGGTTGACCTCGCCCACATCGCCTATGACGTGGGCTCCGGCAGTGGTGGAATAGCGCCGCGTGGTGCGCTGCTCGGCATAGAAGCCGTTGAACTTGTAGAGCTTCTCACGGAGCACGGAGTATTCGGCGGCTGGTATCTGGCCGATGAAGAGTTGTGGGCTGTAGCGCGAGTAGCCGGTGTTTTTGTTGGGGTCCTTGATGTCGGCCATGCGCTTGATGTAGTCTTGCTTGGTGATGCCTATGGTGCGGCAGAAGTCGAGTGTGTCGATGCCCTGCTGCTCCTCCATGATGACCATGATGTTGTAGACCGGCTCGTTGTAGACCATGAGTGTGGAGTCGCGGTCGTAGATGAGTCCGCGCGCCGGGTACTGCGTCTTGCGGTAGAAGGCGTTGGACTCGGCGTTGGCCTTGTATTCGTCGCTGAAAATCTGCAGTCCGGCAAGGCGGGCAATGTAGACCATCACAATGACGATGGCAATGGCCGCTATGGTGTATTTCCGTTTTTCGAGTTCGGGATTTCTCACTTTGGGGTGCGGCTTATTTGCGTGAACGGCTGCGTATGCTCTCCATGAACCAGATGGCGAGGAACGAGAGGACGGAGCTGCCGGCAATGTTGATGGCGGTGTCGAGGGGGTTGAAGAAGTTGAAGGTCATCAGCAGATAGAACACGGCTGTCTGTATGAGGACCGACACAGCGGCGTAGCGCAGGAAGAAGTAGAGGCCGAGGGTCTTGATGGAGGGCACCTCGTCGCCGTCGTCGTCGCTGTCCTGGCCGCCGAAGAACTCGAGCAGCGTGCCCTGGATGAACGCCATGAAGGTCAGTGTGGCCGCCATGACGCCCGGGGTGTTGGCAAAGGCGTCTTGCACCAGGCCTATGCCGAAGCCCCACAGCAGCTTGGAGTATTTGGGCATGCTGAGAGGGAAGGTCATCAGGATGTAGACGCAGACGAGCGGCGTAGCATATCCGAAGATGTGGACATGGTTGAATATCAGCACCTGCAGGGCTACGATGACTATCGCAAAGAGAATCCTTGTCAACGGGGTTTGGTTCATATCTGGGGTGACGCTTATTATGGGTGGCTGTGGCGTTTGTGTTGTTGTGTGGCGGCGTTTGTGTTGTTTGGTTGCGCTTGTTGTAGTTGTGTGGCGCTTATTAAAAATGTGCGGGCTTTATTCCTCGCTGTTGTCGCCGGCAATCTGGCGGTGGAGTCCCTCGATCTCTGCCTTGTGGAGGTTTTCGAAGACGCAGACGTCGCTGAGGTTGCCGAAGTCGGTGCCGAGGTTTACCTTGTAGCCTCTCTGCTCGCTGCCTCTGGTCTTTTTCTCAAGCCTCACCTTGCCCACGAAGAGTCCGGGAGGGAAAATGGTGGAGTAGCCGCTGGTCTCCACCACGTCGCCGTTGCGGGTGCGGGCATATTGCGGCATGTCGACGAGGCGCGCGTAGTAGACGGAGCCGCCCTTCCACTGCAGCGAGCCGTAGTAGCCGGTGCGCCTGATGCGGCAGCTGACGCTCGACTTGACGTTGATGATGGGCAGCACGAGCGAGCAGTGGGTGTTGGTGGCGCAAACCACTCCTACAACTCCGCCGCCGCCAGCCACGCCCATCTCGGGCTTGATGCCGTCGGCCGAGCCCTTGTCGATGACGATGTAGTTGTCGTTTTTCACTATCGACGAGGAGATGACTCTGGCGGCATAGAGCTTGTAGCCCTGGAGCGAGTCGAGCACGAGCTGCTCGCCGGGCGAGGTATTCTTGGTGGCAGCCTCGAGCTTCTGGCGCAGCCTCTCGTTTTGCAGCTGCAGTATGGCGTTTTGGCTGGTGAGGTGGCTGTTGGCCTGGTCGAGGTGGAGGTAGGCCTCGGCGCGCGTATAGACGCCGTTGACAGCCGACACCACGTTGTTGGCCTGGGTGAACCACACGCTGCCGTGGTAGTGGCTGAATCTGAAGAGCACCACGAAACTCAGGGCCTCCAGGACGAGGAAGAGTATCCAGTGGTTGTATTTCTTCAGAAATTCTATCAGGTTGTTCATCGGGCGTGTGGCGGGAGGGGTGTGTGTGGTATATTTTCATATACGTTCCCGTCCTCTCCGGAGAGGGCGGGAACGTGGTGTGGGGGTAGAGTTGCTGTGTGTGTGCGCGGCCTATCTCATGAGGAACGAGAAGTGGTCGGCGTTCTTGAGGGCGATGGCGGTGCCTCGAGCTACGCAGTGGAGCGGGTCTTCGGCCACGTGGAACTTGATGTTGATGCGGTCAGAGAGGCGCTTGCCGAGTCCGCGCAGCAGTGCTCCGCCGCCAGTGAGGTATATGCCGTTCTTGACGATGTCGGCGTAGAGCTCAGGCGGTGTGCTCTCCAGCGCGCTGAGCACGGCGGTCTCGATGCGCGACACCGACTTGTCGAGGCAGTGGGCTATCTCCTGATAGCAGATGTGCACCTCCATGGGCAGCGCGGTGATTTTGTTAGGTCCGTGAACGGTGTATTCATCTGGCGCCTCGTCCTTGGGGAGGTCGGTGAGCACGGCTCCTACGTGTATCTTGATGCGCTCAGCCATGCGCTCCGAAACCTTCACGTTGTGCTGGCGGCTCATGTAGTCCTGTATGTTGGCGGTAAATTCGTCGCCCGCCATGCGTATGGATGTGTTGGCCACGATGCTGCCGAGCGAGATGACGGCAATCTCGGTTGTTCCGCCGCCTATGTCGACCACCATGTTGCCTTCGGGCGCCTCGACGTCGATGCCCACGCCGAGGGCTGCCGCCATAGGCTCATAGATGAGGTAGATGTCGCGTCCGCCGGCGTGCTCGGCAGAGTCCCTGACGGCTCTCAGCTCCACCTCGGTGGCTCCCGACGGCACTCCTATGACCATGCGCAGTGAGGGGGCGAAGAGGCGTGTGCCGGTCTTGACCATCTTGATCAGTCCGCGCATCATCTGCTCGCAGGCGTCGAAGTCGGCGATGACTCCGTCGCGCAGCGGGCGGATCACCCTTATCTTGTCGCTGTGTTTCTCATACATCAGTTTGGCTCTGCCGCCTACTGCCAGCATCTTCTTGCTGTCGCGGTCGATGGCTACCACCGACGGCTCGTCGACGAGCATCTTGCCGTCGTTGAGTATAATGGTGTTGGCGGTGCCGAGGTCCATTGCCAACGACTGGGTAAATGAAAAGAATCCCATAGTGTCTCTTTGTCAGTAAAAATGTGTGTGAATGTTGCGTGTGTCGGTCGCCAGTGGCTTATTTGCCGGCGAAGTAGGCGTGGATGGCGGTGTCGTAGTGGCTGCTGGTGGCAAAGGCGCGCTCGGCGAACTCCTTGCGCTGCGCCAGGGTGGTGGCGGCGCCGGCGGTCAGGATGTCGTTGAGCTTGGCATACTCGGCCTTGCTCGGCACGATGACCACGTCGTTGTAGTTCTTGGCAGCCGCGCGGATGAGCGAGATGCCGCCTATGTCGATCTTCTCGATGATGTCGGCGTTGCTGGCTCCGCTTGCCACGGTCTCCTCAAACGGATAGAGGTCCACAATCACGAGGTCAATCTCGGGAATCTCGTACTGCTGCATCTGCTGGCGGTCGCTCTCAAGTTCGCGGCGGCCCAATATGCCTCCGAAGATTTTGGGGTGGAGAGTCTTCACTCGTCCGCCAAGGATGGAGGGATAGGTGGTGACGTCCTCAACCTTGGTGCAGGGGTAGCCGAGGCCTTCGATGAACGACTGTGTGCCGCCAGTGGAGAGGAACTTCACTCCTGCGGCGTTGAGCTTAGCCAGGATTTCTTCGAGTCCGTCTTTGTGGAAGACCGAAATCAGGGCTGTCTTTATTTGCTTTGTATCTGACATGCTTAAAAGGTGTTTTTGTATGAAGTTGCAAAGTTAAGTGTTTTTCGTTACTTATCGTGTTGATAGTAAGCATAATTTAAGGCCGTCGGGCATATATTTTCGCAATTTTGCCATCGGTTGGAAACTTGCCGCCCCGCGAGCGGCTCAAAACGCCTTTTGCCGGGGGGCAAAAGCAAGGGGAAAACGCGGGTTAGATTCCGTTCTCCATGCCGTAGCCGAAGAGGGCGAAGTCGCCCAGCGCCGGGTCGTCGGGGAAGATGGTGCGGAAGCGGTCGGTGATCTGCCGGGCGGTGGTGATGTCGGCTGTGTGGCGCGTGGTGACGCCGAGCATGAGGGCGGTGTGGTGGACGTGGGTGTCGAGGGGAATGACGAGCTGGGCGGGCTGCAGGCGGCGCCACACTCCAAGGTCCACTATTCCGTCGCGGCGCACCATCCAGCGCAGGAAGAGCCACAGCCTCTTGCAGGGTGACTTCTTGCTGGGGTCGGCAATGCCCGCAATGCCGCTGAAGACGCTGCCGAGCGCCCACGCAGGGTCGCCGCCGCAGGCTGCCATGTTGGCGACTACGCAGTCCTCGAGGTCGGCGTGCTGGCTGTAGACGCTGTGGAGACGCTCCATCAGCTGGCAGAAGTCGCCGAAGCGCACGGTGCGGTAGAAGCAGTCGGTGCTGCCGCGGTAGCGCTCCCACTCGCGGCTCTGCAGGTAGCCCGTGGGGTCGTCGCCTAAGATGTCGGTGTGTAGCCTTTGCGCTGTGCTGACAATCTGCTTGCGGTTGCCCCAGCTTATCCACGCCGTGACGAAGGCGGAAATCTCTATGTCCGTCTTGGCGGTGTAGCGGTGGGGAAACTGCAAGGGGTCGGCAGCGATGAAGCCGGGCTTGTTGTAGCGCTGCGCCAGCTGGCGGAGCAGGGCGGGCGTGGCTTTAGGGAGCGGCATGGCGCCTCAGAGTTTGTCGAGAAAACGGCGCCTGTCGACGATGTACCTGACGTGTTCGCCCTCGCCAATGACACCGCGGTCGTCCTGCGCCGTGACGCTGAAGGTCAGTTTGCGTCCCTCCACGGCGGTGAGGGTGGCGGTGGCGCTCACCTTGCTGCCCACGGCGGTGGGGCGCAGGTGGGTGGTGGTGATCATGGAGCCCACGGTGGTGGAGCCCTCGTCGAGGTGGTCCTTCACCGCAAGCATGGCGGCGTTTTCCATCAAGGCTGCCATCTGGGGCGTGGCGAGCACCTCCATGTCGCCGCTGCCCAGGGCGAGGGCGGTGTGGCGGGGCTCAACGGTGAGTTCTGACGTATGAGATAGTCTTGTGTTCATAATATATTTGTCGCTTTGTAGGGTGTCAGCGCAAAATTAGTCTTTTCCTCTTACAGGCGACCATTATTTGCGGGCTATTTTTTGGGTATTAGTGGCTTTTGGAGTATATTTGCAACCAGTTTACAAACCAAATAAAAAAGTTAATGATGAAGAACAAGATTATGGGCGCTGTGGCCCTGCTTGCACTGGCGCTGGCGGTGAAGCCGGTGAGTGCGCTTGCTCAAAACGCCAAGCCTTTCGCCATTCCGGAAATCCGCGAGTGGAAGGGCGCCGAGGGCGTGCTGCCCCTTGGAACAACTGTCAACCTCGTAGCTGGTGAGGGAACCGAAAACGTGGCCAAGGCCTTTGCCGGCGACCTCGACGTGCTGTGCGGCATGAAGGCCAACCTGGCCGCCAAGTCAAAGGCGCAGGCCGGCGACATAGCCTTCAAGCTCGTGGCTGACAAGAAGAAGAAAAAGAACGCTGAGGCCTACACCATCTCCATAACCGACAAGGTAGAGGTGTCGTCTACCTCCGCCACCGGTCTCTACTGGGCCACCCGCACCCTGCTCCAGATGCTCGACGGCAAGGACAAGGCCGAGCTGCCCAAGGGCGTCATCAACGACTGCCCCGACTTCGGTGTGCGCGGCTTCATGATTGACTGCGGCCGCAAATATATCCCCATGTCATATCTGCGCCAGCTCGTCAAGATAATGAGCTACTACAAGATGAACTTCCTGCAGGTGCACCTCAACGACAACGGCTTCCCGCAGTTCTTTGAGCACGACTGGAACAAGACCTACGCGGCGTTCCGACTGGAGTGCGACACCTATCCAGGACTCACCGCACGCGACGGCTCCTACACCAAAGCCGAGTTCCGCGACTTCCAGAAGGAGGCCATGGCGCTGGGCGTGGAGATAGTTCCCGAAATCGACGCTCCGGCTCACAGCCTCGCATTCACACACTACGACCCCGAACTGGGCAGCCACAAGTATGGCGTTGACCACCTCGACATCACCAACCCCAAGAGCCAGAAGTTCCTCGACGCTCTGTGGAAGGAGTATCTTGAGGGCGACGACCCCGTCTTCGTAGGTCCGCGCGTTGACATTGGCACCGACGAATACTCCAACAAGGACAAGGATGTCGTGGAACTCTTCCGCGCCCTGACCGACCACCTTATTAAATATGTAGAGTCCTACGGCAAGCAGGCCGTGCTCTGGGGCTCGCTGACCCACGCCAAGGGCGAAACGCCCATCAAGGTCGACAACGTGCTTATGTCGCTGTGGTCAAACGGCTACGCAGCCCCCGACTCAATGCTCAAGCTGGGCTACAAGTGCATCAGCATCCCTGACGGCCTCACCTACATCGTGCCCCACGCTGGCTACTACTACGACTACCTCAACCACCAGTACCTCTACGAGCACTGGACTCCCAACATCGTGGGCAGCGAAAAGTATACCTTCCCCTACGACAGCAAGCAGATACTGGGCGGCATGTTTGCCGTGTGGAACGACCACTGCGGCAACGGCGTCTCCGTCAAGGATATACACCACCGCCTCTATCCCGCCATGCAGACCCTCAGCGCCAAGTTCTGGACTGGCAAAAACGTGACGCTCCCCTGGGCTGAGTTCAACGAAAAGCGCATGACCCTGAGCGAGGCTCCCGGCGTCAACGAACTCGGACTGCTCAGCAAGTCGGCTTACGACAAGACCTTCGCCGCGCTCAACCCCAACCAGACCTTCTCGCCCGACGGCAAGATTGAGGCTGGCTACGACTACTCCGTTGAGTTCGATCTCGAGGGCGCAGCTGAGACCAAGGGCACCGTGCTCCTGCAGTCGCCCAACGCCAAGCTCTACATCGCCGACCCCATCAACGGACGCATGGCGTATGAGCGCGACGGCTATCTCTTCACCTTCGACTATGCGCCCTACAGCGGCGAGAAGGCCAAGATCTGCATTGAGGGCAACAACAAGGCCACCTACCTCTACATCAACGGCAAGCTGGCGGAGGCCAAGGACGGACGCACCTTCTTCCACGAGGGCAACACACATCTCAAGACTCTCGAAACTCTCGTGATGCCGCTGCAGTCCACTGGCGACTTCAAGTCGAAGATCACCAACTTCAACCTGCGCAACTCACTGAGATACACTAAGTAGTATAAAATGAAAAAAGCCGGTCATCTTCCTGACGAAGCCTGTGGCGAGCCACAGGTTCGGAAGATGACCGGCTTTGTTTTTTGATATTTGCAGTTATGTCAACAAGATTCCATCACAATAGCGAACAACCCGAAGTGCAGTCCTACTGCTGCCCTGAGTGCGCCTGTCCGCTGAACGGCGGCGAAACGGAGTGCCCCGAGTGCGGATGCCCGCTGAGCGGCTATGCGGTGGCGTGCCCCGAATGCGGAACGCGCTACGACGCCCTGCTGCCTGAGTGCCCCACCTGCGCCTGCCCCAACGACGCGCTGGCAGCGGCAGCCGTGCCGCAACAAGCCGCAGCAGCCAAGCCGCACCAAGCCGCACCAAGCATTCAGCCGACTCCAGAGCCAATTCAGCAGCAGCCATTTGCTGCCGCTCAGCAGCCCGCGGACTCCAAGCCGAAGTCTGACTATGCGCTCAGCGTGTTGCGCACAGTGTGGCGAGTGGTCACTCTCTACAACAACTTCACGGGCCGCGCGCGCCGTTCGGAGTTCTGGACTTTCATTGTCTTTAACTGCATGGTTGGCTTCGTGCTCTATTTCACTATGTTCGGCTGCATAGGCCGCGACTATGTGCAGGTGACCGAGGCAGCCACCACTGGCGAATATTGGCAAAGGCTGCTCTATACCTGCTTCGTGCAGCATCTGTTCATAACGGTGGTCGTGGCCATCTATGTCTTGCTGGCTGTGCTGCCGCTGCTGTCGGTTGCGGTGCGCCGCCTCCACGACACAGGCCGCTCCGGCTGGTGGGTGCTGCTGGCTGTCTTGCCGTACTTTCTTGGCCGCGCGATGGACTTCAGCCCCTACATAGGCCTCGTCCTCCTTTCCGTCATGCTCCTGCTCGACAGCGTGCCGTCTGCCCGCACCTCGCAGACCGCCGCTCCTGCCTGAAGCCCCCGACACCCCGAATCCTTTCGGTTCGCCAACCGCCAACGTGGCGCGACAACCCCATATCCGTAGCTCCAGCCTGGCGCTGCGGATTTTTTTGTGCCATAAAAATTTATTGCTGTCCGCTAAAACCCTCTAACATTCGAACCGCTTAACCTCCTGCCCCAAAAAGCCCTTTTCGTGAAAATTCGCGCAGTTTGTGTGCGCCTCATTTCCAGTGCGTTACGTCGGGGCGCGCACTTAAGAATTTTAAAGTAGTACTTGAGCGATTGAAAACAAGGACTTAAAAAATTTTTAAAGCCACTTA
>CAVGQS010000075.1:0-11842 GCA_963631415.1 Lactococcus garvieae | reverse complement strand
GTGGTTTAACTTTTTCGAACACTGATAGCACAAATTTACACAGATATTGTTTCCGGGGACGAAAACGTGAGAAGGGCAAAAACGTGTTGCGTTAAAGCGTTTTGTGTTTTACGTTAGGTCGCGGCATTGAGGGAACGAACACGAATTACACTAATGACAGCGAATAAGGGATGCGCTGCTGGCTCGCGAGCTAGCATTTGCCAGATTAGCCAGATTCGTGGTTTGAAGAAGAATGAATATCGGTTGGCGTAACGTAAAACATAAAACGTTTAACGTAAAACGTTTTGTGGTGTTTTTCTTGTGGCAGATTTGCTTTTTTAGTAAATTTGCATAAAATGTGGCTGGATGGCGGCGCGGCCGTGGGACTTGGTCCTAGGGGCGTGCGCCACGAGGCGGCAGCAGGGCATGTGCCGGGGCTGCGTAACTAAAGCTGTAAGTATATGTTTTTGTTTAAGATAAGTCCGATAAGAAAGGCGTTCAGGTGGTACTTCTCAAGAAAATCGTTGCCGTACTGGATGGTCTTGATGCTGGACTGCGGTATAGTATTGCTGTCGTGCTATTTGGGCAGCGTACTGGAACTGAAGCAGGAGGTGTTTGCTGCCGGTATCTTGAAAATCACGATTTCGAGTTTGGTGAGCACGTTGCTCTTCTGCATAGCATTCAGGGTGTTCCACACCTATTCGGGTATCCTTCGCTACTCCACGCTGACGGACTTGGGCAACGTGGCGGGGGCATCGCTACTGGGCACGTTTCTGACCTACCTGTTCGGGCTCTGCGCCAATTCGCTGGGCTTGCCCATACTGCAAGTACACTTGCTGAAGGGCTATGTATTTCTGTTCTTGTGCACCACGTTCTTGATGGGCATTGTGCGCATAGTGATAAGGGAGATGTACTTCCTGTTCTCTGCCGAGGGCGCCACGCCGGTGGCTGTCTACGGAGTGAGGGTTGGCGGCATAGGATTGGCAGAAAGCATAAGGAACTCGCCCGACCGCAAATATGCGCTGAGGGCCTTTGTGGGTGACGACGACGACAGGTGCGACGCCTACTTGCTTGGCAGGAAGGTGTACCGCAACGGCAAGGGCATAGGCCGCGTGCTGAAGTCGCTGGGCGTGAAGGTGCTGTTTGTGTCTCCCCTCAAGAACGTCAGGTTGTCGAACAATCAGGAGATGATAAACGAACTGATTGAGGCCAAGATAAAGATAATGGCTATACCGAAGGCTGAGGAGTGGGACGGCAACCACAAGCCGTACTACCAGCAGCTGCACGAGGTGGAGATAGAGGACTTGCTGCCGCGCGAGATAATAGACGTGGACATGAACGCCATTGGCTCCATGCTCTGCGGCAAGCGCATCCTCATCACCGGTGCTGCCGGCTCTATCGGTTCGGAGATGGTGAGGCAAGTGGCGAGGAACAACCCCTCCTGCATGATACTCATCGACCAGGCTGAGACGCCGATGCACGACATACGCCTCATGATGAAGAGGGAATTCCCCAACATCAAGAGCGAGACGATTGTGGCCTCGATAACCGACGGCAAACACATGGAGAGCATCTTCGCGACCTACAAACCGGAGTATGTGTTCCACGCCGCTGCCTACAAGCACGTGCCTATGATGGAGGACAACCCCGTGCAGGCCGTGCGCAACAATATATATGGTACGCGAGTCATTGCCGACCTGGCTGTGAAGTACGGCACGAAGAAGTTCGTGATGATATCTACAGACAAGGCGGTGAACCCGACAAACGTGATGGGCTGCTCCAAGCGCATCTGCGAGATATACTGCCAGTCGCTCAACCAGGCGGTGGCGGATGGCAAAGTGAAGGGCGAGACGCAGTTCGTGACTACGCGCTTCGGCAACGTGCTGGGCTCGAACGGCTCGGTGATTCCCCTCTTCAAGAAGCAGATAAAGAACGGAGGTCCCGTGACCGTTACCCATCCCGATATCATAAGGTTCTTCATGCTCATCTCGGAGGCCTGCAAGCTGGTGCTTGAGGCAGGCACGATGGGCAAAGGCGGCGAGATCTTTGTGTTCGACATGGGCAAGCCAGTAAAAATCGTGGATCTGGCCAAGCAGATGATAAGGCTCTCGGGCGCCGAAAACGTCGAGATTAAGTTCACGGGACTCAGAGAGGGCGAGAAACTCTATGAGGAGGTGCTGGACGACAAGGAGAACAACATACCGACGAGCCACCCCAAAATCATGGTGGCGAAGGTGCGCGAATATGACTACTCGAGCGTGTGCAGTGACGAGGACGAACTGATGGAGATATCCTACTCGCACGACGACATGGCCATAGTGAAGAAGATGAAGGAGATGGTTCCCGAGTTTAAGAGCAAGGTGAGCAAATACGAAGTGTTGGACAACTGATTCTCGCAAGCGAGAAAGCAAAATAAAACATAAGCAATGTTATACTCTATGACGGGCTACGGCAAGAGTGAGGCCGTGTTCGAAGGCAAGAAAATTATTGTAGAGATCAAGTCACTCAACAGCAAGAACTTTGACATCACCACCAAGGTGGCGCCCGCCTACACGGGCTGGGAGATGCAGTTGAGGCAGCTGGTGTCGGCCAGCGCGGTGAGGGGCAAGATAGACCTCTTCATCAAGGTGGAAGAGCCGGAAACAGCAGCGGCAGCCACGGTGAACAAGGATGTGGTGGCGTCGTATGTGTCGCAAATAAAGGAAATAAGCGCGCAGCTCAACATCAGCGAACCCCAAGACTGGTGGGAGGTAATAGGGCGGATGCCCGGCGTGACACAGTCGCTGGCTGCAGCCGACGTGAGCGAGGCGGAGCGGCAGGTGGTCTTCGGCGCCCTGAAAGAGGCCCTGGACAACTTCGTGGAGTTCAGGAGGCAAGAGGGCAACGCGGTGACCATCAAGTTTAAGGAAAAAATTGCCAACATAGGCCAATACCTCAGGGAGATAGAGACTTACGAACTGCAGAGGGTGGAGAAAATACGCGGTGAGATAGTAGACAAACTCGGTTCGCTGCCAGTGGACTACGACCGCAACAGGCTGGAGCAGGAGATGATTTACTATATCGAGAAACTGGACATCAACGAGGAGAAGCAGCGCCTGGCCAACCACCTGAAATATTTCTCCGAGACGATGGGGTCTGACGAGCCGCAGGGAAAGAAACTGGGGTTCATCGCCCAGGAGATGGGCCGCGAGATAAACACTATGGGCAGCAAAAGCAACCAGGCTGACATGCAGAACATAGTGGTGAAGATGAAGGACGAACTTGAGCAAATCAAGGAGCAAGTCCTCAATGTACTGTAAAAAACTAATTCAACTCTAGATATGTT
This sequence comes from Lactococcus garvieae, assembly GCA_963631415.1. GTDB lineage: Bacteria > Bacteroidota > Bacteroidia > Bacteroidales > Bacteroidaceae > UBA6382. Next base: position 8,538 of record CAVGQS010000075.1, on the reverse strand, counting down.
GTTGGTATTCTCAGCCCCAAGCGGCAGCGGCAAGTCTACGCTCATCAACTACCTGATGCAGCAAGGCCTGAACCTGAAGTTCTCCGTGAGCGCCACGTCGAGGGCGCCGCGCGGCACCGAAAAGAACGGCGTGGAGTATTTCTTCCTCACGCCAGAGGAGTTCAGAGCCAAAATTGCGGAAAACGCCTTCGTGGAATACGAGGAGGTGTATAAGGACAAGTTCTACGGCACGCTGAAGTCGGAGGTAGACAGAATGCTGAACGACGGCGACAACGTTGTGCTCGACGTAGACGTGAAGGGCGCACTCAACATAAAGAAGATGTACGGCGACAAGGCCTTCCTTGTGTTCATCCAGCCGCCTTCGGTAGAGGAACTGCGCAAGAGGCTGGTGGGCAGAAACACCGACAGTGCCGAAGTGATAGAGCAGAGGTTGCGCAAAGCGTCTTACGAATTGTCGTTCGCCGGCGAGTTTGACGCGAAGATAGTGAACGGCGACCTGCACGAAGCTGAAGAGCAGCTGCTGAAAACAGTCAGGGAGCGGCTCGGACAAGAGGTCTGAACAACAAAGATAAGCACAGTGAGAATCGGCGTTTTTGGAGGGTCGTTCAACCCGTTGCACAAGGGGCACGTGTCGCTGGCCAGCAACGTGCTTCAGTCGGGCGCAGTGGACGAGGTTTGGTTCATTGTCTCGCCCCATAACCCGCTGAAAGAAAAGGAATCGCTCCAGGACGCTCAAGAAAGGCTGGACAATGTGCGCAAGGGTACGCAGCACATCAGGGGTGTCGTTGTGTCGGACGTAGAGTTCACCCTCCCGCAACCCTCCTATACATATATCACGCTGCGCAAGCTGAAGCAGATGAGGCCGCAAGACGAGCTGGTGCTGATTATCGGCGCCGACAACTGGCAATGCTTCGGCGACTGGAAGGAGCACGACGAGATAGCCAGCAATTACCAAATAGTCATATATCCGCGGCGCGGCTACAACATAGACGTTGCCAAGCTGCCGCCCAACGTGAGGTATTTGGACATGCCGCTCTACGACATCTCCTCCACACAAGTCCGCCAGATGAAATCAAAAGGGGAGGACGTGAGCGAACTGTTGCCATAATTCCTCTTTACGCAAATGAGTAAGGTAAAGCCTCCTGTCGAATTACCATAATTTGACAGGAGGCTTTTTTTGTGGTTGTCAGTTCTCAGCCGTTGCCGTTTTGTCGTCAGATTGCCTAAAGGCGGCGCTGCAACGAAGATTAAGTCAAAAAAAACGGGTGGCTCTGCACGATAATAGACAAGGTTTTGCTATCTTTGCGGTGTTATGGGGATGTGTGGCGGCACTCTTTCTGTAAGAGACGAGTGGCCAGATTGCTCCCCAATGCAACCTATAGAAACTAAATCATTAACAAATACCTCACAGCTATGACTAAAAAGTATAATTTTAATGCGGGGCCGTCAATTCTGCCGCGCGAAGTGATTGAGAAAACAGCAGCCGCTTGTCTGGACTTCAACGGCATTGGCCTTTCGCTGATGGAAATAAGCCACCGCAGCAAGGACTTCCAGCCCGTTATCGACGAGGCAGAGGCCACGATGAAAGAGCTACTCGACATTCCCGAAGTCTACAAGGTTCTCTTCTTGGGCGGCGGCGCCAGTCTGGAATTCTGCATGGTGCCCTACAACTTTCTGGAGAAGAAAGCCGCTTATCTCAACACTGGTGTGTGGAGCAAGAAGGCAATCAAGGAAGCCAAGCTTTTTGGTGAGGTTGTAGAGGTGGCTTCGTCCGCTGACAGAAACTTCGCCTATATCCCCAAGGGCTGGACGATACCTACCGACGCTGACTATTTCCACATCACAACCAACAATACTATATACGGTACTGAGATTCGCGAGGACTTCGATTCTCCCATCCCGATGATAGCCGACATGAGTTCTGATATCCTGAGCCGTCCGGTAGACGTGAGCAAGTATGCCATGATATACGGCGGTGCTCAGAAGAACATCTCCATGGCGGGCGTGACCTTCGTGATTGTGAAGGAAGACGCGCTGGGCAAGGTGAGCCGCCAGATTCCTACGATGCTCGACTACCGCACTCATGTGGAGAAGGGCTCGATGTTCAACACTCCTCCCGTGCTGCCTATCTACAGCGCACTCCAGACCATGAAGTGGGTGAAAGCGCAAGGCGGTGTCAAGGAGATGGAGCGCAGGGCTCTCGAGAGGTCTAAGATTGTGTACGACGAGATTGACCGCAACAAGATGTTTGTAGGTACTGTGGACAAGGACTGCCGTTCTGTGATGAACCTCTGCTTCGTGATGAGCGAGAACTACAAAGACCTGGAGGCCGAATTCCTTTCGTTCGCTACAGAGCGCGGCATGGTCGGAGTGAAGGGCCACCGTTCGGTTGGCGGATTCAGGGCCAGCTGCTACAACGCTATGTCGGTTGAGGGCTGCAAGGCTCTGGTTGACTGCATGAAGGAATTTGAGGCCAAACACTAATTCGTTTTAAATTGAACAGAAATGAAGAAAGTACTGATAGCTACTGAGAAACCTTTCGCGCCTGTGGCTGTGGAAGGCATAAGGAAAGTGACGGAGAAGACCGGCTATGAACTCGCCCTGCTGGAGAAATACACCTCTAAGGCAGAGTTGCTCAGCGCCGTTGCCGACGCCGACGCGCTCATCGTGCGCAGCGACAAAGTTGACGCAGAAGTGCTCGATGCCGCCAAGAACCTCAAGATTGTAGTGCGTGCCGGTGCCGGCTACGACAATATAGACCTGAGCGCAGCGACTGCCCATGGCGTAGTGGCCATGAATACCCCTGGCCAGAACTCCAACGCTGTTGCCGAACTGGTGTTTGGCCTGTTGGTCTATGCTGTTCGCAATTTCTACAACGGCAAGGCCGGAACAGAACTGATGGGCAAGAAGCTCGGCATTCTGGCTTTCGGCAATGTGGGTCGCAACGTGGCGCGCATAGCCAAGGGCTTCGGCATGGAGGTGCTCGCCTACGACGCCTTCTGTCCTGTAGAGGCTATTGAGGCGGCTGGCGTGAAGGCAGTGGGCAGCAACGCAGAACTGTTTGAGCAGAGCGACATCGTGAGCCTGCACATCCCCGCTACTCCCGAGACCGTGAAGAGCATCAACGCCGAGTTGGTTGGCAAGCTGCCGAAGGGCGGAATCCTGATCAACACGGCCCGCAAGGAGGTCGTTGACGAGGCCTCGCTGCTTGAACTGATGGCGCAGCGCACCGACCTGAAATACATTACCGACATCAAGCCCGATGCCGACGCTGAATTTGCCGCCAACTTTGCCGACCGCTACTTCTCTACGCCCAAGAAGATGGGCGCGCAGACAGCCGAGGCGAACATCAACGCAGGACTTGCCGCAGCAAACCAGATTGTGGCATTCTTCGAAAACGGCGTGACGAAGTTCCAGGTTAACAAATAAACTACGGACTATGGCAATAGTTAAACCGTTTAGAGGCATCCGTCCCCCCAAGGAGTTTGTGGAGGAGGTGGAGAGTCGTCCCTACGACGTGCTTGACTCTGAAGAGGCCAGGGCAGAGGCGGGCGACAACGAGAAATCGCTGTACCACATCATCAAGCCGGAAATCAATTTTCCTGCCGGCACGTCGGAGTATGCGCCTGAGGTCTACGAGAGCGCCGCACAGCACTTCAAGAAATTTCAGGAGAAGGGTTGGCTGAAGCAGGACGCCGAGGAGAACTACTACCTCTATGCGCAGACGATGAACGGCAAGACGCAGTACGGTCTTGTGGTGTGCGCCCACGTGTCGGACTACCTGAACGGCGTAATTAAGAAGCACGAGCTGACCCGCAAGGACAAGGAGGAAGACCGCATGAAGCACGTACGCGTCAACAACGCGAACATGGAACCCGTGTTTTTTGCCTATCCCGACAACAGCACCTTGCTTGGCATCATCGACAAATATTCCAAGACGACTCCTGAGTATGACTTCGTGGCTCCCGTCGACGGCTTTGTGCACAAGTTCTGGATTATCTCAGACAAGGACGACAAGAACACCATAACAAAAGAGTTTGCCGCAATGCCCGCCCTCTACATCGCTGACGGCCACCACAGGTCGGCTGCCGCAGCCCTCGTGGGCGCGGAGAAAGCCGCCCAGAACCCGTCCACAACGGGCAAGGAAGAATACAACTACTTCATGGCGGTGTGCTTCCCCGCAAGCCAGCTGACGATACTCGACTACAACAGAGTGGTGAAGGACCTCAACGGAATGAGCAAGGAGCAGTTCCTTGAAGCCCTGGCCAAGGACTTCGAGGTGGCTGACATGGGTACGGACATCTACAAGCCCGCCCAGCTCCATGAGTTCTCGCTCTATCTGGAGTCGCACTGGTACAGTCTGAAGGCCAAGGCCGGCACTTATGACGACAGCGACCCGATTGGCGTTCTCGACGTAGACATCTCGTCGCGCCTGATCCTGGACAAGCTGCTGGGCATCAAGGATCTGAGGACTGACAAGCGGATTGACTTCGTGGGAGGACTCAGGGGACTTGGCGAACTGAAGCGACGGGTTGACAGCGGCGAGATGAAGATGGCTCTGGCGCTCTATCCTGTCACCATGAAGCAGATAATGGACATTGCCGACAGCGGCAAGATCATGCCGCCCAAGGCAACATGGTTTGAACCTAAGCTCCGCAGCGGGCTGGTTATACACAGCTTGGACTGAGCTTTGCTGAAAACGGGGGTTTTCGGGGACGTGGAGACACGGCTCTGATAACTCCCGCTTTTTTGTTTTATAACAGTTTTTCGTTTCATGAAGGAAATACATAAGGTAAACTGGGGATTTGTGGGATGTGGCGAGGTGACCGAAAAGAAGAGCGGTCCGGCCTTCCGCCTGGTGGAGAACTCCGACGTGGTGGCCGTGATGAGCAGAAACCGCGACAAGGCGCAGTCCTACGCCCAGCGGCACAACGTCAACAAATTCTATACCGACGCTACGGAGCTTATCAACGCTCCTGAGGTCAACGCCGTCTATATAGCGACACCGCCCTCCACGCATGCTACCTACGCCATAATGGCCCTGAAAGCGGGCAAGCCGGCGTATGTGGAGAAACCGCTGTCGTCAAACTACCAGGACTGCCTTCGCATCAACCGCATCTCGCAACAAACGGGTGTCCCTTGTTTCGTGGCGTACTACCGCAGGGAACTGCCTTATTTCAAGAAGGTAAAAAAGCTGATTGAGGACGGAGCCGTGGGCGATGTCATCAATGTGCAGATTCGTTTCTCGGTTCCACCGCGCGACTTGGACTACAACCGCCACAACCTGCCGTGGCGCGTGTTGCCCGACATTGCCGGCGGCGGCTACTTCTATGACCTCGCCCCTCACCAGATAGACCTGCTGCAGTGTTTGTTCGGCCACATTGTGGAGGCTACGGGATATTGCACGAATAGGGGAGGGTTGTATGAGTCTGAAGATACCGTCAGCGCCTGTTTCCGCTTCTTCAACGGCTTGCCTGGCTCCGGGTCATGGTGCTTTGTGGGCCATGAGTCAGCCAAGGAGGACCGCATTGAGATTATCGGCAACAAGGGCAGCCTGCGCTTCTCTGTCTTTACCTACGCCCCCATCACTCTGTACAACGAGGAGGGAAAACAGGAGTTTGTGGTCGAAAACCCGCGCTATGTACAGTTGCCGCTGATAAAGCAAGTGGTGGAACACCTGCAGCACAAGTCCATCTGCAGCTGCGACTCCACCAGTGCCACTTCCGCCAACTGGGTGATGGACAGAATATTGGGAAAAATCTGACGGCTGTGCGGCGAATGGTGACAATCAAGACTGTTGTTGCGTTCGCACTGGCGCTTGTGTGCTGCATGTACGCAAGTGCCGAACCTGACAGCGTGGCCGTGGCCGACAGCGTGTGCATAGGCGACAGCGCCGCGGTGCTCAATGCCGGCAAAAAGAAGAAGGGAAACTTTTTCGTCCGGCTGCTGAAGAGAGCCCTTGAGGTCGACACCAACTATATTGAGCGCGACAAGTACAATATCACGCTGAAGGCTCAGTCTGACTGGCGCTACAAGCAGATCAGGCTGAGCGGCACCGACGACGACGGCCACCACCAGTCGCTCTACTTCAGTCCCCACTCGCAGGTCACGATAGGTCCCTATGCAAGCTGCAGCCTGCTGTCGCTGGGCTGGACGATAGACATCGGCTCAAAACTTACCACAGACAACTCCAACATATATCTGTCGCTCTATGCCCCGATGATAGGCATAGACTATTACTACGAAAACGATGTGAACGGCTACAGGATTAGGAAAATGAGAGGATTTGACGAACCTACTGCGGAGCAGAGCAAAAATATGCCGTTCCCGGGGCTGTCTTCTGACATGACCTATATCCACGCTTACTATATCTTCAACCACCGCCATTTCTCCTACCCGGCAGCCTACAGCCACACCACTGTGCAACGCCGCACAAGCGGTGGCCTCATTCTGGGTTATTCCTATTCGCGCCAGTTGGTGGAGTTTGACTTCGACCAGCTTCCGTCGCAAGGCAGCGAAACCATAAACGACGCCCTGAAAGTGAAGGAGGTGCGCTACATCAACCACTCGCTGTCGCTGGGCTACAGCTTCAACTGGGTGATAGCCCGCAACCTGCTGTTCAATGCAACGGCGTCGCCGTCAATAGGCTACAACTTCACGAAAGGGCAAAAGCCCACCGCCGACCTTCTGTATCGGCTCAGGAACATCAACTTTGACTTTGTTGGCAAACTGGCTTTCGTGTGGAACACCAACCACATGTTTGCTGGCGGCTCATTCACTGCCCACACCTATGCCTACAGGAAGTCCACCTTCTCGTGCCAGAACTCACTTTTCTCAGCGCAGATATATGTGGGCGTAAACGTTTGGCGCAAAAAAGCCAAAAAACCACAGAAATGAATTAACTTTGTAGAGGAAACACATTAATTACCAAATATGAAAGAACTACAGTTGAAATACGGCTGCAACCCTAACCAGAAGCCAGCCCGCATATTCATGAACGACGGCGAACTGCCGGTAACGGTGCTTAACGGCCGTCCTGGGTATATAAATTTTCTTGATGCGCTTAACAGTTGGCAGCTCGTCAAAGAACTGAAGCAGGCTACGGGCATCCCGTCGGCAGCAAGCTTCAAGCATGTTAGTCCTGCCGGCGCTGCCATCGGCCTGCAGCTGAGCGATGTTGAAAAGAAGATATATTTTGCTGATGACCTCAACATAGAGTTTACTCCCACCGCCAATGCCTACATCCGTGCAAGAGGCGCTGACAGAATGTCAAGCTATGGCGACTTCATCGCGCTGAGCGATGTTTGCGATGAGGCTACCGCCACGGTTGTAAAGCGCGAAGTGTCTGACGGCATCATCGCACCGGGATATACCGACAAGGCTCTTGAGATTCTTAAGGAAAAGAGGAAAGGCACGTACAACGTGATACAAATAGATCCCTCGTATGTTCCCGAACCGATAGAGCGCAAGCAAGTTTTCGGCATCACCTTTGAGCAAGGCCGCAATGAGATAGACCTGCGCGGCGATAACCTGTTTGAGAACATTCCTACCCAGAACAAGACTTTCACCGAAGAGGCAAAGCGCGACTTGAAGATTGCGCTCATTACACTGAAATACACCCAGAGCAACTCAGTGTGCTATGTAAAGAACGGTCAGGCAATCGGAATCGGAGCTGGTCAGCAGAGCAGAATACACTGCACACGCCTTGCGGGCAACAAAGCCGATATCTGGTGGCTTCGTCAGCACCCCAAGGTGCTCAACTTGCCATGGATTGAGAAGATTAGACGAGCTGACAGAGACAACACCATCGATGTGTATATCTCCGATGACTATGACGACGTACTTCGCGACGGCACCTGGCAGATGTTCTTCACGCAAAAGCCCGAGCCGCTTACTCGCGAGGAGAAAAAAGAGTGGATAGCTAAGAACTCAGGCGTTTGCCTCGGTTCTGATGCTTTCTTCCCGTTTGGCGACAACATTGAGCGCGCCCACAAGAGCGGTGTCCAGTTCATCGCGCAGGCAGGCGGTAGCGTGAGGGACGACAACGTGATAGAAGTTTGCGACAAATACGGCATCGCCATGGCTTTCACCGGCATCCGCTTGTTCCACCACTGATTTATCTTGGGAAATGACAGAAGACGAATTGCAGCAAGCCATGCTTTCCGGCATATCCTTTAAGGGAGCCTCAAAGAAATCTCCCGAAAAGGCCAATGCCGTAAAGACCAAAGCGAAGAAAAAAACCTATATCACAGGTCTTCATGGCTCCGGCTCTGCAAAGAAGAAAGCCAAAATACGCGAAAAACGCGCCAACAGACACAAGCCCAAAACGGTCTAACGACCGTTTTGGACTTTTTTGCATTTGTCGAATTTTAGCCTTAGACACCCAATCCCAAATAGTCCTTTTTCGTGAAAATTCGCGAAACTTGTGTGTCCCTAATTTTCAGTACATTAGGTTTTGCGTACACTAAAGAATTTTTTAAAGCCACTTTAGCGATTGAAAAGTAGGACTTAAAAAAATTTTATGCGGACTTAACGAAA
>CAVGQS010000074.1:0-11851 GCA_963631415.1 Lactococcus garvieae | reverse complement strand
TTTTTTAAGTCCGCACAAAATTTTTTTAAGTCCTACTTTATAACTTTGAAGTGCTACTTTTTTGAATTGAGGTGTTTCTCCCCTTTAGCTACACATGCGTAAAACCTCCTCTTGTTTTGCGTCAAAACAAGTGGTTTCCCTGCGACGAAAGACGCAGTCTACTTACCCAAAAACTTCGAGGCGATGTACTTCTGGAGCTGTTCGCGGTAGCTTTCGCCTATGGGTATCTCCGCGCCGGTGTCGAGCACCACACGGTTTTTGTGGACCTCGAAGATGTGGCGCAGGTTGATGATGTAGGACTTGTGGATGCGCATGAAGCCGCAGGGGCAGAGGCGCTCCTCCACCTTCTTCATGCTGAGGTAGGCAATGAAGGGGCGGTCGCTGTTGTCGAGCCTGATGCGCACATACTCGCCGTAGCCCTCCACATAGACTATCTGCTTGACCACGATGCGCGCTATGCGGTACTCGGCGTGGAGGAAGACGGCGTCGTCTTCGTCTACCGGCGACATGCTGTCGGCGTGGAGCAGTTCGTACTGGCGCTTCACCTTTTCGGCCACCGCCAGCACCTCCTTCTGTCCGAAGGGCTTGAGCAGGTAGCCTATGGCGTTGACTTCGTAGCCCGCCACGGCATACTCCTGGTAGGCTGTGGCGAAGACCACCATGGGCGGGTTGGCGACCGTCTTGACGAGGTCCAAGCCGTTGAGGTCGGGCATGTGGATATCGGTGAAGAGCACGTCGATGTCTTCCTCCTCCATCACCTTGAGGGCCTCTACGGCACTGTGGCAGCACGCCACCACGGTGAAGAAGGGCACGTTCTGCAGGTAGTGTTCCAATTGTGTCAGAGCCAGCGGCTCGTCGTCAACAGCCAAGCATCTTATCATGTGTCTATTCGGTTTTGTCCGCCACGTCGCCAGCGGGCAGACGGAGGCTCACGCTGTAGGTCGTGTCGGTGGTAGTAATGTCCAGATTGTAGTTTTCGCCATAGATGAGGCGCAGCCGCTTGCGGGCGTTGTCGAGCCCTATGCCGCCCTCTTTGCCGGTTTTCTGGGTGGCGGGCGCCACGCTGTTGGTGCAGCTGAAGAGCACGTTGCCGCCCTCTTCGGCAAACGAGATGTCGATGAAGGACTCGCGGGCGTAGCTCACGCCGTGCTTGAAGGCGTTCTCCACAAACGTCACGAAGAGCAGCGAGGGCACGTGCGCCTCCGACAGCACTTCGGGACGGCTCACCTCTATCTTCACCTTGTCGGTATACCTCACGCGCATCAGGCTCACGAAGTTTTCTATGAAGCCCACCTCCTTGCGCAGCGGCGCGAGCGGATTGCCGGCGTCGTAGAGCACGTAGCGCATCAGGCTCGACAGGGTCTCTATCATGCCGTTGGCCTGGTTGGGGTCTATCATGACCATGGCGTGAATGTTGTTGAGGGTGTTCATGAAGAAGTGGGGGTTGATCTGATACTTCAGATAGGAGAGCCTGGTATTGAGGTTCTCGCGCTCCAGAGCGTCCAGCCGGCGGCGGTCGTCGAGCGACTTGAAATAGTATTTGGTGCCGGTGTTGAGCGCCAGCAGCAGACACACTATGATGAACGCCACCGATGTCCTGCCGCCAAAGAGCATGACGGGAGCGTCGCCGCCCGGCTCTCCCTCGGGAGCGTGGTGCGCTCCCTCAGCCATGGCGTGGCGGGGCGGAGTGCCCTCGTGGTGGTGGGGCGGCGGACCGGCCTGGTGAATCTGAAACGCGGTGAACGCCACCACCAGCAACAACGCAAAGAGGATGTACCTCCACTTGCGGTTGCGGTACACCAGCTGCGGCGCTATGAAGAAGTTGTGGATGCAAAACACGGCGAAGAACACCGCCAGCAGCCGCCACCCCTTGCAGATGCCGCACCAATTGAAGTGCTCCGAGCCCAGGGCCGACGTCTCTATCCACTCAGAGACGACGGGAGCCGCAAAGAGCACGGCGAACAGTGCCAGGTATATCAGCAGTTCCGTCTTCTTGTGGCCGGTGAAGACCAAGGCCCTTTTCAGTTTCATGCTGCGACTGCCCATATTGTTTGTTTCTCTCTGTTACTCGCAAAACAAAGAACACCGAACCCGTCCTGAAAACGTATGACAAACAGGGCGAGCCGGTGTTCAAAGCAACATTTACGAATAAAACATTATATTTTCATCACTTTATATCTGTGTTTCACTTGGTTTGGAGCCACGGTGTGGGGCTTAGAATCTGCCTCCGCCACCGCCGCTGTTGCCGCCGCTGCCGCTGGTGCGTGCCGTAGCCGAGCTCGACGAAGAGCCGCTCGTGATGGTATAGCTGCTGCCCGACGTCATGCCGGCACACGAAATGAGCACCGAGCTGCTGCTGCCGCCCCACGAACTTCCGCCACCGCCAGGACCACCCATGCCGCCCATGCCGCCCATGCCGCCTTGATTGCCGCCTTGGCTCGAGGAGGAGGAGCCCGAATTATAGTTGGAGGGCACGGTGAAGGTGGCGAGCTGGGTGCTGCCGCTCGACACGGATATCTCAGTGCCGGCGCTTACGCTCATGGTGGTGCTCACGTAGGGCTGCGTCGACTCCGAGGTGCTGGGCACCGAGTTGCCGCCGCCCACGGCGAGCAGTGTGCCGCCGGTGAATATCACGGTGTAGTTCTGCTCCTCGTTAGCGTCGATGCCGCACTCGGGGCTGGTGGTGCCGAAGGCCTTGATGACGCCTCCGTTGATATACATATTGCCGTTGGAGTCGAGTCCGTCGTTGTCCGACGACACCACTGTGATGTCGCCGCCGTTGATATACATGTGGCTCGACGAGTTGATGGCATCGTCGTAGGCGCTCACCACCACGGTGCCGCCGTTGATGGTCAGCGTAGACTTGCTCTCTATGCCCTCGGCGCCGTTGCCGGTGGTGGTCACGTTGATGTTGCCGCCGTCAATCTCCACTACTCCCTCTACCCTGATGCCCTTGGGCGAGCACTTCTGGTCGCTCGACAGGCGGTCGGCACTGCCGGTGTAGTTGGTGTATTCGGAGCCGTTGACGTAGGCGTAGAGGCCGCCCGACGTATTGATGGTCAGCGTGCCGCCGTCGACCACCAGCGAGTCGTCGCCGCTGATGCCCTTGCCGCCACCGCCGCTGGCAGTCAGTGTCTGCGTGCCGCCCGATATGAGAATTTTGGAGTTGGAGCTGAGGCAACTGGAGGCCTTGGCCTTCGATTCGTCGGAGTCCCACTTGCCGCTGCCAGTGGCGGTGATGGTCACTTCGCCGTCCTGGAGCGTCATGACGCCGTCAGACTTCAGTCCCTTGGCTGCATTGGCGCTCACCGCCACGCTCAGGGTGCCGCCGGCTATGGTCAGCGCTCCCGTGTCGTCGGCTTCGCGGTCGGTGTCGTCCTTATACGACACCTGTATGCCGTCGTCGCCCACGCCCTTCACGTTGAGCTCGCCGCTCTCCTGCTTGAAGTACTGGTTGCAGTTTATGCCGTCGCCCACAGCCGAGAGTATGTTGACCGTGCAGTTCTTCATCTCCACATATTCCTTGGAGTGGATGGCGTGGGCTGTCTTGCCGTATATGTTGAGCACGCCCTTGCCCTTGAGCTCCAGGTGGCCCTTGCATTCTATGCAGCCTTTCTGGCTGCCCGACTCTGAGTCTGTCAGTGTGTTTTCGGTGTCTTTCTTCACCGTCAGTGCTATGCGCTTGCCGTCCTGCAGGCTCAGCGGCGCGCCGGAGGGATTGGTCAGCGTCAGTCCGTTGAGTTCCACCGACGCCTTGTAGGAGCCGCTCAGCGCAAACTCGCCGTCTGTGGAGGCGCCCGACAGACTGTAGGTTATCTCGCCGCAGGTCTCGTCGGCGACACTGTCGCTCTGCGCCACCGTCACGTGGGCGCCGCTCACTGTGGGGGCTACATACTCCGCCACGTTGCCAGCCACCACCACTGCGGCGCTGTCGGCTGCGTAGCTCACCGCCACGCTGTTGTCGGTCACCTCGCTGTAGTCCACATACATGCGGGTCACTTCGCTAAGGTCGAAGGTCTTGCCCATCACCGTCAGCATGCGGCCGCCGCTGAACTTCATCACGCCGGTCTCGCTGCTGGGGAACTGATAGGTCACTTTGCCCACCACCACGTTGAGGGTCTGGGCACCGGCGCTCACTGCCATGGTCAGGAGTGCCGCAAGGAGCAATGCGCCGCGTCTCATCTCACCACGATTTTAGAGGTTCGCCGTCCTTGTCTCACGATGTACAGGCCGGGCGACACGCTGCCGTCCAAGCTGCCGCTAAACTCGCCTACCCTCACGCCAGCCACTGTGTAGAGCGTCTTGGCGCCGCTGGTCTCCTCTTGCGAGGCGTCGTTGATGAGGGTCAGGTCGTCCGAAGAAAAATACATGCTGTCCAGTCCTGCCACGTCGAGCTGCTGGCTCACGCCGCCGCTGCTCACCATGAGCTTGCCGTCGGAGTAGGTCATTACCACCGACGCCACGTCTACCGACAGAGCGGAGCCGTCCGAGCTGTCGAACGTCAGGAACGGGAACACGTCTGCACGCGCCACGCCGAAGAGCACGGCGGCAGACAACAGTACAAACAATCGCTTTTTCATGGTCACTGCATTTTCTGTTATGCTTCTTGCAAAGTTACCATATTCAACTCTATTACAGAAACTTTCTTCAACAAACGCCCGCCTTGTTTCAACAAAAAACGCCCGCAGCCGGCTGTCCACAGCCAGTTGCGGGCGTTTTTTGTTCAGTTGCGGGCGTTTTTTGTTGTCTGGCCACCCGTTTTGGGCTGGTCGCCAGACTCTTGCGTCAGTCTGTTATCACGCCTTCAGCGTCGTCGCTGGCGGCTTGCGGCTCTTCGGCGCCGCCGGTCTGCTCCTTGATGGCTGCCATCACCTTGGCCTCAATCTCAGCCGTCAGCTCGGGGTTGTCCTTCAGGGTGCGCTTCAGCTGCTCGCGGCCCTGCGCAATCTTGTCGCCCTCATAGCTGAACCAGCTGCCTGACTTCTGGATGATGTCGTTGGCCACGGCAAAGTCCATCAGTTCGCTGACCCTGGAGATGCCCTCGCCAAAGGTTATCTCAAACTCAGCCTTGCGGAACGGAGGCGCCACCTTGTTCTTCACCACCTTCACGCGCACCAGGTTGCCCATCACCTCGTCGCCGTTCTTGATGGCGGTCACGCGGCGTATGTCGAGGCGGACGCTGCTGTAGAACTTCAGGGCGTTGCCGCCGGTGGTCGTTTCGGGATTGCCGAACATCACGCCAATCTTCTCTCTCAGCTGGTTGATGAAGATGCAGCACGTCTTGGTCTTGCTGATGGTAGACGTCAGCTTCCTCAGCGCCTGGCTCATCAGGCGCGCCTGCAGGCCCACCTTGTTGTCGCCCATGTCGCCCTCTATCTCAGCCTTGGGCGTCAGCGCCGCCACTGAGTCTATCACGATGATGTCGATGGCGGCAGAGCTGATGAGCTGGTCGGCTATCTGGAGCGCCTGCTCGCCGTTGTCGGGCTGCGAAATGAGCAGTTCGTCGGTGTTGACGCCCAGTTTCTTGGCGTAGTAGGGGTCAAAGGCGTGCTCGGCGTCGATGAAGGCTGCTATGCCGCCCATCTTCTGAGCCTCGGCTATGGCGTGGGTGGCAAGGGTCGTCTTGCCCGACGACTCGGGACCGTAGATTTCTATGATGCGGCCGCGCGGATATCCGCCCACTCCCAGCGCCAGGTCCAGGCCCAGGCTGCCGGTGGGTATCACGTCGACTTTCTCTACCGGCTGGTCGCCCATCTTCATGATGGAGCCCTTGCCAAAGTCTTTCTCTATCTTGGCCATCGCCACCTGCAAGGCCTTCAGTTTTTCGTTGCCGCCTGTTTCGGCAACGGTTGTCTTCTTTGTCATATTAACGTTGGTGTATATTGGTTAATGTATGTATTGGTTAGTCGTTGTATTGCGCCGTGATGGTGCATATCTGCACTATGGTGTTCATCGCCTTGTGGAGCGACGGTATGGGCAGGTATTCGTAGGGGCCGTGGAAGTTCATGCCGCCGGCAAAGAGGTTCGGACAGGGCAGTCCCTTGAATGACAGCTGCGCGCCGTCGGTGCCGCCCCTGATGGCCTGTATCTTGACGGGCACGCCAGCGTTCTCCATGGCCTTGATGGCTATGTCAATGACGTGCATCACGGGGTCTATCTGCTCGCGCATGTTGTAGTACTGGTCGCTGATTTGGCAGTCAGCCACCTGGCGCCCGTACTTCTCGTTCACCTGCTCGCACACAGCTGCCAGCAGCTTCTTGCGCTCCTCAAACTTGCGGCGGTCGTGGTCGCGGATGATGTAGCTCAGTTCGGCGGTCTCCACGTTGCCGGTCATCGACGTGAGGTGGAAGAAGCCCTCGTAGCCGTCGGTCTTCTCGGGCACCTCGTCGGCGGGCAGCATCATGGCCAGTTCGGTGGCCACGCGCGCGGCGTTGACCATCTTGTTCTTGGCGTAGCCGGGGTGCACGCTCATGCCCGTGATGCGTATCTTGGCAGAGGCGGCGTTGAAGTTCTCAAACTCCAGCTCGCCCACTTCGCCGCCGTCTACGGTGTAGGCCCACTGGCAGCCGAACTTCTCCACGTCAAACTTGTGGGCGCCCATGCCTATCTCTTCGTCGGGGTTAAACGCCACGTGTATCTCGCCGTGGCGCACCTCGGGGTGCTCCTTGAGCCACACCATGGCCTGCACTATCTCGGCTATGCCGGCCTTGTCGTCGGCGCCGAGCAGCGTGTGGCCGTCGGTCACTATGATGTCCTCGCCCTGGTGGTTGAGCAGTTCAGGGAAGGTCTGCGGCGAGATGCTTATGCCGGCTTCGGCGTCGAGCGCTATGTCGGTGCCGTCATACTGCTCCACTATGCGCGGCTTGATGTCGGCGCCCGAGCAGTCGGGACTGGTGTCGTAGTGCGAGATGAAGCCTATGACGGGAGCCTTCTTGTCCTTGTCGTTGTTGGCGGGCAATACGGCGTAGAGGTAGCCGTCGTCGTCCAGCTCCACGTCGTCGAGCCCCTCTTTCTCAAGTTCTTTCTTGAGGTAGCGGGCAAATTCCCATTGCTTGTCGGTGCTTGGGGTGGTTGTGGAGTCTTCAGCAGACTGTGTGTCAAATTTTGTGTAGTTAAGAAACCTGTCTACAATGTCCATTTTTATGTTGTGTGTGTGTGTGGTTTGTTTCAATATTGGCGGTGCGCCTAAGCTGTTAGTCCTTTGGCAGCTTGAAGGCCTTGGGCGCGCCGGGCGTCTTATATTCGCCGCTGATGCTGTCCAGCAGACTGGGGTCGAGCTGGGCAGCCCGTCTGAGGTCTTCGAAGGCGGCATTCTTGTCGCGCAGCCCAAAGCGCAGCCTGCCCCTCAGCATGTAGGCGCCTGCCAGGCTGTCGTTGAGCGAGATGGCCTCGTCGAGGTCGTCGAGGGCCTTGGCGGGATTGTTGAGCGCCGTGTAGATCTCAGCCCGCTCCAGCAGCAGCTTTGCCCGCTGCTCGGCAGGCATGTCGGGTTCCTGCATCATGCTGGCGGTCACCTGTGCCAGCAGCGTGTATTTCTCTTGTTCGTCCATTTATTGGCTTTCTTTTTGGGGTCTCTCCCTTGGGGTCAGCTGCGCGAAATCTGCAGTCCCTCCTGCGAGAGGTCCATCTTCACGAAGCGGGCCGTAGGCGAGAGGGGATTGTCGTTGAGCAGGGTTCTCAGCCTCAGCGCGGCCTCGGGGTCTTTGGCCACCATATACATATATCCGCCGCCGCCCGCGCCGGGGAACTTGTAGCCCAGGCAGAGGTCGTCGATGCGGCTGCACAGGGGCTGCACCACCTCGGGGGCGGTGCCTGCGTCGAGCCGGCAGTTGAGCTCCCACGACCGTCTCACCAGGCGTCCGTAGTCCTCAAAGTCGCCGCGCTGTATGGCTTGCTGCATCTCCAGGGCGTGCTTCTTGAGTTCTTCGAGTATGCCGAGCCGCTCGGAGTCGTTGAGGAACATGCCTCTCACTATGTCGGCCAGTATGTGCTTGGCGGTGCGCGTCACACCGGTGTAGTAGAGCAGCTGGCACGCCCCCTCCTCGTTGCGGAAGAGCGTGTCGGGCAGCCACGCCGCGCTTATCTTCTGGTCAAAGCCGGGCTGGCTCTGCAGCAGTTTCACGCCGGGCAATACGCCGCCGTACTGGTCCTGCCAGCCGCCGCCGGTGGTCAGCAACTGTTCGAGCACCAGCGTCCTGCCGCACACCTCGTGCTTGCTCCACCCCAGTCCGCAGAAGTCAGACAGGGCGCCCAGCACCGTGGCTGCCAAGATGCTGCTGGTGCCAAGTCCCGAACCTGCCGGTATGGCTGAGAGCAGCGTGATGTCAATGCCGGCGCCGAAGTCTTCGAGCTGGCTGCGCAGCGAGGTGTAGGCCACCGCGCCGTAGGCGGGCATGAAGCCTGCCAGGGCGAGCGCCGCCTTGGGTATGGCGAAGGGCGAGCCCACCGTGTTGCACTGCCCCAGCTCCTCGTAGGTCGTGATGACCTCCGACACGCCGTGGTCTATGCTGTGGCACACTATGTTGTAGTCCTTGTTGGGCTTGACGTATACTTGTATGGGCTGCTGGCCGTTGAGATTGACGGCAAAGTTGACCACATTGCCGCCGCTGTAGAGCGAGAAGGGCGGAGTGTCAGACCACCCGCCTGCCACGTCGACCCTGACCGAACTGCGCGCCCACACTATCTGGTCGGCGCACACGTCGAGCCGCGGGCGGCACTTCTGCCCCTTGGCGTTCTCGGCTATGCCCTCGCTCAGCAGGCTGAAGGCCTTGTCTGCCCACGCCGTGCCCTTCTCTCCGCGCAGTCGCTGCACCTGCGAGCGCAGCATGGCGTCGTGAATGCGCATCATGGTCGGAGCGCTGTCGGGCAGCTGCGCCGGCAGCTTGAGGTCATAGTCCTTGAACTTCTGCGCCAGGTCGTTGAGGTCGAGCTGATAGAAGATGCTCTTGTAGCAGTTGCTCGCCAGCGCCATGATGTCGAGGGCCTGGAAGCCCCTGCGCTGCTCGCTCAGGCGCAGCAGGTTGGCGCGGTCGAGTATCTGGTCGGCTGACATGCGCCGGGCGTTGCGCCAGCTCACGGTCACCGCCTTGTCGGGCGACGAGGAGAAGAACCATTCCACCCACCGCCCCATCTTGGTCACGTCGGCGCTGACGGGGAAGAGGTCGGCCCGCTGCAGGTCGCTGGTGTCGCCAAAGTCGGCGAGCGTCACGTCGCGCCGGGCCATCCACTCCTGGAACGGCATGCCCAGATATTGCGTCGCGGGGTCGTCCAGCGCGCCGCGAAACACGTCGTCGAAGCCGTAGGGGCGCACCACGTATTCCAGTTCGTCCACCGGCTCCACGTCGAGGCACTGCCCCTGCTTGAATTTCAGCATCCAGTTGTTGACGGGCACTCCCGTCACTATGCTCTGCGCCGCCAGGGTCCACGTGCAGGGCACGTAGGAGTTCTCCACCCAGATGTCGGGCGCGTTGAGGTCCACCGAGGCTCTCACCACAGAGTTCTGTGTGAAGATGCTGGGGTGGCGCTTTATGGTGTGGTGCATTATGAGGCGCTGGTCCTTCACGCTGTTCATCTGCCGTGTGGTCGAGCTGAGCAGTTCGCGGCTCGTGCCGTAGTGCAGAAACTCGCCGTTCTCCACTGCCATCACGCTCACCGTCAGGTCGCTGAGCCGCGGGTTTGGCGCCGACGGATTGGCGCCGAGCGCCGTGCCGAAGTCGCCGTAGAGGTCGTAGTTGCCTATCGAGCCGTCGGCCTGCCGCGACACCTCGCGCAGCCGCTCCACAGCCTTGTCGCTGAGCAGCCACACGCCCGTGTCCATCAGGAAGTAGTGGGTGCCTACCAGCTGCGACAGCGTCTGCACCGACGGTTTCTGCATCACGAAGTCAAGACGGTCGGGGCAGTCTCTCCGAGTGAAGAACACCCCGTGGCGGCTCGCCAGCGAGGGCTCCTCCCAGATGCCCAGACACACCACGTCGGCGTCGGGCACGGCGCCCAGGCCTTCAGCCCTCAGCATCACGTCGCCCGAGGCTATCAGCGTGTGCATGTTGTCGGGAGCCGACTGCAGCAGCCGCTCGTAGAGGGGCATCTGCAGGTCCAGCAGCGTCTGGTCTATCTTCTGTCCGCGCTCAGTGCGCATCACTGGAATCGGCGTCAGCACCTTGCCGCTCGAGGCGTAGGCGGGAATGCGGCGCCCCTGCCCCCCGGCGTGGAGCACCACCCGCTTCTCCCTGCTGAGCCACGCGCTGAAGTCGGTCTGAGCCTCAGCGCTGCAGCACGACTCAAGCAGCCACACGGTGCCGCCACCCGAACCAAGCCTGTGACCCACCGGGTCGGCGGTGCAAAACCACTGACGGCGGTCGGCGTGAGTCATCTTGTGAAAACTGTCGACCAGGTTCGACGGTAGCGAAAGCAGATGTTTCATTGCCTTATATATATATAATAGGTATAAGTGTTCTAAATGTAATTTAGGTATCTGTGTTCAAATTGCCTTTTGGAAATTGCCTTTTCGGAATTGTCCTTTTTTGATGGGTTTGCCTTGCCATTGCCTTACGGCTTGCCCAGATTTGCCCTCCTGGCTTGCAGCCACAGCTACTGGCGGCACAGCCTTGCGTGCCGTCAGCTCAGGGGCAGGAGTGCCGCGCGGGCAGCCCCGTCATTCATCGAAGTGCTCCGTCCACCACGCCGAGCCGCGCAGTTCCTCCATCAGCTCGCGAGCGTCTTTCTCGTAGGGCACACCGTCCGTGCCGCCTATCACCAGCGAGTAGCCGAAGATGGAGGCGCGGGTCATCATCTTGCGGTTGGCTACCGCCAAACCGTGCTGCAGCCGCCTTGAGTAGGGCGTCAACGAAGAATTGTAGTCACTGCTCATGGTCCATAATCCTTTTGTAACGCTCCATGTCGTAGACCGTAGTCTCGCCGTTGACGGTCTCAGCCACCACCACGGAGGTAGAGTTGTTGTCAATCAAAATCCAGCGGTCCACTATCTGGCTGTAGATCTCCACCAGGTTCTGGATGCCGGCAGCATAGCGGCGCCGTATCACGTCGACGGGAATGTTGTGGCCGCCCTCCGACACGCGCTTGGCCACACGCTTTATCGCCACCTCGGGCGACGAGAGCCACAAGAAGATGAGCTCCACCATGTAGCCCGACTTGTGGGCGCGCTTGATGAGGTTCACGTAGGAGTGAGTCGACAGCGTCGTCTCCACGGCAAACGTCTCGCCCTGCTTCATCAGGTCGTTGATGCGCGAAATCATCAGCTTGCCTGCCTCGATGGGCACACTCTCGGGGTGGAAAGGCGACAGCCCCCGGGCTATCTCGTCAGCATTGATGTACTGCTCGCAATGCATGAACTCGGGCAATATCGTGAACGAAGCCGTCGTCTTCCCGGCCCCGTTGCAACCCGCTATGATATAAATCTTCTTCTTTGCCACTGTAGCAATTTCTTTGGCTGGACAGCCCGCCCGCACCCCCGGCCCGGCGGCAAACCCGCCCAGCCCTGGCACCGGCGAACACGTCCGGTTAGTTAAGGCAAATATAGGATATTTGAACCGAACCTCCCACATTTTCACCCCACAAATGCACAAACCGCACCTTTTTTTGCAAAAAAAGACCCAAAACCCACCGCCCGCCCACCCTGCCCGCCCACTTTGCAACGTCGCGAAGTCAAAAGCGCAACCCCATCATCCCGCCACCAACCCACCACCCGCCCCCGCGCACACAACTGCTGCAGGCAGCCCGAATCCGTAAAATTCGCGAATTTCGCGCTCCTCTCATTTTCAGGAGGTTACGTTTCGCGCGCACTTGGGAATTTTTAAGTAGTACTTGAGCGATTGAAAAGTAGGACTTAAAAAAA
>CAVGQS010000073.1:0-11922 GCA_963631415.1 Lactococcus garvieae | reverse complement strand
CCACGCTGGGGCATGAAGAACTACCAGTTCACCGCCATGCTCCGCCAGATGATGGTCCGGCGCCACACCTGGCAAGGCCGACTCTGGCAGAAAGAATAAACTGAAGGCGTCTCTCACGCACTAAAGAGTTTTTTGTGCGGACTTAAAAAAATTTTATGCGGACTTAAAAAAATTTCGTGCGGACTTAACGAAGAAATTTCCGCGGAAACGCTGCAACGTTTCGCCTCGAAACGTTGCAGCGTTTCGCCCGAAACCTTGCAGCGTTTCGCGGCGAGATTTTTTCGTTAAGTCCGCATAAAATTTTTTTAAGTCCTACTTTTCAATCGCTAAAGTGCTTCTTAAAAATTCCCAAGTGCGCACCAAAGTTAATGCGCTGAAAATGAAGCAAGCGCAAATTCGGCTAATTTCACAATTCAAAGAGAGAGGGGGGACGGCTCCGGGCGGAGGCCGGGGCGGGGGGGGGTTAAATCTCGAGGAGGCCGTTGGCCATGGCGAAGACGGTGAGGCCGGCGGCGGAGTGGATGTCGAGTTTCTGGCAGATGTTGCGGCGGTGGGTGTTGACGGTGTAGACGGCAATGTTGAGCTTGTCGGCTATCTCCTTGGTGGAGCGGCCGCGGGCTATCTCCACAAGGATTTCCTTCTCGCGCAGGCTGAGGATGGCGGTGTCGACGGGCGAGGACTTGGGGGCGGTGTGCTCGCGCGACTTCATGACGGTCTGCAGGATTTCGTCGACCGAGGAGCAGGCGGTGACGAAGCCGGTGTAGGCCTTGGCTGCCTCGAGCTGACCGAGGCTGCTGACTATCGCCACGCAGGGGATGTCGGGGTGCTCGAGCTTGAACTGCGGGAGGTTGAAGCCGCCGCAGAAGTCGGGCGAGACGAAGGCCATGTGGAAGGGGCGCATGCGGAGCATGTCGTCGAGCGAGTGGAGCGTGGCTACCGCCACGGCGTGGACGTGGACGGTGGTGATGCGGCACAACACCTGGAGCAGCCCCTCGCGGATGACGGGGCTGTTTTCGGCTACGATGATATGGTGGACGTCACCCATTCGCATTGCGCACACGTTCTTCGAGGTGGAACACGGCGGGGACGAAGATGTAGTCCTCTGCCTTGCAGTGGGACTCCAGCTCGTCTTCGCAACAATATATCTGGTAGAGAACGGCGTTGAGCTCGTTGACGTTCTCGCACTTGGAGTTGTACTGTATGAGTATGCGCTTCAGCTCGCGCAGGCTGTCGTCGAGGGGCTCGTGGCGGCGCGAGAAGGCGCTGACGGAGAAGCCCTCGGTCAGCTGGCCCTGCTGCAGTTTCTCGACGTAGGGGAAGAGGACGGACTCCTCCTGGCGCATGTGGCGCGAGGCGTGGGAGATGTACTTGTCGAACTGGCGGTGGAGGATGCCCGAGATTTCGCCCTTGCCGTCGTCGTGGAGCGCCAAGTGGAGCTGGCGGTGGATGCTCGGAAAGAGAAAGTCGAGGAAGTATACGTGGCTCTGCCTGAGATATTCTATCAGCGTGGGTATGGAGAGAGTCTCGGGCTCGTTGACCAGCTGGGTGTAGCCCGAGTGGACAAAGTTGATGACGGCGAGGAAGGTGGTGGCGTCGACGCCACGCTCTGTGCAGACCTCGTCGACTGTCTTGTCGCCGAAGCCAAGGGGAATGCCGAAGCGGCTGATGACCTGCAGCAGCCGGTAGTTGCCCTCGATGAGGTCGATGAGGCGGTCGGAAGGTATGTAGTTGTTTGTCATGCCACGGAGGGGTGAAGGTGGGTGGTTGGAGCGGAGTGCGGCTGGCGCAGACCGCCGGCGGCAAGGGCCGCGCGGATTATTGCGGAACAAAAGTAACGAAAAAAAGCAGAATGTTGTACTTTTGCACCAAACAAATTCCGCATGGAGACAAAGGACATCCTTCAGAACCTCAACTTCAGCCAGCTGAGCGAGATGCAGCGCAACGCGGTGGAGCTGATACGCAACAACGCCAACGCGGTGGTGCTGGCGCCCACGGGCACGGGCAAGACGCTGGCCTTCCTTATTCCGCTGGCGGAGAGCATAGACACTGCCAACGACGCCGTGCAGGCAGTGGTGCTGTCGCCCACCCGCGAGCTCGCCATACAGACCTGCGACGTGCTCCGCCGCATGAAGACGCCGTGCAGGGCGCTGTGTTGCTACGGCGGCAGACCGGCTATGGCAGAGCACAAGCAGATAGACAGCGTGAAGCCGCAGATAGTGATTGCCACGCCGGGCAGGCTGAACGACCACATAGACAAGGGCAACATTGACGGAAGCACGGTCAGAACCCTGGTGATTGACGAGTTTGACAAGATGCTGGAGCTGAAGTTCCAAGACGAGGTGGCGGCGCTGCTGGACAAAATGGCAGGGCGCAAGCGGTGCATACTGGTCTCTGCCACCGACATGAAGGAGATTCCGGAGTTTGCGGCGTTCAAGCGCTGCCCGCCCGCCACGCTCAACTACCTGGGCAGGCGGCAGGACGAGGAGGCCGGCGTGAGGCAGTACATAGTGCGCTCGCCGCAGAAGGACAAGCTGGAGACGCTGGGGCAGCTGCTCTGCTCGTTTGGCGACGAGCAGTCGATAGTCTTTGCGGGCTACCGCGAGTCGGTGGAACGCATAGCGCACTACCTGCACGGGCAGAAGCACAGCGTGGCGATGTTTCACGGCGGCATGGAGCAGCAGGACCGCGAGACGGCGCTGTCGCTCTTCCGCAACCACAGCGTCAACGTGCTGGTGTCGACGGACTTGGCGGCGAGGGGCATCGACGTGTCGACGCTGCAGAACATAGTGCACTACCACCTGCCCGCTAACGCCGAGGCGCTGACGCACCGCAGCGGGCGCTCGGGACGGTGGGAGGCGACGGGGACGTCGTACACCATACTGGGTCCCGAAGAGAAACTGCCTGACTTCTACACGGGCGCGGAGGACATGGCGCTCAGCCAGCCGCAAGGCAAGCCCGCCAAACCGCAGTGGACGACGCTCTACATAGGGCGCGGCAAGAAGGACAAGCTGAACAAGACGGACATAGTGGGCTTCCTGTGCAAGACGGGCGGACTGAAGGGCAGCGACATAGGCGGCATAGACATATATGAGCGCCGCGCATACGTGGCGGTGAGGCAGAGCGTGGTGCAGGCTGCGCTCAACAACATAGCCGGCGAGAAAATAAAGAAGATGTCGACGCGCATTGAGCCGATACGCACGTCGCGGCTTGTGCCGTCGGGCAAGAGCTTGGCGGGCAAGCAAGAGGCTTGACAACCCAGGCGGCACTGCCTTGGCAAGTAGAGGGCTCGCCAGAGGCCGAGGCTTACTACCCTATCCTATATTAGTTATGAAAAATTTCCCTTTTACTGCGCTGTGCATAGCGCTGATTTTCGTGCTCAGTTTCTTCAACCCGCCACAGACTCCGCTGGACGGCGTGGCGTTCATTGACAAGTGGACGCACCTGGTGATGTATGGCGGCACGGTGGGCATGTTCTGGGTGGAATACTGGCACGCGCACTGGAAGAGGGGGTACGTGCTCTCACGGCGCACACTGGTCATAGTGGCACTGGTGGCGCCGCTGCTGCTCGGCGGCCTGATAGAGATTCTTCAGGCCTACTGCACCGGCGGGCGCCGCAGCGGAGAGTGGATGGACTGGACAGCCGACAACATAGGCGTTGTTGTTGCCTACATTGCCGGCTGCACATTGGTCAAGCGCATTGCCAAAAAGCTTTGGCACAAGGGCGAGGCTTAGCCACGCTGCGAGCGGAGGGGCGCGCTTGGCGAACTATAAGGGGTGTTGCCCCCATGTTGCCCCAAAGAAAGGGAGTGTTTTACCTATACAAATATTTGTTGCTGCGGCTGCTGGTGGCCAGCTCAAACGTGGTGATGACGTACTGGAAGTTCTTCTTGGCGAAGCTGACGGTGAACTCAGCCGTGCCGTTGCGCAGCTTCTCGTTGGCATAGACCTCGGCGGTGTAGCGGACGGACTTGCCTGACGGGATTTCGCTGATGACGGCGGTGGGCGATATCACGATGTTTTTGGTGCCCTTGACGGAGATGACGGGCGCGATGTTGTAGATAGTGGCGCTGCCGTTGTTCTTGACCTCAAAGGATATTTTGCAGTTTTCGCCTGCGTCGACGGTCTTGTTGTTGTTGGTGTCGATGAAGCGGAGGTTGACAATCTCGATGTCGGCATACTCGCGTCCCATCTCCTTGGCCTCGTCGGAATAGGTGGAGTACTCCACAGTGCTGCGGCGGTTGTAGCAGTCGGAGGTGTAGTCATAGTCGCTGTAGTCGCGCTTCTGCACTTCGGGGCTGGTGGCGGCAGCGCCCAGGGCCGCTCCGGTAACCAGACCAATAACCGTGCCGGCATCCGAACCGCGCGGGCCGCCCATGAGGCCACCTATGGCAGAGCCGAAAATACCGCCGAGCAAACCGCCGCCAGCGGCGCCGGCAAACTGTTCTGAACTTGTGCAACCGCCAAACAACATCAGGGCGGACAATCCGTATACAAAAATCTTCTTCATAATTGCTGCAATGTTTTTGTTTGACGCAAAATTACAACCTAACGGCTACGTGCGGCACCAAAGTCGCAAGTTTTTTATACCCCCTTTAAGGTTTTTTATCTGTTAAGCGCCATTTAGTGCGCAAATGCGGCATTTTGAATGTAACCATCCGAAATAAGCCGTCTGACTCCAAAACAAAAAATCTCGCAAAATTATTTGCGAGATTTTTTGTTTTGGAGCAATGAAGCGAGACGGCTTATTTCGGATGGTTACGTTGGAATGGCGACAGCGGGGACGCCTCCTTGCCTAACAGAAACAAAAAAAAGGAGGCCGTACTCCTTCTACAGAGTACGACCTCCTTTTTTATTGTGATAAGTTGCGGAAACTTATTCTGCCTCAGTTGCAGCGGGTGCTTCTGCTGCGGGCGCCTCGGGTGCAGCTGCCGGCTCTTCGGTTGCAGTTGCAACTTCTTCTGCGGCTGCAGTCTCTTCGGCTGCCTTCTTGGCTCCGCGTGAACGGCGTGTGCGTGCCTTCTTCGGAGTCTTGGCCATGTTGTCGTCGAAGTCTACAAGTTCGATGAAGCAGATCTGGGCTCCGTCGTCCTTGCGGGTTCCAAGCTTGATGATGCGGGTGTAGCCGCCGGGACGGTTAGCCACCTTCTCTGCAATGGTCTTGAAGAGTTCCTTGATGGCTTCCTTGTCCTGAAGATAGGAGAAGGCTACACGACGCGCGTTGGTGGTGTCGTCCTTAGACTTGGTGATCAGCGGCTCAACAAACTTCTTGAGAGCCTTGGCCTTAGCGAGAGTCGTAGTGATTCTTTTGTGCATTATCAAAGATACTGCCATGTTGGAAAGCATTGCAGCCCTGTGAGATGCAGTACGACTCAGATGGTTGAATTTCTTGTTATGTCTCATTTGTTAATCTTTGTCAAGTTTATACTTAGATATGTCCATACCAAACGACAGATTCAGACTCTGGAGCAAATCATCAAGCTCCGAGAGCGATTTCTTTCCGAAATTACGGAACTTCAAAAGGTCGCTCTTGTTGTATTTCACGAGGTCGCCGATAGTCTCTACGTTGGCAGCTTTCAGGCAGTTGAGCGCGCGAACAGAAAGGTTCTGGTCAACGAGCAGCTGCTTGAGGAGCTGGCGCATGCGCAGTACATCTTCATCGAAGCTCTCCGCCTCGTCGATCTCGTTGTTTTCGATGGTCATCTTCTCGTCGGAGAAGAGCATGAAATGCTGGATCAGGATGCGGGCAGCCTCTTTGAGGGCGTCCTTAGGGTTGATGGAGCCATCGGTTGTTACCTCGATGGTCAAGCGTTCGTAGTCAGTCTTTTGTTCTACTCTATAATCATCTACAGCGTACTTCACATTGCGGATAGGAGTATAGATGGAGTCAATAGGCAATGTATTGAGCTCCGTGCAATACTGGCGGTTCTCCTCCGACGGCACATAGCCGCGACCCTTGTTGATGGACAGCTCTATGGTCATAGAAGCTTTGGGGTCAAGGTGGCAAATTACCAGATCGGGGTTGAGCACCTCGAATCCTGTGAGTACTTTGGCGATATCACCTGCTTTAAACTCTGAGGTTTTTTCGACGGTTATACTAGCCTTTTCTGTATCGATTTCATTAATTACCTGCTTGAAGCGCACTTGCTTCAAGTTAAGGATAATGTTGGTCACATCTTCAATGACTCCAGGTACGGTAGAGAACTCGTGCTCCACGCCATTGATGCGGATGGCATTGATGGCGAAACCTTCCAGTGAAGAGAGAAGAATGCGGCGCAAAGCGTTTCCGACTGTTGTTCCGAAGCCAGGCTCCAATGGACGGAATTCAAATTTTCCGTATGTTGGGGTTGACTCCAACATTACTACCTTGTCAGGTTTTTGAAATGCTAATATCGCCATACTTAAATCACTATTTAGAATACAATTCTACAATCAACTGCTCCTTAATGTTCTCAGGGATGTCGGCACGCTCGGGGAGGTGGAGGAGTTTTCCACTCTTGGAAGCCTCGTCCCACTCAAGCCAAGCATACTTGCTGTGGTTGAAACCAGCAAGCGAGTCTGCGATGACCTCAAGAGACTTGGAACTTTCGCGCACGCCTACAATCTGACCGGGCTTTACAGAGTAGGAAGCAATGTTGACTACTCCACCGTCAACAACGATGTGCTTGTGGTTGACGAGCTGGCGGGCAGCTGCGCGGGTCGGTGCGATGCCAAGACGGTAGACAATGTTGTCAAGACGGGCCTCAAGTCCCTGAAGCAGCACTTCACCGGTCACGCCATCGGCACGAGAAGCCTTCTCGAAGAGGATGCGGAACTGGCGCTCGAGCACACCATAAGTATATTTAGCCTTTTGCTTCTCAGCGAGCATGACACCGTACTCAGAAGGCTTGCGGCGACGGTCGTGACCATGCTGGCCAGGAGGGAAATTTCTTTTTTCAAAAGACTTGTCAGGTCCGTAGATTGGCTCACCAAACTTACGGGCAATGCGTGTTTTTGGTCCTGTATATTTAGCCATTTGTTTTTTTCTTTAATGTTCAATAATGAAGTGAAATTATACTCTTCTTCTCTTGGGAGGACGGCAGCCATTGTGTGGCAGCGGAGTCACGTCGACGATTTCGACAACCTCGATGCCGGCACCATGCACTGTGCGAATCGCAGACTCGCGACCCTGGCCGGGACCCTTGACATAAGCCTTAACTTTGCGAAGACCGAGGTCATAAGCTACTTTTGCACAATCCTGAGCGGCCATCTGGGCTGCGTAGGGAGTGTTTTTCTTGGAACCGCGGAAGCCCATCTTGCCTGCAGATGACCATGAAATCATTTCGCCCTCGCTATTGGTCAAAGACACAATGACGTTGTTGAACGAACTATGAACATGGAGTTGGCCCATGGCAGTAACTTTTACTACTCTCTTCTTTGCGGATGCTGTTTTCTTAGCCATAATTACTTATTATTTAGTAGCCTTTTTCTTGTTAGCAACTGTCTTCTTCTTGCCTTTGCGTGTGCGGGCGTTGTTCTTGGTACTCTGACCGCGCACAGGCAGGCCGTTACGGTGACGGACTCCCCTATAGCAACCGATGTCCATCAGACGCTTGATGTTCATCTGGGTTTCGGAGCGGAGGTCACCTTCAACCTTGAAGTTTGCTCCGATGACTTCACGAATCTTAGCGGTCTGTTCGTCTGTCCAGTCCTGAACCTTGATATCGCGATCTATTCCAGCCATCTCAAGAATCTTGTTTGAGCGGCTGCGACCTATTCCGTAGATATAGGTCAACGCAATTTCACCTCTCTTGTTCTGAGGCAAATCTACACCAACAATTCTAATTGCCATATATTATATCAATTATTTTTTTGTTTGTGATTAACCCTGACGAAGTTTGAACTTGGGGTTTTTCTTGTTAATAACATACAAACGACCCTTGCGGCGCACGATCTTGCACTCTGGGGTACGCTTCTTTATAGAAACTCTTGTCTTCATATTGTGTGTGTTTTATTTATATCTGAATACTATCCTGCCCTTTGACAAGTCATAAGGACTCATTTCCAGCTTTACTTTGTCGCCGGGAAGAATGCGAATGTAGTGCAAGCGCATCTTGCCTGACAGGTGAGCTGTGATCTGATGGCCGTTTTCCAACTCCACGCGGAACATTGCATTAGACAACGCCTCGAGGATTACACCATCCAGTTCAATTGCTGATTCTTTAGACATAACTTCTGTTTGCTAATATAACTTACCTTCTATCTGTTCTACTTCTTCAAAAGATGACAATATGTCTGCCTTTCCGTTGTGGACGGCAATGGTGTGCTCAAAGTGGGCGGCGGGCTTTCCGTCACGCGTGACGATTGTCCAGCCGTCGGACAAGATGCAGATCTCGCGACTGCCCATGGTAATCATTGGCTCTATCGCAATGCACAAGCCGTTTTTTATCACAGGACCGTTGCCGCGCCTGCCATAGTTGGGCACCATGGGGTCTTCGTGCATTTCACGGCCGATGCCGTGGCCGCACAGCTCACGGACGACTCCGTAAGACTGAGACTCGCAGTGCTGCTGCACTGCATAGCCGATGTCACCAATCCGGCGTCCTGCTATCGCGGTCTTGATGCCGCAGTACAGGCTCTCCTTGGTGGTCTTGAGCAACTTCTTCACATCGTCGGAAACCTCGCCAACACAGAATGTGTAGCAGGAGTCGCCGTTGTAGCCGTTGAGAAGAGTGCCGCAGTCAACCGAAACGATGTCGCCGTCTTTGAGCGGCGTGTCGGTAGGAATGCCGTGCACAACCTGTTCGTTGACGGAAGTGCAAACCGAAGCGGGGAACGGTACGCCCTCACCACTAGGGAAACCCTTGAAGGTGGGGATTGCGCCGTTGTCTCTGATGAAAGTCTCGGCAAGCGTGTCGATCTGACGCGTCGTGACCCCCGGCTTGATTATGCGAGCTATTTCGGCAAGCGTCTTGCCGACAAGCAAGTTCGCCTGCCGCAACAGCTCTATTTCATCTTCTGTCTTTAAGTAAATCATTTCAATAGGCACTTACACCACGTGTGCGTGTGCGTCTGGTAGTCAACAAGCCGTCGTAATGTCTTACGAGCAAATGGCTTTCTATCTGCTGCAGGGTGTCCAGGACAACTCCGACAAGAATAAGCAAGGAGGTTCCTCCGAAGAACTGCGCAAAGCCCTGGTTGATGTCGAACATACGGGCAAAGACAGGCAGGATTGCTATCAAGGCGATAAACAAGGAGCCCGGCAATGTGGTATACGACATTACGTTGTCAAGGTAGTCAGCGGTGTTCTTGCCAGGCTTGATGCCCGGAATGAATCCGTTGTTGCGCTTCAGCTCGTCGGCCATCTGAACAGGATTGAGCGTGATCGCCGTATAGAAATAGGTGAACGCTATGATCAGCAGTACAAAAATAAAATTGTACAGGAAGCTGTTCATGTCCAGAAGGTTGCTCAAGATGGCACCGTTCTCGCCACCAGTGTGGGCAAGAGTGACAGGTATAAACATCAGGGCCTGAGCAAAGATGATAGGCATCACGTTGGCGGCAAACAGCTTGATAGGAATGTACTGGCGTGCACCGCCTACCTGCTGGCCACCCTGAACGCGCTTGGCGTACTGCACAGGCACCTTGCGGACAGCCTGTACGAGGAGGATGGCAATGCCGATAACCACGATGAGAGCGATAATCTCAAACAGGAACTTGACGAGACCGCCTGCTCCAGGTGAAGTCAGGGCAGTCACAAATTCCTGGCCGATGGACTGCGGCAGACGGGCTATGATACCAATCATGATGATCATTGACACGCCATTGCCGACGCCTTTGTCGGTTATACGCTCACCAAGCCAAAGGATAAACATACTTCCGGCAGCCAAGATGATTGTGGAAGTGATGAGGAACATACCCCAAGGCAAAGTATTGCTGATGGCACCTGCAGCCTGAGTCTGAAGGTTAATCAGATACATCGGAGCCTGGAACAGCAAGATTGCTATTGTCAGGTAACGAGTGTACTGGTTAATCTTGCGGCGGCCACTCTCTCCCTCGCGCTGCATCTTCTGGAAATAAGGAACAGCGAGTGCCAACAACTGCATAACAATTGAGGCGGAGATATATGGCATGATACCCAAGGCGAAGATAGACGCGTTGGAGAACGCACCACCAGAGAACATATCCAGCAGAGACATCAATCCGTCCCTGGTCTGATCCGAGAGAGAGCTCAGCTTCTGAGGATCGATGCCTGGCAGGACAACAAATGAGCCGAATCTATATATGGCGACGAACAATATCGTGATGAGCAGACGGATCCTCAAATCCTCTACTCGCCATATATTCTTTAATGTCTCGATGAATTTTTTCATTTGTTAAAGTTTGGTGGCGTTACCGCCAAGTGCCTTAATAGCTTCTTCCGCTGACTTAGAGAAAGCGTTAGCCTCAATGTCCAACTTGGTGGTGAGCTTGCCATTGCCCAGAACCTTCACGAGCTGGTTCTTGGAAACGAGGCCAGCCTCTACCAAAATGGCAGGAGTGACAGCAGTCAGGCTCTTAGCGTCAGCCAAAGCCTGGATTACGTCCAAGTTGATTGCTTTGTATTCTACACGGTTGATGTTCTTGAAGCCAGACTTCGGCACGCGGCGCTGAAGCGGCATCTGACCGCCCTCAAAGCCAATCTTCTTTTTGTAACCAGAACGGGACTTCGCTCCCTTGTGACCACGAGTAGAAGTACCACCCAAGCCAGAGCCCGGTCCACGACCAATTCTTCTTCTTGAGTGAGTAGATCCTTCCGCAGGTTTTAAACTATGTAATTTCATGTCTTTTTTGTTTTTACTATTCAACAACGCTCACCAGATGATGAACTTTCTGAATCATTCCGCGAATGCAAGCATTGTCTTCGTGGGACACAACGGCATTCATTTTTCTCAAACCTAAAGAATCAAGCGTTCTTTTCTGATCTTTCGGAGCGCCAATGCGGCTCTTGATTTGTTTGATTTTGATTGTTGCCATACTGCTTAACCTTTAAATACTTTTTCCAAACTTATCTTGCGGGTCTCAGCCACGGTATGCGCATCGCGCAGTTCAGCCAGGGCAGCCACTGTAGCCTTGACGAGGTTGTGGGGGTTCGATGAGCCCTTTGACTTTGCAAGGACGTCGGTAACACCCACGCTCTCAAATACAGCACGCATGGCACCGCCAGCCACCACTCCAGTACCGGGAGCGGCAGGAAGCATGAGCACCTTGGCACCGCCAAATTTGGCAGTCTGCTCGTGAGGGATAGTTCCCTTGAGGATGGACACCTTGATCAAGTTCTTCTTGGCAGACTCAACGCCTTTGGCAATAGCAGCGGAAACTTCGCCGGCTTTGCCAAGACCATAACCGATTACGCCCTTTCCGTCGCCGACTACAACGATAGCCGCAAAAGTAAAGGTTCTACCACCTTTCGTAACTTTCGTTACCCTATTGAGCGCAACTAATTTCTCGGTAAGCTCTTCAGTGTTTATGTTAACTCTATTTGCCATAATCAATTAAAATTTAAGTCCGCCCTTGCGAGCTCCGTTAGCGACTTCCATCACACGCCCGTGATAGAGATATCCGTTGCGGTCG
Source organism: Lactococcus garvieae (assembly GCA_963631415.1). Classification (GTDB taxonomy): domain Bacteria; phylum Bacteroidota; class Bacteroidia; order Bacteroidales; family Bacteroidaceae; genus UBA6382. The sequence goes on along the minus strand of CAVGQS010000073.1, from coordinate 333 downwards.
AATACAACCTCAGAGACACCTGCCTCAATGGCGAGCTTTGCAATCTTTTCTCCAACCATCGCAGCCTGTTCGCTCTTAGGCATCTTATCCATACCCAGAGATGATGCGGAAACCAGAGTGGTGCCGGTTTCATCATTGATCACCTGCACGTAAATCTGCTTGTTGCTGCGGAACACGCAGAGACGCGGACGAGCGGCCGTGCCGGAAATCTTGTTACGAACACGATATTTAATTCTAACCCTTCTGTTTACTTTCTTTGTCATAATCTTAACGTTTTAATGATTATTTAGCCGCTGCCGACTTACCAGACTTGCGACGAATAACCTCTCCAAC
>CAVGQS010000072.1:0-12278 GCA_963631415.1 Lactococcus garvieae | reverse complement strand
CCCGTGACCCCATGCGTGACAGGCATGTATTCTAACCAGCTGAACTAACGCACCAGCTCTTTGCGTTGCTTCTTGTTTCAAACGCGGTGCAAAGGTAGGACTTTGTTTTGAAACAGCAAAGGTTTGCCCAAGGTTTTTACAATATTTTTTGAAAAAAAACCACGTCAGCAAATCCCTCCTTCGTTTTGAACCATTCTTTCAACACTCCGGCACGTTTATAGTCCATCTTGTCGAACAGTTTCAAGGCGGGCTGGTTGTCTGCTATTACAGTCGCGCTGAGTTGGCGAACAAAAAGCACTTGGGCCGCATATTTCTCCAACAACCGAACTGCTTCCGCAGCATATCCCCCACCGCGATGCTGCTGCAGCAACCCAATGCCAATCTCTGCGCGAAGGTGGCGCGGTGAGAAGTTAAACAAGTCTATGAACCCGACTGTGGTCTTGGGCGGCAGGTTCAACTCGATTGCAAAACGCAGCTGGCGCTCTTCGTAGATGTCGTTTTTGACAGACGACAGATATGAAGCGCACACGCTACGCGACACTGGCTGCACGATGCCAGTGGACCGCCATATTGCAGCATCGTTCTCAAGGGCATACATTGGCAACAGATCTGCAGGCTCAGGCGGGCGCAGGCTGATTGTCTGGAAAGAAAGCATGTCGCTTGTCATAGCGTGAATATATACCTGTTGGTAAGCAGAATGTTGTAGCCGGAATAGAACGTGGCGACAGAAGCCCTGTGTTTGCGCGGCTGACCGCTGATGAGGCTGAGCACTTCCTGATAGCTGTACTGCTCCATGTCAAAGACCACAAAATCGCACTTGCGAGTCTGCAAGAAGTCTTTCAGCCAACCTATGTCTACCGATTTTTTGCCGCATATTTCATATTTGAAGCCGTAGCGCTCACTCATTCGCCTGATAGTATCTGTGTTGTCCGGATTTACGAGACACAAGAAAAACGGAATGTCAGGCTTGATGAGCGTACGTAAGGAATAGGCGCATTTGCGATATTGAGCCCTAATGAACGATAATGTCCCCAACAGATACAAAGCCACATATATGACGACACGCAACAGAAAATAGTGATGATTGAAGTGCTTCTTGAAAAAAATGAGGATTGCTTTGTAGAACGTATTGACGAAGGAATAGGTATACCTCTTTGTGCTTTCTCCCTTGTAGTGCAAGATGGGAGACGGCAGATAGTAGTTGTGGAGGCGAGACTTCAGCATGCGGTAGGACAAGTCTATGTCTTCGCAGTGCATGAAATAGTCCTCGTCGAACACGTTCATGCGGTCACCAGCTGCGCGGCTGACCATCATGAAAGCTCCCGACACAATCTCAATCTGCGCAGGTTCGTCAACGGGCAGATGCTGCATGTAGTAACGTCCGAAGCGCTTGTTCAGAGGAAAGAGCACAGACAGACGCGAAATCTTGCAAAAGGCAGCCCAAGGGGTCGGTACTCCACGGCGTGACTCCATTGCGAACGAGCCGTCGGCGTTGAGCATCTTAACGCCAAGGCAGCCCGCGTCGGAATGGGATTCCATGAATGATATGCAGTCTTTTATAGTATGTTCGCCAACAAAAGTGTCAGGGTTCAAGAACAAGACATATTTGCCGGACGAACAGCGGTACGCCTGATTGTTGGCCCTACCGAAGCCACAGTTTGACTTGTTGGCAATCACACGAAGTTGCGGGTACGTGCCTTCAGGAAACTTCTGACTGATGTAATCCAAAGAGCCATCAGTAGAGTTGTTGTCAACAACGACCACCTCCCATGAGAGTCCGCTACACGAACGCCGCAAGGACTCCAGGCACTGAAGCAGGTAGTACTTGACATTGTAGTTGACTATAATAACGGTAAGCAACACTGGCTAAAAGCTTTTTGACAAAAACTATTCTTTTGACGGCGGCAAGGACAACTCTTTGCCTTGGCCGCTGGCGGGAATACAGAAAAACAGGACGATTACCAATATTGCCATCAGATAGAGCACGGACCGCTCCTTGGCAACGAGCAGCACAAGTATATTGAAAACCTCAGCAAACAGCACCAAGCACAAACGCAATACGCTTAGCGACAAATAAGCCTTAGCATAGGACGAGCCTTCCTTGTCTGCTAATTTGTCCTTGACACGACGAAAAGCGAAGAACTTGACAGCAACGTAGGATACCAGCAGCGTAACTACCGTAGTGCTCAGATACAACACATAGTCTGCAACGGAAATTTGTCCGGCGCTTGCCCCGCAGCCTCCAAACTTCCATTCGTATACATAGAGGGCGAGGGAAAGCACCCAAGCCACCACATAAAGCAATATCAGCCTTTTCATTCTTAGTTAATGTTTACACGATTAAGTATTGACTGGCCGAGGGTCATCTCGTCAGCATATTCGATTTCTTCGCCAACAGCCACTCCGCTAGATATGCTTGAAATCTTTACGGGCATGCCCGACAGTTTTCTTGACACAAAGAATTTAGTTGTCTCACCGTCGGTCGTAGAACTGATGGCAAAAAGCACCTCTTTTATATCACCATGAGCAACGCGTTCCACAAGGCTGTCTATGTACAAGTCTGCCGGGCCAGTTCCGTCAACGGGCGAAATCAAGCCGCCCAACACATGATACACACCATTGAACCTATGAGTATTTTCTATGGCGATGACATCCTGAACATCCTGAACGACACACACTATACTCTTGTCGCGGTTAGCGTCTGCGCAAATGTGGCACACGTCAGAGTCAGACACGTTGTGGCACACGCTACAGCGCTTTACGTCTTTGCGAAACGCGAGAATGTCCTTTGCAAAAGACTCAACGTTCTCTTTTGGCTGCCGAAGAAGATACAGAGCAAGCCTCAAGGCTGTTCGCCTTCCGATGCCAGGAAGTGAATTCAAGGCGTCTATTGCTTGATCCAACAACACGGACGAGGTTTTGCTCTTTATATACATCTTGGGAATATTTCGTTATTTATTCGCAGTGACATCCAGCAAGATGGAACCTATGTAGTCAAGGATGTCGTTTTTGCCAATATTCTTTAGAGATGAGACAGTGAAATGCGGAGGCAATTCCTCCCAGTCTTGGGAAATGGTGTCAATGAAAATCTTGACATTCTTGCCAAAGGAGCCTTTGCGGGATTTGTCCATCTTGGTAAACACAAGGCTGAAGGGGACCGAGTTCTCTCCCAAAAAACTAATGAATTCCAAGTCAATCTTTTGAGGAGGAATATTACCGTCAATAAGCAGAAACAGATTGGCCATGTTATGGCGCTTCAGTATGTAGCCCTCAATCATCTTCCTGAGCTGCACCTGCTGCGTTTTGCTCCTTTTTGCGTAACCATAGCCAGGCAAGTCCACAAGATACCATGAGTTGTCAACCAAGAAATGATTGATTAGAATGGTCTTTCCGGGAACGGAAGAGGTCATTGCCAAGCGCGCATTGTCGGCAAGCATGTTTATGAGACTGCTCTTTCCAACATTGCTGCGCCCAATAAAGGCGAACTCTGGCAGATTGGTGTTGACGCACTTGTCTACACTAATTGCGCTGGACTCATATTTTACATTCTTTATTTGCACGATGTGTCTTGTTGGTCGTCGGACGGCGCAGCGTTTCCCTTGGCTTTTGCCCTATACTTCTTGATGCAGACACAAAGTATTGCGACTGCGATGACAGCGAGTATGAAATACGTGATAGGCGCCTCGTACTGCTTTACCGTATCGAGCAGTTTGTCCTTGGGCACTACAGAATGCAGGTAATAGCCAATTGCAGCCAGAACTATGTTCCACGCTCCAGCACCCAGGGCAGTGTAAATGCAGAATTTCAAAAAATTCATCTTTGCCAAGCCGGCAGGTATGGAAATGAGTTGGCGAATGCCGGGAACCAAGCGGCCGACCAGTGTTGCCGTCACGCCGTGTTTGTCGAAATAGGCCTCGGCCTGCTGTATCTTCTTTTTGTTCAGCAAGCACAGATGCCCTACCCTGCTTTCTGCAAACCTGTAGACCAAGGGCCTACCCAAATACAAGCCCAAGACATAATTAACAATAGCACCGATGATACTGCCCAAAGTTGCGAAGACAACAACAAGATATACATTCATGTGGCCTTCGGCAGCCATGTAGGCCGCTGGCGGAACGACCACTTCACTGGGGAATGGAATGAACGAACTCTCCACTGCCATGAGAAGGGTAACATAGAAATAGTCCAGCTGCTCTGCAAGGCTGTAAAAAAACTCCATCATAACTAGTTAGCGGGATGTTAAGGATAAACTAAGGAAAATGGTTTCTCACTTCTTAGACCAATTGTCTTTAAGGCCCACTGTCCGGTTAAAGACGAGCCTCTCTGGGCTAGAATCGTAGTCAAGGGTGTAGTAACCTATTCGCTGGAACTGCAAATACTCCAGCGGTTTGCGCGTCTGCAACCATTTCTCGACGTAAGCCTTTCGTGTTTCAAGCGAGTTGGGGTTCAAGAAAGGTCTCATAGCCTCGATGCCCCTGACATTGTCGTGTTCTTTTGAATAGGCGGCTACTTCATCGCGTGGGTTCTCCACGAGCCACAGACGGTCATAGTTACGAACCTCAGCCTCAACACAATGGTTACAGGAAACCCAATGTATAGTCTTACCTTTGATCTTCATATTGCAGTTCAGTTGGCCGGTCTTTGTTTCAGGCACCGCCTCAGCATATATTTCCACTATGTTGCCGTCTGCGTCCTTCTTGCAATAATTTTCCTCTGGGCACTGAATTATGTATGAATTCTTCAAGCGCACCTGCTTGCCCGGCCCAAGTCGGAAGAACTTTTTCGGTGCGTCTTCCATGAAGTCATCCCGCTCTATCCACAACTCGCGGGAGAACTCTATTTCGTGAGTTCCGTCATCAGGATTTTCGGGATTGTTGGCCACGCTATAGACTTCAACGGTGTCTTCTGGGAGATTCGTCAAAACCAGTTTTACAGGATTTATAACAGCGCTGACCCTAAGAGCCCTCTTGTTCAAATCGTCTCTAACCGCACTTTCGAACAAAGACATCTGGTTGAGTGCATCGAACTTCGTATAGCCTATCTTGTCGATGAAGGACAAGATGCCCTCGGGCGAATAGCCTCTGCGGCGATATCCGCAAATGGTCGGCATGCGCGGATCGTCCCAGCCGTTCACCACCCCGTTCTTTACCAGCTCAAGCAAATTTCTTTTTGAGAGGAGTATGTGGGTAAGATTGAGCTTGTTAAACTCAATCTGCGTTGGTCTATTGTCGTCAAGCGGCTGGTCGTCTCCCCCAGCCTGCTTAGCCCAGTCTACAAAAAGGCTGTAAAGTGGCCGGTGGCTCACGAATTCCAGCGTGCAGAGCGAATGAGTCACGCCCTCCCAGTAGTCTGTTTGGCCATGAGTGAAGTCGTACATCGGATAAGCATTCCACTTAGAGCCAGTACGCCAATGCGGAATATTGAGGACTCTGTACAAAATCGGGTCGCGGAAGTGCATGTTGGAGTTTGCCATGTCAATTTTAGCACGCAACACCATTTTGCCAGGCTGAATGTTGCCTGAATTCATCTTCTCGAACAACTCAAGGCTTTCGCTGACAGGCCTGTCTCTATATGGAGAGTTTTGTCCCGGAACTGTAGGAGTGCCTTTTTGCTGCGCTATCTCTTCCGCCGTCTGTTCGTCAACATAGGCTTTGCCTTCTTTAATCAGCTCTACTGCCAAGTCCCACAAGTTTTGGAAATAGTCGGAAGCATAGTAGATATTTCCCCACTTAAATCCCAGCCACTCTATATCTTTCTTGATGGCCTCGACAAACTCCAGGTCTTCCTTTTGTGGATTGGTGTCGTCCATCCTAAGATTGCACACACCGCCGTACTTTTGGGCAATTCCGAAATCCAGGGCGATGGCCTTGGCGTGGCCAATGTGCAGATAGCCGTTGGGCTCAGGCGGGAAACGCGTCTGAATCCTGCCTCCGTTTTTGCCCTCGGCAAGGTCTTTTTCAACGATTTCCTCTATAAAGTTAAGGCTCTTCTTTTGCACCTTGGCTGTACTATTGTCACACATAATTATCTCTTTTACATTTATCTGCAAATTTATTAACAAATTTCCACTCTTCAAAGGTTTTTGGCCAGTAGACGCACTAGACTTTGCATTTATGGGAATATGTCAATGTTTTGTCTTGGCCATCTGCGTCCTAGTCCTGGCGAATCCTACCACAGAGAACACAACATATAGGACATAAAGGACATAGCCAACGTAGTATTCAACCGTATACGAAAGTATTACATAAACCACACAACCGATGCACACCAAAGACAACACGTAGGACAGAGCAGAAAAGAACGGAACTTTGTAAATGACATCATAAGCCACAGACAACAAAAACAATATGCTGAGCCATACCATAACCAAAAATGCTGAAATAAGTGCAGGATGGTTTAGCGGATTAAGCGAGGGATTGAAATAATACACAGTCCAAACCTCTGGCGCAAACTTCTGCAATGTGGCGTAAATCATAGACGCCGTTGATATGGCCACTGTGAAGGCGCAAGCATAAAACGACGAAATATCTCTGAAATGCACAAACCACAGCGACACGCGCTTGTATTTGCAGTAGCAGGCAACAATCGCCATAAGTGCCGCCAATATTGCAAACACACTGGCACGAGTGTCGCTAAAAGTATATATGAACTGCGATATAGGTGAAATTGGCGACGAGATTTCAAGCATTGCTTTCTCGCCGATCCAACCCAAATGTGTTCCGTCGGCAACCAAGCACAGCCACACGCTGTCAGAGGACGCTTCCTCTTTGACGTCTGGACGGAATATATCTGCCACTACAAAGTCATCGCCTTGTTTCAACGCAAAACTGACTGGTACAGAATCCTCCTTTACACCCCATACTGCCGGATGCGAATATAGTGCCAACGAGTCTGCTTTGAGAACAAAATTTGTGCCGGTGTTGTAGTGATGACAACGGCTAAAGGCTACCGAGTCTCTCTGGGCTTGTGTGAGAACCCAGTCACTGCACACAGTGCTGCGTTCCGACTTGCAGCTCCACATGCAAGCGACAGCACATGCGGCAACCAAAACGATTGCCGTCTTACAGAATTGCATTCTGAATCTTCTCATATCTCCAATATTTTCAATTGCTTTTCACTGTCATTTCGCAATTTTGGCAATCAAAGGCCAAAGGGAACTTTCGACCGTCAGGAAGGGAAAGTCTCAGCTCACCAGGCAGATGCGGCCAAGAGAGCTTCTGTTTGACGCTATCCTTTGGGTTTCGCAAACACTGACCTAATGCGTAGCGCAAGCAGTATTTGCACTTCATCAAGGTTATCGGACGACCTATGCCACTAGCCGCAAATGTTTCCAGAGCCGGTTCCTTGACATCAATGCCGAGTTTCTCCGAACACACTTTTGTTGCCAACTTGTTGCTTATGTTCATGGTGTAGTCATTAGGCTCTAGGCTGCTACCGTCAACTTTTACGGAAAGGTCAAGTTGTTTTGTTGACCTTCGCGGATAGTTGGCTGCGGAAATCTTATCCGACAATATGCCATAAAGCGTCTTGCGCCACTGCGCCAACGCGGACATCGGTATAAAGTATTCGTTGTCAAAGTCCACAACGACATTGCCAATTTTGAAGTAAGCCAAAGCGCACTTGCGCAGTTCTGCAGCAATTCTCTCGCGCTGTGAACTGCGGGCGAGTTCCTTTTCGGCGTCAACTCTCAACTCTGCGTTGCATTTGTCTTGCGTTTCAGCAAAAAGCCTAAATCCGCCTTCCACAGAACTTACAGTGACTGACACCCACAAGAATCTGCAACATCTCGTTTTATTCACGCTGTTCTCGAACTGCACGTCTTTGTTTCTGAACAATCGTGTGCTCAACTTTATCCCTTTTGGAAATGGGTACAAAAACAACTTATTGCCCTCCACCCTATTCACTCGACATCCGCAAAGTTTGTTGCCTGCGTCAAAGAAACACACCCCGTCGCCGTTGCTGAATTCCGTTTTTCCGTCCGTCACAACGAAGTTTGGCCCTTTCTTAACCACCATACCGACAAACTCTCCGGTTGACTTAGGAGAATTCATCGACAGCACGTCGTCTCTTATCTGCGACAGATAATACTCAGTATATCCACGATTAAAAGTTTTGTTCAAATCCGGTTCAAAGCCAACCTTACAGCACCCGTTTGAACTGCGTTGGTAATCCTCAGACCGCCTAGATATCAGTTCGTCGATTATTTTGCGATAATACGCCGTCACATTTTTCACATAAACGACATCCTTCAACCGCCCCTCAATTTTGAACGAGCTTACGCCAGCATCTGCCATCTCTTCGATATGCGCAGACCGGCTCATGTCCTTCAGCGACAGCAGATGCCTGTCCTTGACCAAAACATTTCCGTGCTTGTCCTCCAAGTCAAATGACAGCCTGCAAAACTGGGCACATTCGCCACGGTTGGCACTGCGTCCGAAACAGAACTGCGACGCATAGCATTTTCCACTATAGCTAACACACAATGCGCCATGCACAAAAGCCTCGAGCGACACATCAGGGCACTGAGCGTGGATTTCTCTAATTTGTTCCAGTCCCAATTCTCTGGCAAGCACCACTTGCTCGAACCCTAATTCTTTGAGTAGCTTAACCTTGTCAACAGTGCGGTTGTCCATCTGCGTACTCGCATGAAGCGGCAAGTCAAGCCGCATGCCGAGCAGTGCGTAATCTTGAACTATCAGAGCGTCTACGCCAACCCCAGAGAGTGACTTAGCCAGGTTTTGCGCAGAGGCCAGCTCGTCATCGTAAAGGATTGTATTGAGCGTCACATAAACCCTGGCTCCAAAAATATGGGCGTAGTCTACAAGCCTCTTAATGTCCTCAACGGAATTCGCAGCCATGCTGCGCGCCCCATAAGCAGAAGCGCCAATATAGACAGCGTCAGCCCCACTATTGATAGCCTCAATGCCGATGTCGGCATTGCGGGCTGGCGACAACAACTCAAGTTCCCTTGCCATAGGCTACGATTTGAAGTCTATGTCAATAGGAACAATCTTCAGACCGTCGTTGCAGACATAGTCCTTAATCCAATTATGGTAGAAGGTCTTGCCAGCAGTGTGCCAACAAGAATTAATCCCCTTAGACGGGTCATCGTCAACGAAGTAGTTGACGGGTTTATCAATGTCTGATCCCTTTGCCAGGTCGCGCTGGTATTCAAAGGCCAGCCTGCCGTCGGCATACTCCAGATGACCATTGGCGAAAATCTGACGGCCATACCATGCTATCGCAAGTTCAGGTCCAGTCTCCTCTTGGTCTATCAGCAAACGCACTTTTGGCTCTGACAAAATCTCACTCCGGCTGAATGTAATTTGACGACTAATAGGAATCATCAACTTTTGCGGAATGCCTTTCAGAAGCGGAACGCCGCCTTCACACAAGTGGTGTTCATACAAGCCAAACAACTTCTTGTCAGTCCAATACTTGTTGATATTGAAGAAAATCTTCAATGACGCAAAAGCGCCCCAACACACATTGAGAGTTGTGCGCACATTGTTAAGGCTCCACCTATAGACCTCGTGCAGTTGCCCCCAATATCTCACGTCTTCGTAGTCATATTGCTCAAGCGGAGCGCCTGTCACAATCAGTCCGTCATAGCAGCGAGAGCTGCTCATTATTTGAGCAATGTCGGTATAGAAGGCGTCCATATATTCTTGGGGAGTTGTTTTGTACTTCAAGCCGCTCATCTTGGCAAGAACAATCTGAATGTGCACATTCGCCTCGCCAATCATGGTGTAGTATTCCTCTTCCGCCTCTTGCTTTTGTGGCATCAGGTTGAGTATTACTATTCTGCGCACGTTTTCGTCTTCTGCAGGAACAGCGTCAGTAGCGTCAATGCCCAAGCTTGCCAGCTTGGACAACAGCGGGTGAGATTTGGGAAGGTATAACATAGCAACTTTAGTTGGTCATTGTATCTCATTTGAAACATCCTCCAGCTCCTGTGAAGCTTGTTCCCAGGACGTCATGCAGTTCTGCAACTGCTCAGACTTATCCCTGTGTTTCTCAAACAAAGACATGTCGGCGACAGCTCCAGAATTTTCCATCTGCTGTTCAAGCGACTTGATATCTGCTTCAAGCTCGGAAATAAGATTCTCCAGTTCGGCAACCCGCTTTTCTATCTTGTTCTTTTTCCGCTTCAGTTCTTTTTGCTGTTCATAGGACTGCTGTGATTTACACGGGGCACTGGGCTTTTTCTTTTCGTCAACACCTGCAGCGTTTTCCGAAGGTTCTCCGCCAGGCAGAAAATCCTTGATACCACCTATGCGTTCCCTCATGCCGTGGTTCTTGAATTCATAGACCGTGTCTACAAGTCCGTCGAGGAAATCGCGGTCGTGGCTGACCACCAGCACTGTGCCCTCAAACTTGCGAATTGCCTCCTTGAGAACATCCTTGCTGTTCATGTCAAGGTGGTTGGTCGGCTCGTCAAGGATAAGGAAGTTCACTGGTTGCAACAGCAGTTTTATCATCGCCAGGCGGCTGCGCTCTCCGCCGCTTAACACCCCTACTTTTTTCTCCGACTTCTCGCCACCGAACATAAAGGCACCGAGAATATCGTTGATTTTCAGTCTCACATCGCCCGTAGCAACATGGTCTATGGTTTCATAAACAGTCAGCGTCTCGTCAAGCAACTGGGCTTGGTTTTGAGCATAATATCCAACTTCCACATTGTGTCCAGTCGTCAGTTCGCCCTCATAGTCGATCTGCCCCATTATGCACTTCACAAAAGTGGATTTGCCCTCGCCGTTGCGACCTACAAACGCCACCTTTTCGCCGCGCTTGATAGTAAGGTCAATGTTGCGGAACACGTTGTGTTCACCATAGTTCTTAGTCAGTCCTTTACAAATAAGAGGATAGTCCCCACTGCGCGACGGCACGTTGAAGCGAAGGCGGAGCGTAGACCTGTCTATCTCGTCAATTTCAACAGGAACCATCTTCTCCAACTGTTTCAGTCGGCTTTGCACCTGCACGGCCTTGGTAGCCTGATAGCGGAACCTTTCCACAAAAGCCTTGATGTCTGCTATTTCTTTTTGCTGGTTTTCATACGCCCTGAGTTGCTGAGCCCTACGCTCTGCCCTAAGTTTCACATAATCGTCGTACTTCACCTTGTAGTCAACGATGCGACCGCACGATATCTCAAGCGTACGGCTTGTCACATTGTTAAGAAACGCGCGGTCGTGGCTTACCAGCACTACGCTGCTTCGGCTCTCCTTGCGCAAGAAATTTTCGAGCCACAGAATTGATTCAATGTCCAAATGGTTGGTTGGCTCGTCAAGCAACAACAAGTCGGGCTTCTTCAGAAGAATCTTCGCCAACTCTATGCGCATTCTCCATCCCCCACTGAACTCCGATGTGGGTCTCCCAAAGTCCTCTCTCTTGAAGCCCAAGCCCACGAGGGTGCGCTCCGTATCGGACTTAAAACTGTTTATACCCGACATTTGCAGCCGTTCTTGCAGGACAGAAGCCTTCTCTATCAGCGCACCATATTCTGCCGACTCATAATCAGTTGAGGTGCAGAGCTGTTTGTTGACTTTGTCATATTCTTCCTGTAACTCCTTCAGATGTCCAAAAGCCAATTCGGTTTCTTCAAGCACGGTCCGACTGTCGCTGATTTTCATGACCTGAGGAAGATATCCCACTGTGGTTTCCTGCGGCATGGCAATCTTGCCCTCCGACGGCGTCGCCAGACCAGCTATCATCTTGAGCAAGGTGGATTTACCGGCGCCATTACGCCCCACAAGGCAAACCCTTTCCTTGTCGTTCACAACAAAAGAGACATCCTTAAACAACGGCTCTGCGCCGAACTCAACCTTTAGGTTTTCTACGGATAACATGATGCAAAGTTAACACTTTAGGACTGCAAAACACCAGCTCAGGACAACAAATCTAGGCCGCACCAAAGCGGCAGCACATTTCACCGGCATCACGCTAGCTTTTTCGCCCGCCGCTAAGGGGAAAATCACCTCAGTTGAAAAAAGTAGGACTTCGGTTCATCAGAGAAGCACTTGCGCTCATCTCGTGCGGACTTAACTTTTCCGGACCGTCAGATACGGTTAGCCATTTCCATGGAAACGGTTAGCCGTTTATGCAGGAAAGGCTATCCGTTTCCGCGGAAACGGGAACGCCCGGTGGCTCTCTGATGAAGAGAAGTCCTTGTCTGATGAAATAAAGTCCTTGCCTGATGAAACGAGGTGGCGCAATGCTTTAGGAGTCATTGCTGTCCGCTAAAACTCAAGCGAGCAATCTATTATAAACGATTGCTGTCC
>CAVGQS010000071.1:0-12881 GCA_963631415.1 Lactococcus garvieae | reverse complement strand
CGTGAGATTCGTGTGATTCGTGGTTTTTATATTTCGAACACTGATAACCAAGATTTACACAGATATTGTTTCCTAGGACGGAAACGTGGAGTGACTAACGGCATTGAAAAAAAGGGGCCAAGAATAAAGCGAATGACAGAGAATAAGGGATGGGAATACATAACATAAAACATAAAACACAAAAAAAGGGATACCTCGTTTGTGAGGTATCCCTTTTTTGTGGCTATAGTTGGCAGGTGGCGCCGAGGAGGAAGGTGAAGCGGGGTTGGGGGACGGAGCCGAGGTCGTAGTAGCGGCGGGCGAGGAGGTTCTCGAGGGAGGCGTAGAGGGTGTAGGTGGGGCGGGTCCAGTTGAGCTTGAGGTCGAGGAGGGTGTAGGGACGGTAGGCTCGCTGGGTGGCGGTGGCGCCGGTGTAGTCGAGATAGGTGCCGCGGCGCTGCTGCCAGCGGAGGAACCACGTGGCGGTGAGGTTGCGGCAGATGGCGTGGTCGAGCGAGGCGGTGAATTTGTGGCGCAGGTAGTCGAGGGCGTAGTTGGACTGGTAGATGTGGGTGTCGTCGTGGCGCTCCTGTACATTAAATATATAGGCGAGGCAGAGGGTCTTGAGGACCTTCTGACCGGCCAGGGCGCGGGCGAGGTTGAGGGTGGCGCTCGCCACCAGTTGCCAGTTGTCGAGCCGGAAAGCGGCGGAGTGGTAGATGTCGTCGGGGGTGTACATGACCCAGTCTATCATGTGGGTGCCGTGGCGGTAGATGCCGTAGAGGCTGGCGGAGACGAGGGCACCGGAGTAGTCGGCACCCAGTTTGACGGTGGAGAGTTGTTCGGGCTTGAGCCCTACGTTGCCCTCCTGTGTGGGCGACTTATAGTAGAGGTCGGTGAAGGTGGGCATGCGCATGGATTTGTTCCACGAGCAGAAGAGGCGGAGCCGCGGGGAGAGCGTGTAGCCGATGTCTACGCCCGGATAGAGGCGGTAGCGCTCGTCGACGGACGTGTTGCGGTTTGCCATGAGTCCGATGTTTGCCACCAGTCCGCGGAACGAAACGACATGCTCAACGAAGGCACTGGTGTTGGTGCGGTTGTCGCGGTGGTCATAATAGAGGTTGGACTTATGTTCGATGCGCACCTGCTGGTCGTCGTCGAGGGGCCTGCCGAGGTTGGTGGAGAGGATGCCTTCGTGGCGCAGTTCCACTCCCAGCGCCGTAGTGCCGAGCAGCCAACTGCCGCTGCCGGTGAGGCGAAGGGTGCTGACGTCCGTGCGGTGGTAGTTCTCGCCCGTCGACGAGTGGCGGATGAGTTGAAAGTGGTCGTAGTTTCTGGTAAACGAAGCCGAGGGCTGCAGTTTGATTTTGCCGATGTGGGACTCACCGGAGACCGCAGCCATGTAGCGCTGGTCCTCCTCCCACTGGTTGGAGTACTTGGCGGAGTAGAAAGTGTTGGCTCCGTAGCGCTGGTTGCTGTAGGCGGCAAACCAAGAGAGCGAGTTGGAGTCGTCGGCATAGCGGCCTTGATAGAAGAGGCGGTGGCGTCCGAACTGGCTGTTGGCAACAGCGCCGTCGGTGCGCAGGTAGTCAGTAGAAAGCCGGTTGCGTATTCCCTTTGTGGAGATGTTGGCGTGGGCACCTATTCCCATGGTGCCGTAGGAGCCTGCCTCGAGGTGAGCGCCCAGGTTGGAGGAAGGTTCGGTGCGCGTGATGATATTGATGATTCCGTTGAGTGCCTGGCTGCCGAAGGTGCGGGCGGAAGCCCCGTTGAGAATTTCGATGCGCTCGATGTCGCTCATGGCGACCGGGAAATCGGCACTGAGATGTCCCGTTTGCGGATTGTTGATGTTGATGCCGTTGAGCAGGATGGACACCTGGTCGAAGGTGCCGCCGCCCAGCGAGAGGTCCGTCTGCACGCCCATGGCTCCGCGCTGCCGCACGTCGACCTCAGGGCAGAGTTTGAGGATGTCGTTGATGGTTTGGCACTTGGCCCGTTCGATCTCCTGGCGTGTGATGACCGCCACTTTGCTCCACGCCCGCTTGGCAGACATGGGGAGCTGCGTACCGGTGATGAGTGTCTCGTCGAGGTCTACGCTCAGTTCGGACTTGGGGTCTTGGGCAGTGAGGAGAGTGTCAGGGCGGGTAGCCAGCGCGTCGTTGTGCGCCATAGCCAGAGTGGCGGCTGCGAGCACCCCGATGCGTATCTCCTTCTTCATGCTGCAAAACGCCGAGTAGCGTTTGCCGTTGAACTGATGAAACACGATGACCGGTTTCTTGAATGAATTTGATTTGAACATTATGATAAAAAATTGCGTCCGCCCGTGCGGGGGACAGTTAGAGGCAAAAGTTTTTGCAAAAAATCGCTATACTTTCATGTCGGTGTATTGAATTAAATAGTACCTTTGCATTGGTTGTATCGGTCTGATTGGGATACTCGTCAATTTAACACTTCATTTCCGAGACCGTTCCTCATGCCAACGGCATGCCTCCCCTCGAGTTGGAAACCCGCAGTATGGGGACCCTCAAATCCTTTATTTCATGGAGTTTCATCACATCCACCGGTACAACCTTTTTATTTTTCTCCATATACCTTATTTATATATATACCTTATTATATATACATCATTGTGATGACGCGCGACGGCGCAGCTGGCAGCTGAAGCGTCCGAGCTTGTAGAGCCAGAACAGGAAGACGCCGGGGCAGCGCATGAGCAGACGGCGCTCTACCCCACCGAAGAGGCGGTGCCAGAGCACCGGCAGCCAGAGGAGGTGGCGGCGCTGGAGAGAAAGCGCCACACGTGAGAGGCGTATGTGGCGCTGATAGAAGGAGTCGAGGTTGGCGAGCACCTCCAGCGACTGGTTGGTCTTGGCAATGAACGACCCGTTGCTGTCGATGCCGGTGTGGACGAGGGGGTTGTTGATATGCAGTACGGGAATGTTGTTGCGCATGAGGTCGAGACCCAGCACCGTGTCTTCGTAGCCGTACTGCGAGCAGTGGGAATCGAAGCGAATAGTGGAGAAGACCGCCTTGCGTATGAGGAGGTTGAAGGTGCTGAACTTCTCGTAGGGGTGCTTGAGGCGGTAAGCCAGGGCGCGCGACTTGGTGGCGGCGTGCTCGTAGCGGTAGCGCAGGAGGTTGTCGGCGGAGCGGTCGGACTCGCGCACCACTATGCCTCCGCATACCACGTCGTGGCTGGTGGCGGCATGAACGTAGGTCTCTATGAAATTGTCGTTGGCCAGGCGGGCGTCGCTGTCTATGATAAGCAAGAAGGGGAAACGGGCAAGCGATGACATCTCGTTGAGGATAAACGCCCTGCCTATGTTGTGCTCTTTGTGGAGGACGCAGCAATGATCCAATTGCTCCAACTGCGCCAGCGACTGGAGCGTGGCGGCGTCGGTGCTGCAGTCGTTGCCGAGAATAATCTCGTAAGGCACTTTAGCCAGCGTGCAAGAGTGAGCCAGTTCGCGAACCAGCTCAGTGCAGTCGTAGTTGTAGACAGGAATGAGAACAGAAAGCATCGGGAGTGTCTCTCTTGCCGCTTAGACAGGGTGATTACTTGAGCCAGCGGTCGAGCCACCCGAAGAAAGTGCGCTGCCAGAGAATGCCGTTTTGCGGTTTGAGCACCCAGTGGTTCTCGTCGGGGAAGAGGAGCAGCTGAGCAGGAATGCCGCGGAGCGTGGCAGCCTGGAAGGCCGACTCAGCATGGGTGAACATAATGCGGTAGTCAAGCATGCCGTGGATGCACAGGATGGGCGTGTCCCACTTGTCGACGCTGAGGTGGGGAGAGTCTTCGAACACCTTGCGCGACAGTCCGGCGTCGTGGCGCCAGGGCGCACCCTTCATGTCCCAGTTGGGGAACCAGAGTTCGTCGGTCTCGACGTACTGCTGCTGAGTGTTGTAGATGCCGTCGTGGGCGATGAACGCCTTGAAGCGTCCCTCGTGGTGGCCGGCGAGCCAGTATACGGAATAGCCGCCGAAGCTGGCGCCCACGCAACCAAGGCGGTCGCTGTCTACGTAGGGCTCCTTGGCGATATCGTCGATGGCAGAGAGGTAGTCCTGCATGCAGAGACCCGTGTAGTCACCGCTGATTTCCTCGAGCCACTCCATGCCGAAGCCCGGCACTCCGCGGCGCGAGGGCAGAATGACGATGTAGCCGTTGGCAGCCATGAGCTGGAAGTTCCAGCGGTAGCTCCACGCCTGGCTCACGGCGCTCTGCGGTCCGCCCTCGCAGAAGAGCAGGACGGGATATTTCTTGGCGGCGTCGAAGTGAGGCGGATAGACCACCCAGCAGAGCATCTGCTTGCCGTCGACGGTGGTGACCCAGCGTTCGGTGACGTCGCCCATGGAGAGCGACTCGAAGAAGCGGTCGTTTTCGTGAGTGGCG
The DNA here is from genome assembly GCA_963631415.1 of Lactococcus garvieae. Lineage (GTDB taxonomy): Bacteria > Bacteroidota > Bacteroidia > Bacteroidales > Bacteroidaceae > UBA6382. Next base: position 8,515 of record CAVGQS010000071.1, on the reverse strand, counting down.
CGAGAGAGGTTCTTGCCGTTGCGCGCTGCCAAGTCGAGGATGAAGAGTTCGTCAGCCTCGCTCATGGAGCGGCGCTTCAGGAGCAGCCGGCGACCGTCGGGGAAAGTCTGGCAGAGCGAGTAGTCGTAGTCGCCGTCGGTGAGTTTGGCAACCTTGCCGTCGAGGCTGGCGCTGTAGACCTGAGTGGTGCCGTGCCAAGTGCCGGTGAAGAACAGTGACTTGCCGTCGGCGGCCCAGCAATAAGTGTCGACGCCCGATTCGAAAGACTCGGTGACATAAGTTTTCTTGCCAGTCGCCAAGTCCATCACACAGAGGCGAGCGCGGTCGCTCTCGTAGCCGCCGCGCGCCATGGACGTCCAGGCGATATGGCTGCCGTCGGGCGAGAACTGCGGCTGCTGGTCGTAGCCCGGATTGGTGTCGAGGCTGTCGTTGAGCTTTTGGTTCTCGAGCGTGATGGTGCAGTCGGACTCAGGCTCCACATAACCTTCTGGCTTGCAGAGGTTAGTGGTTGTGCCGTTAGTTAAATCATACAGGAAAATATCGGTATCGGTAGACACCGAGTAGGCGCGGCCCGTCTTTTTGCGGCAGGCATACGCCAGTTTTTTGCTGTCGGGGCTCCAGGACAGTTCCTCGACGCCGCCGAAGGGCAGCGATGGGCACTCGAAGGCAGTGCCCTCGAGGAGGTCAGTCTCCTCCCCCACTCCATCGACGGAGAAAGTCGCCAAGAAGGGGTGCGGGATGGTCTTGACGAAGTGGTCCCAGTGTTTGTACATCATATCGTTGATGACCATGCCAGTGGACTTCTGGAGGTCGGAGGGATTCTGCTGGATGGAGGCGTGAGTGTCTACTTGGCGCACCAGCACTATCCTCTGCCCGTCGGGCGAGAGGAGGAAGTCCTCAATGTCTACGCCGGACTTAGTGGTAGTGACGGGGCGGCGGTCCGTGCCGTCGAGCGCCATGGTCCAGATCTGTCCCTTGCTGCAGAAAAGGAGGCGCGAGTCGTGGCAGATGAAGACCGCGTTGCTCTCGGAGTCGGAGGAATGAGTGAGTTGGGTGACCTTGCAGGAGTCGAAGTCCGTGAGATAGAGAATGGAGTGGCTCTTGTTTTGCTCCACGCTGTAGTAAGTCACGTTGTGAACCATCATCTTGCCGTCGGACGACATGTGGGCGCCGCCAATCCTGCCCATCGCCCAGAGCGTCTCGGGCGTGAGGAGGTCAGACTTGAGCGCCGGGGTGGTGCGTCCGATGAAATCAGAAGTATCGTTGTTGCCAGACTTTACCATAACTGCATAATTCATAACCAGCAGCAAAAACAAAAATCTCTTCAATGCTGTCTTCATATATATATAATAAGGTATGTCAATCTTTTGGGGAGTGGGACGGAGGGGCTGGATATTTCGTAAGGGGCAAGCCTGTCGGTCAGGTCTTGCCCCTTGCGGTAATATATTAGCGGCGGTTCTTCATCTGCTGCTGTTGGCGTTCCTGCATCTCCTGCATAGCCTTGAGGCGTGCAGCCATGGTGCTCATCTTCTTGGGGTTGTCCTTGTTCTTGCGGTAGTTCTCCTCAAGTTTGGCGAGCAGTTTGGCGTCGTCGGTGCGCCAGCGGAGGAACCACATGGTGACGGCCGAGCCGAGGAGCGAGATGAAGTAGTAGTAGTTGAGTCCCGAGCCGTAGTCGTTGAAGATGAAGAAGAACATGACAGGCATGAGCAGCATCATCCACTGCATCATCTTCATCTGTCCCGCCTGCTGCATCGCCATGGAGTCGCGCTGCTGGCGCATGGTGAGCCAGGAGTAGAGCAAGTTGCTGGCGCAGAAGAGCACGCAGAAGATGCTGAGGTGGTCGCCGATGAGCCAGATGGACTTGTCCCAGGTCAGAATGTTCTCGTAGGTGGAGAGGTCGTCGGCCCAGAGGAACGGCTGCTGGCGCAGTTCGATGGAGTTAGGCACGAAGTTGAACATGGCAATCCAGATAGGCATCTGAATGAGCATAGGCAGGCAGCCGCCCATCGGATTGGCGCCGTACTGGCTGTAGAGCTGCATCGTCTCCTGCTGCTTCTTGAGCGCGTCCTCCTGGTTGGGATATTTCTTGGCTATCTCGTCCACCTTGGGTCGGAGCACCCTCATCTTGGCGCTCGACATGAAGCTCTTCTTGGTGGCGGGGTAAACCAGAATCTTCAGGATGATGGTGATGACGAGCAGCACCATGCCCATGGACAAGCCGATGGAGGTGAGACCGTCGAAGAGGTAGATGGTGATGTAGCGGTTGATGTACCTGAAGAGCGGCCATCCGAGGTAGACCAGTTCTTCGAGTCCGAGGTCGCGGCCGTCGAGCGTGTAGTTGTTCATGTGCTGCAGCAGGCGGTACTTGTTGGGGCCGATGTAGAACTGCATCTTAGTAGGCGTCTTGCCGCTGGGGTCGAACTGCGTCTTCATGCGCGCCGTGTAGTAAGAGAGGTAGCCGGAGCCCTTCTCCATAGGCGTGGTGGTGACGGTAGCGTCCTTGAAGTCGTTGTAGCTGATGAGCACGTAGCTGAAGAACTGGTTTTTGAAAGCCACCCAGTCGAGCGTCTCCTCGAGCTGTTCCTCATTTTCTGTCTCGGCGCGCACATAGTCGGTGCTTTCGCCCTTCTCCTTATAAGTAATGGAAGAGCGCTGCTGTTCGAACTTGTAGCCGCGCTCCTGCTGGGTGAGCGAGTCAGACCACTCCAAGAGCAGCGAGCGGTTGCCCGGCGAGAAGTGCTTGTCGAGGCCCTTGCTGCCGTTGACCGTCATGTCTACCATGTAAGTGCCCGGATGGAGGCAATAGTCGATGACCAGTTCGCCGCCGTCGGCTGCAGACGCCACGAGCGTGACGGTAGAGTCGGTGACGTTGGATGGAGTGAAGTAGAGGTCCTCGGTATTGATATTCTCGTTCTTAGCCTCGAGCACGAAGTTGAGTCGGGAGTTGCTTTCGTCGAACAGCACCACCGGTTTCTTCTGCTGGTTCTTGAACGTCTTGAGGACAGCCTTGGAGATCACGCCGCCGTGAGTGTTGACGTCGAGTTTTACGAGGTCGTTCTGGAGAGTCAGCACTTGGCTCTTGCCGTGCATGGAGACGCCGAAGAGCGAGGCAGTGTCGAGCGCCGCGGTGTCCTGGCGTGCAGCCGCGATGCTGTCTTTAGTCATCTGTTCCTTCATCTCAGAACGAGCCAGCTGTTCGGTAGCGATGCTGTCGGCAGCCCTTTGGGCGTTGATTTCCTCTTGTGACGGAGTGTTGAGCATGCCAAAGCCAATGATGACGGCAGCGATGAGCAGCATTCCGATGATAGTGTTCTTGTTCATATTCAATTAAACAGTTTCTTCCAAAATAATAATATGTTAGCGAGTTGCAAAAGTAGCAATAAAAAGCGGTTTTTGACGCAGCAGACCCAAAGAAATCCTACCCCCGGAGCGATAAGTGCCCTTTTTCCTTGCCCCACCCCAAAAAAAGCACTATCTTTGCCACAATTATCAAAAAACAAAATTTTTCAGCAACCATGAAAAAGATCTATCTCTTTGCAGTCTCCCTACTACTTGCTGCAGTTGCGATTAAGGGCCAAGGCACCTTGCCCGAGTTCTCCACAGCAGGCGGAGACACCATCTGGTATTACATACAGTTTACGAAAGGCAGCCACTGCCTGAAGGATCCTGGCACAAACAACGGTCTGCTGACCACTGCCGACAAGGCCAGTTCGGACGACATGAAGTGGGCGCTGTTTGGCACGAAGGACAACTTCACGCTGGTGAGCAAGAAGGGCAACTACGTCAACTACTCCTCAAGCAGCAGCAGATTCTGCGCGTCGACGAGCTCGTCGGTAGCCCTGCGCCTGGTGAACGGCTCGAGCTGCTGGGAGATACAGCGCACAACCGCCAGCCTGAGCATGAACCAGTGGGGCGGCTCGTCGGCTGGAGTCAACCTCGGCGAGTACAACGTGGGCGACACCAACAACGGACTGAACTTTGTGCTGGCGCAGTCGGTGACTCCGAGATTCTCGGACGACACACAGGAGAACTGGTACTTCCTGCTCTTCTCCAACGGCAGCAACACCATCGTGGACAACGGCGCTGGCAACAACGCCACGCTGGCATCCGCTGACCCGGTAGACGGCCAGTTGTGGAAGTTTGTGGGCACCGCCTCCAACTTCCAGCTAGTGAGCAAGCTGGGCAACTACGCATATATCAGCGGCACCGGCGACAACGCACGTCTGTGCACTGGAACGGACACACAATATGAGGGCGGTTTCTCGCTGGTAGAGACCACAAACAGCACCTACGCCCCGGCGTGGGAAATCAAGGCCAATGCGGTGACCACCGCCAACGCCTACTTCAACCAGTGGGAGGGCGCGACCAAGGGCCACTACGTGGGACTCTGGGCCACAGCCGATCCCAACAACCCCATCACCTTTGTGAGCCCCGACAAGATGACCTACTCCGACTACAAGGTGGAGGGCGCCACGTCTTTCACCGGCGAGCACGACCTGACACTGTGGTACAACAAGCCCGCCACCCTGACCGAGGTGAGCAACACCTGGATGGAATATTCGCTCCCGATAGGCAACGGACAATTGGGCGCCAGCCTCTTCGGCGGCGTGGCAACCGACGAGATACAATTCAACGAGAAGACCCTGTGGACCGGCGGTCCCAACAACATGGGTTCGTACGGCCAGTACAAGAACTTCGGCAGCGTGAAGGTGGCTAACATGAGTTCGGACTTCGACTACTCCACCGACCACATGGCCAAGAACTACGTGAGATACCTCGACATAGAGAACGGTACGGCAGGCGTGAACTTCACCAACGCTTCGGGCACCACCACCTACACCCGCAGATACCTCTCGTCGACCAACGACCAGGTGATAGCAGTACAGTACAAGGCAGAGGGCGACCAGTTGCTCGACCTCAAGTTCTCGTATGAGCCAGGAGCCGACATCAGCGCCTCCAACCCCACCTACAGCGCAAACGGCACGGCGTCGTTTGGCGGCAAGCTGACCACCGTGAGCTACAACACCACGTTCAGAGTGGTCAGCAACGACGAGGCAGCTGTCATCACAAGCAGCGAAGACGGCATCAGAATCAACAACACCAACGAAGTAATACTGCTGCTCGCCGCGCTGACCGACTACAACCCAAATACGGAAGCATGCAACGGACTCTACAGCGACGTGGCAGCCGAGGCAGCCAGCCGCATCAGCAAGGCCGTGGAGAAAGGTTGGGACGCCATCTACAGCGACCACGTGAAGACCTTCGAGGGATATATGGGCAGAGTGAAGTTCCAGATTTCGGACAGCCACAGCGCCACACTGCCTACCAACGAACTTATCGACAACTACAACAACACCTCCGCCAACAAGACCGGAATGGAAGCCGACGTGCTGTTCCTCGAGCAGCTCTACTTCGCCTACGGACGCTATCTGGAGATAAGCAGTTCGCTCGGCATCGACGTGCCCAACAACCTGCAGGGCATCTGGAACAACAAATCGAACGCCCCCTGGAACTCCGACATCCACTCCAACATCAACATACAGATGAACTACTGGCCGGCAGAACCGACCAACCTGACTGAGACCCACCTGCCCTTCCTGAACTACATCATCAACATGGCAGGCCGCAGCAACTGGAAGAAGGCCGCCACCTCTTACGGCGGTGTGAAGAACGGCTGGACCTGCTTCACCGAGAACAACATCTTCGGCGGCATGTCGACATGGGGCAGCAACTACTTTGTAGCCAACGTGTGGTACTGCAGCCACCTGTGGCAGCACTACCGCTACACCCTCGACAAGGACTTCCTGCTCAGGGCCTTCCCCGCCATGTACAGCGCAGCCCAGTTCTGGATGGAGCGCATGATAGAAGACCGCGGCTACTCATCGCTTAACATCGCAGCAGACGGCACATACGTAGCGCCCAACGAGTATTCGCCCGAGCAGGACGCACACAATTCTGAGGACGGTACGGCACACGCCCAGCAGCTCATATACTACCACCTGCAGGCAGTACGCCAGGCCATCGACATCCTGGGCGGCGAGTCAGGCGTGACCGAACAGGAGATAGCTGCTCTGGACAAATACCTCGAGAAGACCGACAAGGGTCTGCACACCGAGACATACACCGCCAACACCAGCGCCAACAGCGGATGGACCAACCCCCGCAACGGCGTGAAGAAGGGCGACATCATCCTCAAGGAGTGGAAGTACTCCCCCTATTCTGTCAGCAATGACCCCAGCCACCGCCACCTGTCTCACCTGATGGCGCTCTATCCGCTGGACCAGATCACTTCGACAAGCGAATACTTCACCCCTGCCGTCAACTCGCTGAAGCTGCGCGGCGATGCCGCCACCGGTTGGTCGATGGGCTGGAAGGTGAACCTCTGGGCACGCGCTCAGGACGGCGACCACGCCCACGTAATCCTCAAGAACGCACTGAAGCACTCCACATCGTACGCTACCAACCAGTATGCTGGCGGTATCTACTATAACCTCTACGATTCGCACTCGCCCTTCCAGATTGACGGAAACTTCGGTGTCTGCGCTGGTATAGCCGAGATGCTGATGCAGAGCCACGCCGGCAGCATCGACATCTTGCCCGCACTGCCCTCAGTATGGAAGAAGGGAAGCATCAGCGGACTCAAGGCCATCGGCGACTTTGAGGTGAGCGTAGAATGGGAGAACGGAAAGGCCACCATGATTAGCGTTAAGTCCAACCAAGGACAGCCGCTCAAGTTGCACTACCCCAATGTGTACGACCGCATGGTGACGGTGGACAACGTAGAACTGGACTGCTCGCCTGAGGACTACAACACACTGTCTATTCCTCTCGAGGCAGGACAGACTGCAGTAATCGACCTGAACAACTCCGCCACCGCCATCAGCGGAAAGACTACCGGCAGCGAAGTGCGCACTATCATCAACGGCAGCCATATCTCGCTGAGCGACCCCGAGGTGCTGCACCTCACCGCCACTGACCTGAGCGGCAAGACAGTGGGCACATCTGACAACACCGAGATAAAGGTAGAGGCTCCGGCTTCGAAGATTGTGGTGCTCAACGTGAAGACAAAACAAGGAAGCTCTTACTCTAAGAAAGTAAAGGTGGAATAAAGCAATACGCTATACGCACAAAAAAATCCGGCAGCCGAAAGACTGCCGGATTTTTTTGTAATTGTTTGTCCAGAATGTTCGAATGTGAGAATCTGACTAATGGCACTGAGATAACGAACACAGAAAGCTGAATACACAGAAGTTTTCTAACACTGACAGCACAAATTTACAAAGCTGATATTGTTTCCTGGGCGGAAGCAAGAACGTTTAACGTTAAGCGTTTTGTGTTTTACGTTAGGTCGCGGCTTTGACAGCACGAACATGAATAGCAAATGTGTGGTGGCTAGTGGACAACATTGATGAGTTTGCAACCAAGAGCCGTTTCTATCTTGGCTACAGTCTGCATGGTGAAGTTGTGGCGACCGGTCAGCCATTTGGATATCTCCGACTCTCTCTTGTTGAGCTTACCAGCAAGCTCTTTCTGAGAAAGTCCCTGTGATTTCAGTATTTCGCTGATGCGTTCTGCAATACCGTATGAAAGTTCGAACTCTGCTTTTTGCTCAGCAGGAACTTGTGCAAGACATTGTCTGAATAAGTCATTTTTTATCATAAGCGGTTCTTCTCGTTATACTAAATTTCAAAAGTTGCACTCTCTATATCCGTTATCACATTCTTCTCAATGGTAATTCTTCCTGTTCTTTGAGCCCTAAGAAGAACGCTATCGAAAGTCTGCAAGTCCATTACATATCCACTCAACTTCTCGTCCTCTTGGTAAGTGCGGGTCGTCTTGACACCACCGTTGCCAAGAATCAGGACTTGGTCAGAGATACGGAGACAATACAAACGGAGCTTTCTTGAGTCTATAGCCAAAGCCTTGACGTTATCACGCATCCTTCCTTCGTTGCGGAAGAACCGTTCAAGCGCTCCTTTGTCGATTATTTTTGAAAGAGCAAGCAAAATGACATTGAAATCCCTGTTGTAGGTGGCGTTGTCCTTGAACTCGTTCAGAAATTTCTCGAATTCGCTTTCAGCGCTACCATCAAAGCAAATGGAGAACATACCTACGTTATCGTTTTGCTCGATTGTTTTCAGTCTTACTTTAGTCATTGCTTCGCATTTTTCAATTCACTGCAAAGTTAAGTTTTTTTATTTAGAACTATTCACTTTTAAGCGAACTTTTCAAATTGGGATTCATGGAAGCTGTAGAGACGGTAAAAACGTGTTGTGGTAAACGTGTTACGTTTTGCATTGGTGGCTTCAAGCGTTAAGAGTTTTTTGTGCGGACTTAAAAAAATTTTATGCGGACTTAAAAAATTTTCGTGCGGACTTAACGAAAAAATTTCCGCGGAAATTCTGCGATGACTAGACCGAAGCGGCGCAGCGTATCGGCGGAGACGTCGCAAGCTTTAGGTGACTTGAGCTTCGTTAAGTCCGCATAAAAATTTTTTAAGTCCTATTTTTCA
>CAVGQS010000070.1:0-12883 GCA_963631415.1 Lactococcus garvieae | reverse complement strand
CAAGCTTCAGGCGACTTGAGCTTCGTTAAGTCCGCATAAAATTTTTTTAAGTCCTTGTTTTCAATCGCTCAAGTACTACTTAAAAATTCTTAAGTGCGCGCCCGACGTAACGCACTGGAAATGAGGCGTACACAAATTGCGTGAATTTTCACGAAAAGGATTTTTTGAAGGGCTGGAGGTTCAAGGGTCATAATGTTGGAATGTTTTAGCGGACAGCAATGAATTCAAAAAACTAGGACTTCAGTTCGTCAGACAAGCACTTGCGCTCATCGCGCGCGGACTTAAATTTTTCCAGACCGAGTCAACCGAAATCAGGAAAGCACACCGTCATAAACGGTTAACCATTTCCGTGGAAACGGGAAGTGGCATAGGGCAACAAAAAAACCGCAAGGAAGCGTGTGCTTCCTTGCGGTTTTTGGTGTATCTGTTTCGTGCTTGCCGTAGCGCCGAGGCGGTGCCTGGTTAGAACGGCAGGTCGTCTTCGGGGTTGGGCTGAGCGGGTGCTGCTGGCTGGACGGGTGCAGTGGTGATGGGCTGTACGGGTGCTGCCTGTGGCGCGGGGGGAGTGATGCGTGTGACGCGCCATGCGCGGAGCGAGTTGTAGTAGCGTCCGTTGTATTCGCGCGCGTCGATGTCGATGTCTACCGCCACGTCGTCGCCCTCCTTGAGGTTGAACTGCTGCAGGCGGTCTGCTCCCCATACGGAGAAGACGCACTTGCGGGTGTAGGGCTGGTCGTAGGACTCGAGCAAGAAGTCTTGCGCCATCCATGTGCCTTTGGCGCTCTCTCCGCTGCGCGGCTCAAATGCCTTTATGATTTTTCCTTGTAATGTAGCCATAAGAGTTGGTGTTTATGAGTTGTTGTGTTGTGCCGTCCGTGGCCTGATGAAATGGGCTGGTGCGGCTGTGGTGTTCTCGGTTATTCCCAGGGCAGTTTCTGGTTGGGGTTAAGCAGCGGGTCGCCGGCGCTGGCTGGCGCTGCGGGCTGCGGAGCGGCTACTCCAATCTGTGCGCCAGTGGGCGGCACGGTGGCAGTGGGCTGCTCTACGTTGACAGCGCGGAAGTCGTTGAACCACCTGCCGTCGTATTCGTGTGCGTCAATGGATATTGTTACCTTGACGGAGGCTCCCTCCTTGAGGTTGAACCTGTCGATGTCGTCGTTGGCGATGGTAAAGGTGCACTTGCGGGGGTACTGTCCCGGGGTTTCCAACACGTAGTCCTGTCGCTTCCACTCGTTGCCGGTGCGCGCGCTGGTTCCAGTGCGCAGTTCGAGGGCTTTGATGATAGTTCCTTCTATTTCAATCTGTAGCATAGTAAAAAAGACTTTAGGTAGCGAAGTTACGCTTTTTATCTTTAATTGCGGATAGAGTCTCCATAATTTTTCTTCTGAAATTCACTTTGTGACGAGAAAATATCGTACCTTTGTGCTTATTAAAACTCACATACCGCAAAGCCATGAGATATATAGTAAATAGTGCAGAACTGCTGAATGTGCTGCAAGTGTTGGACAGAGTGATACTGACAAAAAACGTTACTCCGATACAGTCGTGCGTATTGTTTGACGTCAGCGAGAATGTTCTCAACCTGCGTTCTACCGACAAGGAGATAACCCTGCTGTGCTCGCTGAGTCTGGTCGAGTCGTCGGGCGACTACAAGTTTGCCGTCAACGCGAAGCGCATTTTGGAGATTTTGAAGACTATTCCCGAGCAGCCGCTGACGTTTGACGTCAACACTCAGTCGCTCCAGATAAACCTCAGCTATCAGAACGGCTACATGACGTTCCAAGGCGAGAGCGCCGACGACTTTCCCGAGCTCAAGGCCATAGAGGGCGAGGCTACGTCGTTTGAGGTGTCGACCAAAGCGCTCAACATTGCGCTGGGCAATGCCATGGTGGCCACGTCGAGCGAAGAGGGGCGCAAGGCCATGCGGGGCGTGTTCTTCGACTTGACTCCCGAGGACTTCTCGGTGGTGGCTAGCGACGGCCGCAAGCTGGCGCTGACGAAAGTGGCTTGCGACAAGCACGACACGACCGCCAGCTTCATCCTGCCGCCCAAGCCGATAGGCATCGTCCGTTCTGTGCTCGACAGGTTTGAAGGCAATGTGAGCGTGAAGGCCACAGCCGAGGGCAACGCCACGTTTGAGATGGGCAACTTCTCGCTGTTCTGCCGCCTGATAGACGAACCGTATCCCAACTACCGCAGGGTGATTCCGCAGAACAACGACCGCATCGCATTGGTTGACCGCAACTCGCTCGTCAACGCCCTGCGCCGCGTGATAGCCATTGCCGACAAGAGCACCTGCTTGGTAAAGGTGCAGCTGGAGCCCGACAAACTGACCCTGTCTGCCGAAAACAACAACTACGCGCAGTCGGCCGAGGAGCACATAGTGTGCCAGTACGACGACGTGCCGGTCAAGATAGGTTTTCAGGGCAGCTATCTGGTGGAACTTGTGAACCGCCTCAGCAGCGAAGAAGTTGTGCTGAAGCTGGCTGATCCGAGCCGCGCGGCGCTGATAGTGCCGACAGTGCAGGAGGAGAACACCGACACCCTGATGCTGCTCATGCCACTGCTGATAACCAACTAGTCTGCCCACAAGGGCTCTGAGAGAATATATAATGAGCGGCAGGCGCCACCCGTCACCAGTGACGATGCTGCCTGCCTCTCCGCATTAAAACAGTAAAACTGAATACCAATGAAACTGAACCTGAAGAACCCCATCGTGTTCTTTGACCTTGAGACCACGGGCGTCAATATCCAGAGCGACCGCATCGTTGAAATATGCTGCGTGAAGGTCAGCCCCAACGGCAAGGAGGAGAGCAAGTGCCGCAGAATAAACCCCGAAATGCACATACCGGAAGAGGCTACCGCCGTGCACCACATAACGGACGACGACGTGAAGAACGAGCCTACGTTCCGGCAGATTGCCGTAAGCCTGAGGCAGTTCCTTGAGGGCTGCGACTTCGCCGGCTTCAACAGCAACAAGTTTGACGTGCCTATGCTGGTGGAGGAATTCCATCGTGCGGGCGTGGACCTGGACCTGAGCAAACGCAAGTTTGTGGACGTGCAGAACATATACCACAAGCTTGAGCCGCGCACCCTGGTGGCAGCCTACAAATACTATTGCGGCAAGGACCTCGAGGACGGCATCAATGTTGAGGGACAGGACGTGAAGGCTCACTCCGCCCTGGCTGACGTGACCGCCACCTACGAGGTGCTCAAGGCTCAGCTCGACAAATATCCCGACGTGCTCACCAACGACATAGGCGAACTGGCTGAGTTCAGCAAGCGCGGCAACGTGGTAGACTTCGCCGGCAGGATGGCGTATAACGAAGACGGGCAGGTGGTGTTCAACTTCGGAAAGCACAAAGGCCGTCCCGTCTTTGACGTGTTCAGAACAGAACCATCCTACTACGACTGGATTCAGAAAGGCGACTTTGCCTACGACACCAAGCACAAGCTCACGCAGCTGTACGTGGAGTACAAACAGTCAACAAAAAAGTCCTGATGACACTGAGGGGCAAACATATAGTACTGGGCATCACGGGCAGCATAGCCGCCTACAAGGCGTGCCAACTCATAAGGCTGTTTGTGAAGGCCGGGGCTGAGGTGCAGGTGGTCATCACCCCTGCCGGCAAGGAGTTTATCACACCGGTCACCCTGTCGGCGCTGACCTCCAAGCCTGTGATCAGCGAGTTCTTCGCCCAGCGCGACGGCACCTGGCACAGCCATGTGGACCTCGGGCTGTGGGCTGACGCGATGGTCGTGGCTCCCGCCACGGCGTCGACCATAGCCAAGATGGCCAATGGTGTGGCCGACAACATGCTCATCACCACCTACCTCTCGATGAAAGCCCCCGTGTTTGTGGCGCCGGCGATGGATCTGGACATGTTTGCCCATCCCGCCACGCAGCACAATCTCGCCACCCTGCGCTCTTACGGCAACCAGATAATAGAACCCACCTCTGGCGAGCTGGCAAGCAAGCTGGTGGGGAAGGGACGCATGGAAGAGCCCGAAAACATTTTCCAGGTTGTGGCCGACTTCTTGTGCGCGACCAACACCCTTGAGGGCAAGACGGTGGTGGTCACCGCAGGCCCCACCTACGAGAAGATAGACCCCGTGAGGTTTGTGGGAAACTATTCGAGCGGCAAGATGGGCTACGCCATTGCCCGGGAGTGTGCAGCGCGCGGAGCCAATGTGGAGCTCATAAGCGGTCCTGTGCAGCTCAGCATCAACCACCCCAGAGTCAAGGTGACCAAGGTGGAGAGCGCTGCGGAGATGTATGAGGCCGCTGTGGCATTGTTCGGCGGCTGCGACGCCGCAGTGCTCAGCGCTGCCGTGGCAGACTTCACGCCCGAGAACCACGCCGACAAGAAGATAAAGCGCGAGAAAGGCGACCAAACCATAACCCTGAAGCCGACTCACGATATTGCGGCGGCACTGGGCGAGCGCAAGACCGACGGACAGAAACTCGTGGGCTTTGCACTCGAGACCAACGACGAGCAACACAACGCGCAGCAGAAACTGCAGAAAAAGAACTTCGACTTTATAGTCCTCAACTCGCTCCGCGACGAGGGGGCTGGCTTCAACTACGACACCAACAAGATTTCCATAATATTCCGCTCCGGCGAGCAGGAGACCTTCCCGCTCAAGCCCAAGACGGAGGTGGCAGCCGACATAGTGGACCGCCTGGAAAAACTCTGGGAGTAGCGCCAAGCCCCGTTCTGACACCAGCTGGACAACGATAGAAACCATTTTCGGACTGCCAATGAAAATCAGAAACACCATACTGCTCTTTGTCTTGTCGGCGCTTTGCATGGCCGGCAGAGTCTGCGCCCAGGAACTCAACGCCAAGGTGGAGATAAACACGTCGCGCCTTGACGGTACCAACAAGACCGTGTTTGACAACCTGAAGGAGAACATCACGGCGTTTCTCAACGAGCGCCACTGGACCAACCAGCAATACAGTCCAAACGAGCGCATCAAGTGCGGCTTCACCATAGTGGTGTCGAAGTACAGCGACGACACGGGGCTCGCCTCTTGCGAGGCCTACATCAGTTCGCAGCGCCCGGTCTTCGGCTCTACCTACAACACCGTGGTGTTCAGCAAGAAGGACAAGGACTTTCAGTTCAACTACAGCGAGTTTGACCAGTTGGAGTTCAACATAGACAACATAGACAACTCGCTCACGGCCCTGCTCGCCTACTACGCCTACCTTATTATAGGCATGGACATGGACACCATGGCTCCGCTGGGCGGCACGGAGATGCTCGAGAGCGCCATGACCATTGTGAACAACTCGCAGAACCTCAACGTGAAGGGGTGGAAAGCCTTTGACGACGCCACCAACCGTTTTGGCATCATCAACGACTACCTTGAGGAGAAGTTCGCGCCGTTCCGTCAGCTGCAGTACAAATACCACCGCGAGGGTCTCGACAAGATGACCGAAAACCCCGACGTGGCGCGCACCGCCGTGACCGACTGTTTCGCACTGCTCAAACAGGCGCGCGAAAACAAGCCCATGAGCGGTTGGCCGCTGATGTTTTCGGAATACAAGCGCGACGAGCTCGTGGGCATTTACCACGGTCAGGACACGGAGAGCAACAAGCAGCCCCTGTATGAGTTCCTGACTAAGCTCAATGCGTCGCAGACCTCCTACTGGAAACAATTGCTGAAATAAGAAAAGGGAAAAACGCCGATGCTTAAGAACCTGAGGATACGAAACTACGCGCTCATTGAGGACCTGGACATCAGTTTTGATGCCGGCTTCTCCGTCATCACTGGCGAAACGGGAGCGGGAAAGAGTATCCTGCTCGGAGCCCTGTCGCTGATTTTGGGCAGCAGGGCAGATACCTCCGCCATCAGTGCCGGAGCCGCGCGCTGCACGGTAGAGGCCGTCTTTGACGTGGCGGGACTCGGCGCGGAGGATTTCTTCGACCGCAACGAGCTCGACTATGAGGACGAGTGCATCATCAGGCGCGAACTCACGTCGGCAGGCAAGAGCCGCTCCTTCATCAACGACACCCCCGTACAGCTGACCCTGGTGCGCGAGCTGTGCTCCCAACTGATAGACATCCACTCCCAGCACCAGAACCTGCTGCTCAACAACGCCAAATTCATGCTCGACGTGGTGGATTCGGTGGCTGACAACGACGCGCTGGCGAAGGACTATGCCGCGCAGTACAAGGCTTTCCGCAACAGCGAGAAAGAACTGGAGGCGCTCCGGACCCGCATCAACGACGAGAGCGCGAGCACCGACTTCATGCAGTTTCAGCTTAAGGAACTGTCGTCGGCCAACCTCGAAGACGGCGAGCAGGAAAGGCTGGAGGAGGAGCAGCTGATACTCAACAACGCAGAGAACATCAAGGACGCGGTCTTTGGCGCGGGCAACGACATCAGCAGCAGTCTCGACCAGGTGCGCTCGGCACAAAACGCCCTCGAGCGCATTGGCGAGGTCTATTCGCCTGCCGCCCGCCTGGCTGAGCGGCTGGACAGCTGCCGCATAGAGCTCGACGACATACAGTCGGAACTCTCCCGCGGACAGCAAGACGTGGACTTCGACCCCGAGCGCGCCGAAGCCGTAGGCGAGCGCCTCAACACCATCTATGCCCTGATGAAGAAATATCACCGGCAGTCCGTTGCCGATCTGCTGGCACTGCAGGCCGACCTTGAGAGCCGGCTTCACGACATAACCGACAGCGCAGAGGTGCTCGACGAGAAGCAGAAGGAGTGCGACAGGCTCAAGCAGAAGGCCACAGAGGTGGCGCGCCAACTGTCCACCCGCCGTTCCGCTGCCGCCGGCAAGATAGAGCAGGCGCTAGTGGTCCAGCTTCAGTCGCTCGGCATGCCCGACGTGAGGTTTGAGGTGAAACTGGAGCCCACGCCTCAGCTCGACGCCACCGGCATGGACCAAGTGACCTTCTTGTTCAGCTCTAACAAAAACGTGCCGCCGTGCAGCATATCGAAGATAGCGTCGGGCGGCGAGGTGGCGCGCGTGATGCTGTCGCTCAAAGCCCTGCTGTCGGCCCACAAGTCGCTGCCCACCATCGTGTTTGACGAGATAGACACCGGCGTGTCGGGCAAGATATCTGACAAGATGGCGTCGGTGATGGAGGGCATGGCCAAGAGCGGCCGCCAGGTGGTCTGCATCACCCACCAGCCCCAGATAGCCGCAGCCGGACAGCACCACTACAGAGTCTACAAAGAAAGCGGCGACGGACAAGCCCACACCCACATAGAGCGGCTCGACCCGCAGGCCAGGGTGGAGGAGATAGCCAAGATGCTATCTGGCGAGAAACTGACCGACGCCGCCATCAACAACGCAAAAATCCTTTTGAAACGATGAAGAAAACAATACTACTGCTGCTCTTTGCCGTGGCGGCAATCATGTCGCAAGCGGCGGCAGACATCAAGGCGCTGACGTCGATAGTCAGCGTCAGCACCGTCGATGCCGAGGGCAAGACCCTGGGCAAGGCGTGGGGCGTAGTAATCCCCTCCGACAGCACGGCTGCCGGCTGCGTGACGGTGCTCGCTCCCTATGGTCTGTTCAAGCACGCCGCTTCCGCCACCGTGACCACCGGCAAGCGCAAGACCTGCCCCGTCTACCGCATAGCCGGCGCCAACGACCTCTACGACGTGGCTAAATTCACAGTGCGCGATTGCGACGCGGCGCCGCTGCCCCTGGCCTCTGCCAAACTCAGCGAGGGCGACAAAGTCAGCATAGCCGTTGCCGACGGCAAGAAGGGACGTATGCTCAACGCCAAGATAGACGGCGTGGAAGAGCACGGCGGACTGGCTTACTACACGCTGTCGCTGCCCGCCGACTCCGCGCTCATAGGACTCCCGCTCCTCAACGCCGCTGGCGAGGTGGCTGGCTTGATACAGAAGAATGCTGCCGGCGGCGACGACAAGATGCTCGCCATAGGAGCGGAGATAAGCCAGGCGCTCTTCGTGGAGACCATGTCGGCAGCCAACACTTCGCTCAACGACATCCGCATGCCCAAGCTGCTGCCGGCGGGCGAGAAGCAGGCGTCCAGTTACCTCTATCTGCTCGCCAAGAACTCCGAAGACACCGTTTCCTACGTTGCCAGCCTCGGAGACTTCATTGCGAAATATCCGTCCAGCACCTTCGGCTATGTGCAGAGAGCACTCTACTACGCCTCCTCTCAGCAGTACGCCAAGGCTGAGGCCGACTACGCCGCCGCCCTCTCGGCGTGCGCCGATTCTGCCGACGTGCACTACAATATGAGCACCACCCTCTATCTGCTCAACCAGAGCAAGAGCTACCAGCCCTACAAGGACTGGACCCTCGAGAGGGCTCTTGGCGAGATAGACACCGCCTACGGCATCCTGCCCACGCCGCTCTACCTCATGCACAAGGGCAAGTGCCTCTACGCCATGAAGAGGTTTGCGGAAGCCGCCGCGGTCTACAACGAGATAAACAAGACTAAATTCCGCTCGTCGGAGAACCTCTTCTGCGAGTCCAGGTCGCTCGAGATGGCGGGTGGCGATTCGCTGCGTGTGCTGGCGCTGCTCGACAGCGCTGTGGTGAGGTTTGTCCAGCCCTACAGGGCCGACGCCGCCCCCTACATATACTATCGCGCGCAGAAATACGACAGCTACGGCTACTACAAGGAGGCTGTGGTCGGCTACCAGGACTACCAGGACGTAGTGGGTCTCAAGAACCTCAACGACCGCTTCTTCTACTTCAAGGAGCAGGCCGAAATCAAGTGCGACTTCTATCCGCAGGCCCTCAAGGACATTGAGCAGGCCCTCGCCCTCAATCCCAACGAATACGTCTACCACATCGAGAAGGCCCTCATCGAGACGCGCACCGGCGACTTCGAAGAAGCGGTCATCTCTGCCAAGCAGGCGCAGAAGCTCGACCCCAACGATTCCGACTCCTACAAACTCTTGGGCATAGCCTACGGCGAGCTCGGCAACAGGGAGGCTGCCCTGAGCAACCTGCGGCGCGCCGTGGAACTGGGCGACAGCGAGGCGCAGTCGTGGATAGACAGCATGAAGGCCGTCTCCGCCAAGTCAGGCAAAAAGCGCAAATAACACTCCAAAGAGGCCGCCACAGATGAATATAGGCAACATAGCGTTGGGCGACCGCCCCGTCTTCCTGGCTCCAATGGAGGACGTCACCGACATAGGCTTCCGCCTGCTCTGCAAGCAGTTGGGAGCCGGTATGGTCTATTCCGAGTTCGTCTCGTGCGACGCGCTGACCCGCATGGTCAACAAGTCGCTGCAGAAACTTACGGTGTGCGACGAGGAGCGCCCCGTGGTCATCCAAATCTACGGCAAGGACCCCGCTGAGATGGCGCGCGCCGCAAAGATAGTGATAGACCACTCCCATCCCGACATTCTCGACATCAACTTTGGCTGCCCCGTAAAGCGAGTGGCGGGCAAGGGGGCGGGAGCTGGACTGCTGCAAAACGTTCCGTTGCTGCTCGACATAGCCAAGGCGGTGGTAGACGCCGTCGACGTGCCCGTCACCGCCAAGACCCGCCTGGGCTGGGACTGCAACAATATTATAATAGGAGAACTGGCGCTGCAACTGCAGGAACAGGGCATCAGTGCTCTCACCGTTCACGGCCGCACCCGCTCGCAGATGTACACCGGCATCGCCAACTGGCAGCCCATCGGCGAACTGAAACAGAACCCCGACCTGCACATTCCCGTAATAGGCAACGGTGACATTGACTCTGCCGACAAGGCCGCCGCCGCATTCCGCGACTATGGTGTCGACGCCGTCATGGTGGGGCGCGCCTCGTTTGGCAGACCCTGGATATTCAAGGAGATTCACGACGCCCTGCACCCCGACGACCCCATCGACGCCAGCCGCGTGGTGCCCAGCGACTACGAACCCATGACGCCCGACTGGAAACTTGACGTGCTCAAGCAGCAGGTGCAGACCAGCATCAGCCATATCGACGAATACCGCGGCATACTCCACGTGCGCCGTCACCTCGCCGCCACTCCGCTCTTCAAGGGCATCCCCAACTTCAGGGAGCACCGCATCGCCATGCTGCAAGCCGCCACTGCCGACGAGCTCTTCAGCCTCATGGAGCAGACCCGCCCGCTGATACGAAACAAAGAATAAAGTACACACACAAAGATATGTCAATCTTCATACGCAAACCGCTCAGCCTGTTGCAGGACGAAGCCCGCGACAGCGGTTCGGGTTCTCTCAAGAGAGTGCTCGGCCCTGTCAGCCTGATAGCCCTCGGCGTGGGCACCATAGTCGGCGCGGGGCTCTTCTCCATCACCGGACTGGTGGCAGCCAACAATGCGGGACCCTCCATCGTGGTGTCGTTTGTCATCGCCTCGGTGTGCTGCTGCTTTGCCGGACTGTGCTACGCTGAGTTCGCCTCCATGATACCCATTGCCGGCAGCGCCTACACCTACTCCTACGCCACGATGGGCGAACTGGTGGCGTGGATCATTGGGTGGGACCTCGTCTTGGAATACAGCGTGGCTGCCACCACCGTGAGCATCTCGTGGAGCCGCTACCTCACCACACTGCTTGGCGACATAGGCATTACCTTGCCGCCCGAACTCTCCGCCTGCCCCTGGGACGGCGGCATCATCAACCTGCCCGCCCTCTTCATCGTCATAGCCATAAGCCTGCTCCTAGTCAGGGGCACCAAGGAGAGCGCCATCTTCAATTTCGTCGTCGTCCTCCTCAAGATAGGCATCATCGTGGTCTTCATAGTGCTGGGCTGGAAGTACATCAACACCGACAACTACACCCCCTTCCTTCCTGAAAACACGGGCAAGATGGGCGAGTTCGGCATCTCCGGAGTGCTGCGCGGCGCCGCCGTCATCTTCTTCGCCTATCTGGGCTTCGACGTGGTCAGCACCACGGCGCAGGAGACCCGCAACCCCCGCCGCAACATGCCCATAGGCATTCTCGGCTCGCTGGCGGTGTGCCTGATGCTCTACCTGCTCTTTGCCCACGTCATGACCGGCGTGGCGAACTACACCGACTTTCGAGGCAGCGAGGGCATCGCCCCTGTGGCGGTAGCCATCTCCAAGATGGGCACGCCTGACGCCGCCGGTGTCATCACGCCCACCTATCCCTGGCTCAACAAAGCCATCATACTGGCCATACTCATAGGCTATTGCTCCGTCATCATGGGCACACTCATGGCGCAGAGCCGCATCTTCATGAGCATGAGCCGCGACGGCATGCTGCCGCCCCTCTTCTCACGCCTCCACAAGCGCTTCCGCACGCCCGCCCGCAACCAGTTGCTGCTCATGCTGGTGGTTGGCCTGCTCGCTGCCTTCGTGCCGGCAGGAGTGGCTGGCGAGATGTGCAGCATAGGCACGCTGTTCGCCTTCATCCTCGTTTGTGCCGGCATCATCATCATGCGCAAGTCGCTGCCCGACGCCCCCCGGGCCTTCAAGGTGCCGTGGGTGCCATGGGTGCCGCTGCTGGGCATCATCTCGTGCTTCATCGTGGCGCTCAGCCTGCCTGCCGACACGTGGATACGCCTCGTGCTGTGGATGCTCATAGGCCTCGACGTCTACCACGCCTACGGCATGCGGCGCAGCCACCTCGAGCCCTCGCGCAACCGCAAGGGCGAGTCCTCTCTCGTCTGGCTCGGACTGATGGTCTCCGTGCTGTGCATCATCACCGGCTGCTGGCACCAGGGTTCAGCTGGCTGGGACTCCGACTACACCCTGCTCACCATAGCCCTCGTCATGGGCTTCTCCCACATAGCCTACTACATTATCCAACTCTCCAAAATCAAACACCTATGCAAGAGCGACAAGTAAACCGCCTGCAATACTTCAACGAACTGGCCCTCACCAGCGAAAAATATTTTGTGCCCTACATCGCCCCCTTCAAGAAACTCTCCAAGGGCATGCGCGTGCTCGAGATAGGCTGCGGCGACGGTGGCAACCTTGTGCCCTTCGCGCAGCGCGGCTGCGAGGTGACCGGCGTGGACCTGTCGCCATCGCGCATCGACACCGCGCGCCAATGCTTCGCCGACCTCGGGCTTCAGGCCACCTTCCTTGCCGCCGACATCTTCACCGTCAAGGAACTGGAGCGCCAGTTCGACCTCATCATCTGCCACGACGTGCTGGAACACATACCCGACAAGCAGACCTTTGTGGCGAACATGGTGAAGTACGCCCGTCCCGGCGGCGTGGCGTTCATGTCGTTCCCAGCATGGCAGATGCCCTTCGGCGGCCACCAGCAGATATGCCGCGGCAAGGTGCTCAGCCACCTCCCCTTCTACCACATCCTGCCGCGCCCCCTTTATAGAGGCATGCTCAAGATGGGCGGCGAGCAAGACGACGTAGTCAACGAACTGATGAGCATCAAGGCCACCCGCTGCCCCATAGAGAAATTTGAGCGCATTGTCCGCCGCCTCCACATTCAGGTCATGGACCGCCGCTTCTACTTCATCAATCCCCACTACGAAGTCAAGTTCCACCTCAAGCCACGCCGCCTCACGCCCCTCATCGGCATCATCCCCTGGATCCGCAACTTCTTCACCACCTCCTGCTTCTACATCCTCAAACTGTAGTTGGCAACTATGGCGTCGCACGCGCCAATACACTTTTAAGGACGAGTTTTGCGGTTGCCGAAACCAAAAAAAAGAGTGTTATTGTCTGTATTACAGAATACTGCTGTCCGCTAAAACTCAAGCGAACAACCTATTATAAACGATTGCTGTCCGCTACCCCCTCCGAATCTACAAGACTCTTACCAAATCCGCAACCCTAACCACCAGGGCTGCGGATTTTTTTTTGCCCAGCAATCTCCAATCTGCCAAATATCCCAAAAAGCGGTCATAAAACAACAAGAAAACAGTTCGCCACACACTTCAAAGTTATAAAGTAGGACTTAAAAAAAATTTGTGCGGACTTAAAA
>CAVGQS010000069.1:0-13022 GCA_963631415.1 Lactococcus garvieae | reverse complement strand
GTTTCGGGCGAAACAAAGCAACGTTTCGGGGCGAAACGTTGCAGCGTTTCGCCCGAAATTTTTTCGTTAAGTCCGCACGAAATTTTTTTAAGTCCGCATAAAAATTTTTTAAGTCCTACTTTATAATTTTGCTCCGCAAGTGCTTCCAAAAAAGTTTCTGTGTTGAGCCGGCTCAAAACACGTTTGGCTGACTGGGGATTGCTAGGTCAAAAAAAAATCCGCAGCCCTGTTGGTTGGTGCTGCGGATTGGTAAGTTATCTTATAACGATGCGGTTGATGACATAGGCGTCGACGTATTTGTTCAGCTTGTAGATTATCTCGGTTTGCCTCAGCGAAAGTTCCTGTCTCACTACGGGGCTGTCGCACTCGATGTAGAGGGTCTGGTTGGAGATGCTGATTTTCTTTGTGTGCGCGGCAATGACTTCGCCCATAATCTCGTTCCAGCCCTTGTGCGTGATCCGATATTCCAGCAAGGGTGTCTCCAGTCCTTCCTCTCTCAGGAAGGGGTGGATGAGGTCTGTGATGGGTTTGGCCTTAACTCTTTTCATATTTTCCGTTGTTGACTACAAAAAAGCGGTAGTCGCAAGAGGCTTGTCTGACGACTTGCTCGAGATTTTCGCGGTTTGTTGAGGTGATGAAGATTTGTCCGAACTTGTCGCTCGCCACAATGCGTATGATTTTCTCCACTCTGTTGGCGTCGAGCTTGTCAAAGATGTCGTCTAGCAACAGCAGCGGGGTGCGGTTTTCTATTATGTCCTTGAGGAAGAGGTACTGCGAGAGGCGCAACGCGATGAGGTAGCTCTTGGTTTGCCCTTGTGAACCTTCATAGCGCAGCGGCTGTTGGTTGAGAGTCATTTCGAGGTCGTCCCGGTGTATGCCGTACAGGGTGTGCCCCACGATGTGTTCCTTTTGGTGAGAAGCTTGGAGTATTGAAAACAAGTCGCTTGTGTCAAGGTGAGACCGATAGGTCAATCCGACGTCTTCGCTCTCTTCGCCTAGCAGCCGGTAGATGTCCTTGAACCGAGTGATAATCTTGGATGTAAACGCTTTCCTCTCGTTGTAGATGTCGCAGGCGGCGTCAGACATCATCTTGTCGTAAGCGGTCAGGATGGTCTCGTCGGGCATGGTTTCTGATTTCAGCAGTGCATTGCGCTGTTGCAGCACTTGATTGTACTTTATCAACTGCTTGAGGTATACCTGAGAATACTGCGAGATGGTGATGTCCATGAACTTGCGGCGGCACTCGCTTGTTCCGTGTATGAACTCGCTGTCGTCAGGTGAGATGATGACAAGCGGAATAAGCCCTATGTGCTCAGATATCTTCTTGTATTCCTTGCCGTTCTTCTTGAAAACTTTGCGCTGCCCGCTCTTGAGTCCGCAGTAGATGTTCAAGGTTTTGCAGTCGGGCGTCTCGTAGATGCCCTGCAATATCATGGAGTCTTGCCCGTGTCTTAAGACGTGCTGGTTGGTCTGCGAAAACACGCTGCGGCAAAACGAGAGGTAGTAGACGGCATCAAGAAAATTGGTCTTCCCCATACCGTTGTTTCCGACAAAGCAATTCAGCTTCGGAGACAATTCCAGGTCGGCCTGTTCAATGTTCTTGAAGTTTATTAGCGATATGTTTTTCAGAATCATGCGTGCGTGTCTTAAATAGGCGTATCTCTTTTGCGGACAAAATGAAGGAGACGGGCATAAGGTCCCTAACCGTCATGGTCCAGACTGTCGGGGTACACCGATACAAAGTTAGGTAAAAAATCATTCTTTTTGCGTTTGCAGCGGAGATAAATTGGAGTAAAAAAAGAAACGGGCATTCCCTAATAGAAAGGACTGCCCGTTTCTTGTGCCACCAAGTGGCTGCAGCTTGCCTGCTATGTCACAATGCGGTGCAGCTTGATAGCGAAGCCGCCGCCTTTGGCCATGTGTATCTTTATCTTGGAGCTTTTGTCAACTCTGCGGCCTTCTATGACCTTATAGTCAGTGGCGACCCTGTTGGCCATATCGCCGTCCTGATATATGGTTGTCACGAAATACGTGTCGCGGTCTCCTGGTTCAAACAGCTTGGAGATGTCGATTTCCACGTCGCGCTCTTCCCAGTTGTTGAGACCGCCAATCCACCAGTGCTTGCCAGCCACTTTGCGTGCGGTAACTATGTATTTGCCGATTTCTCCGTCAAGCACAATGGTCTTTTCGTACTGGTTCGGAATGGAAGCGATGAAGCTTGCGCACTCTTCTTCTTTCTCATAGGCGGAGGGGGAGTCTGCCATCATTGTCAGAGGAGAGTCGTAGACAATGTACATGCCTATCTGGTGGCAGCGCGTTCCCTGTGTCTGCGGCCAGTAGTAGTCGCCGGAGAAGTGGTTCTTGGTTGTGTTGCGCATGCCTCCAGGCGTGTAGTCCACATAACCGGGCATCATGCGCAGATAGGGGAATGTTACGCAGTAGGTCGGCATGTCGTCCTTGTTGGAGCCCCATTTTGCCTGCTCCAGTCCCCACACGCCTTCAACATTCAGGATGTTGGGGAAAGTGCGGTTGTAGCCTGTGGGAGGGTACATGCCGTGAAGGTCGAGGAAGAGGTTGTATTTGGCGCAAGTCTCAGCAATCTTGTAGACCTGTTCCACTGCGGTCTGGTCGTTGCGGTCAAGGAAGTCAACCTTAAAGCCCTTTATGCCCATCTGGCTGTACTTCTTGCAGGCAGCCTCCAGTTGCTCGTCCAGCACATTGAAGCCCAGCCACAGCACAACGCCGACCTTCTTTGACTTTCCGTATTTCACAATCTCAGGAAGGTCTATCTCCTTCACGGTGTTGAGGATGTCAACCTTCTCGTTGTCGTCGTTGGTGTTTTTCCTTCCATAGTACCAGCCTTCGTCAAGTGCGATGTACTCCACTCCGTGCTTGGCGGCAAAGTCTATGTAGTACTTGTAGGTCTCGGTGTTAACGCCGGGCTTGAAGTCCACTCCTGTCAGCGTGAGCGCGTTCCACCAGTCCCAGGTAAGTTTGCCGGGTTTAATCCACTTGGTGTCACCAATTCTGTTGGGCGACGCCAGTGCATACACCAAGTTGTTCTGAGCCATCTCCTCATCCTTGTGGGTGACGACTATGACGCGCCAGGGGAAGTCGCGTGTCGGCTTGACCTTGGCTATGTAGTTCTCTCTGTCGGTCACCACGAGTTTCTTGCGGGCGTCGACGAACTTGTGGTTCTTTGGGTAGGGCGCAAACTCAGCCACAAGGCGCTTTGCGCTTGCTTTCAGGAACATTCCGGGATACGACTCCAGGTCGCTCTCCATGATGCTCACCTTGGCGCTCTTGCAGTCAACGGCGAGCGGAGTGAAAGCCAAACGGTTGGGCTGAGCCTCAGACAGCTTGACGCTGGAGTAGATGTTTTCAAACGAAGTGCCCCAGCGGTTGAGTTGCTCGTTGGTGTAGGGTATCCAGGCAGAGTAGTCTTCCGGAAAATTGAATTCTGCTGTTTCGTTTTCTATGATGAGTTCTGCCGGCTTCTTCAGGGTAGAGCTGAGGCGGTATGCCACTCCCGTGTCGTAGGCGCGGAAGGTAAGAATGAAGCCGTCGGCCATAGTCAACTTCAGCTCGTTGCAGTTGTTCTGAACGCTTGACTCGCGGTAGAAGGGAGAAACAATCTGCTCGTTGATGGTTGTCAGGCTCTTCTTCTTCAGTTTGGGGTTCTGGCCCACTTTCGGACCGTCTTTCACGGTCAGTCCGATGCGCGAGTCTTTCAGCAACACGGTGCCTTCGTCAGTCACGGTATACGTCAGCTCGGTGCCAAAAGACACCTCCACTTTCAGTTTGCCGTTGGGCGAAGTCACGCTTTCTGCCTTGTCGGCAGCTCCTGCCGCCTGCATTGCTATTGCAACGGCAAGAGTCATTAGCGATAAAAAAATCTTTTTCATTTTGTTGGTGTTTTATTTGTAAGGTTTAGCGTTCGTAGCTGCGGGCATAGTCAACCATGCGAATGGCGGTGAGGGCATACTCTTCGCCTTTGTTGCCGAGCTTGCCTCCCGTGCGGTCAAATGCCTGCTCAAAATTGTTGGTCGTAAGTACACCGAATATAATAGGTATGTTGCTGGTGGCATTGAGGTATGCCAACCCGTTGGTGCAGCCCTGTGCTATGAAATCGAAGTGCGGCGTTTCGCCCCTCACGATGCAGCCTATTGCGATGACTCCGTCTACGAGTCCGCTTTTGGCCATGGCGTTGGCTCCATAGATGAGCTCAAAACTTCCGGGAACGGTCTTTATAACAATGTGTTCTGGCTTTGCGCCGTATTTCTTCAGTGTCTCGGTGGCGCCGTCCAGCAGTGGTTGAGTGATTTGTGAGTTCCATTCGCACACGACGATGCCTATTCTCATTCCTGAGGCCGACGGCACGTTTTGTGTTGACAGGTTGTCTGTTGTTGCTGACATGATTTTTGGAAAATTAAAGGGAGCAATCACACTGTATTCCTGTGCTTTGCCCCCTTGTTTGGTTAGATAGCCAAGTCAGTGCGTGGCATTGCTGCCCAGCCCTGGTTATTTGGATGCTTTCTGTATGTATTTGTCGATGGTTTGTGCCTCTGTGCTGCTGGGATACTTGTCCTTGACTTCTTTGTAGAGTTCAAGAGCTTCGCCCTTCTTGTTTTGCTTTTCGAGCAGTTCGCCAGCCTGAATCAGGCAAGCGGGGCTAACAACTGGGTTGTCGGCTTTGCTTGCAGCCTTCTTCAGCAGGTCAATAGCCTTGTCGTAGTTGCCCTTCTTGGCGTAGCAGTTGCCCAATGCGGCGATGCCGTTGTTGGAGATGAACTGGTCATCCTGCGCGTCGAAGTCCTCAAGGTGCTTTATGGCCTTGTCGTAGTCACCCTTGTAATAGTAGGAGAGGCCGGCATAGAGGTTGGCGAGGTTTCCGCTCTCAGTGCTGCTGTACTGAGCCGCAATCTTCACGAAACCGGGATAGCCGACGTTGTCGCCGTTGAGAGCCACGTCAAACTGACCTTTCTGGAAGTAGTCCTGACCCTTAGCCAACTTGGTTGCAGCCTCGTTGTTGCTGCTCTTTATGTAGTTCTTGTAAGCGAAAGAGCCTATCACTATGATGGCAATCAAGATGATGGCGCCGGTAATGCCGCTTACGATAGGATTTTTCTTGATACGGGCCTTGATGCTTTGCGCCCCTTTGATTTGTGTCTCCTGATTTGTTTTGTCCGAATTCATATATTCTGTTTTTTTTGTTTTCTAAAGCCGTTTTTTAATCGCTCGTGCAAAGATAATCCATTTTTGTGGAATACTTTATTTCTGCTGTCGTTTTTTTGCCATCTCCGCTTATTTGGCGGGTTTTGCGTGGGTGCCATTGAGCCAAGCGGGTCCGTTTCCGGCTTTTTTGCCTGGCTTTTGCGGGAATGTCTGGCGCCGGTCTATCAGTCTGAGCGCCTCTTTGACTGATTTGTCGTATTGGCACTGGTACAATGCCGACGCCTCGTCGCCGAAGATGTAGTTTATGACGTTTCCTGTCAGGGCGGTGTCGAGCCTCTTGTAGGATTTCTTGATGAGGAGGTTGCGGCGCTTCTGACCTTTCTTCTCCGCATACGTCGCGAATTGACCTACAAGGTTTTGCCGCTTCAAGTAATTCTCCAACTTCTCCCAGTCCTGCATGTCGCTTAGCTTCTGCCTGTTTCTGTCGGCATATTGGTAGGCGAATTCTGCCAGGCGGCGCGAAGCGACAGCCTCCATGAGGTAGGATGTGATGTCGGTGGTGTCGGTAGGAATGAAGACGTCTGGCATTATGCCGCCTCCGCCATATACGGTGCGCCCAATCAGCGTGTGATATTTTTTGCCGTACATGTGTATGCTGTCTTGGGTGGAGAACTCGCCCTTGAGGTAGCGCGAGTAGAGGTCGTTTTGGTAAGACTCGTTCTCGCCCGGCACGTAGGGCTTCTGCAGACACCTCCCTGACGGACTGTAGTAGCGGGCTATGGTCAGTTTCAGCAGCGAACCGTCGGCAAACTGGATGGGCTCCTGCACGAGTCCCTTGCCGAAAGTCCTTAGTCCGACGATGGTTCCCCGGTCGTTGTCTTGTATTGCGGCAGTGAAAATCTCGCTTGCCGACGCTGTGTTTTCGTTGACCACAACCACGAGCGGTATGTTTTGATAGTCGCCACGGCCGTCGCTGCGATAGTCCATGCGCTCTGATTTCCTGCCTTGAGTGTAGACAATCATGCGGTTTTTCGGCAAGAACTGGTTGGCTATCCTGACGGCAGCCTCCATGTAGCCTCCTCCGTTGTCGCGCAGGTCTATTATTAGGCTCTTGCACCCATGGCTGCTCAGTTCGGCGAGTGCAACAAGGAATTCCTCGTAGGTGTTTTCGCCAAAGGAACTTATCTTAATGTAGCCGGTCTCGTCGCTTATCATGGCGTAGATGTCGACGGTTTTAACCGGAACGGCGCCGCGGATTACTTCGTAGGTCCTAGTGCCCTTTGTTCCGCTTCGCTTTATGCCGAGCCGTACCTTCGACTTGTCTTGGCCTCTCAGCGCTTTCATCGCGTAGTCTTCGTCTAGGAATTTTCCGACAAAAGACTTGCCGTCAACCGACACGATCCGGTCGCCTGCCATCAGTCCAGTGTCTTCCGACGGTCCTCCGGGAACAACACGTATGATTCTGGCGGTGTCGTCAATAATTGAGAATATCACGCCTATTCCAGAGAACGACCCCTTCAGCCCCTGCATTTCCTCTTCCACCTTTTTAGCGGAGGTGTAGGTGGAGTGGGGGTCAAGTTCCGACAAAATGCGGGGCAGAGCGCCTTCTATCAGGTCGTTCATGTTGACGGTGTCGACATACCTGTCCTCTATGGCGTAGAGCAAGTCGTTTATCTTGCTGTTGCCTGAACTGAAGATGTTGAGCCTGTTGCTGCGGAAGTAGCTGGCGTAGAAAGTTCCAAGTATAATGCCCACAACCACGCTCAGCGATATGATTAGCGGCAAGAAGTTGTGGTATTTTTTCTGTTTCATCGGTTGTCTGTGTTTTCTTGTTGTATGAATGCCTCGGCCTTGTGTCAGGAATGCTGCTCCAGTTCCATGAACACAGTTTCTATGCCAGCCCTTTTCAGCAGTGCCACGCCGTCGTCAAGTCTGTACTTTTCTCCGTAGACTACGCGCCGGATGCCACTCTGTATAATCAGCTTGGCGCAGTCAATGCACGGCGAGGCGGTGACATAGAGGGTCGCCCCGTCGCTGTTTTGCGAGGAGCGGGCGATTTTGGTTATGGCGTTGGCTTCAGCGTGGAGCACGTATGGCTTGCTGACGTTGTTCTCGTCTTCGCACACGTTTTCGAAGCCTGATGGCGTGCCGTTGAACCCGTCGCTGATGATGGTGCCGTTCTTCACGAGCAGGGCGCCGACCTTCCTGCGCACGCAGTAGGAGTTCTCTGCCCAGATGTGCGC
Source organism: Lactococcus garvieae (assembly GCA_963631415.1). Taxonomy (GTDB): domain Bacteria; phylum Bacteroidota; class Bacteroidia; order Bacteroidales; family Bacteroidaceae; genus UBA6382. The sequence continues at coordinate 5,604 of CAVGQS010000069.1, read as the reverse complement.
CATACGCAGATAGCGGCTGTCAAGTAGTTCCTGTTTTCTGTTTTCGTTCATTGTTCTCTCGTTTGTGTAAGAGTCTTATTTTGCAGATGTTATGCCGTCTCTCTTTAGCATGGCTTTAATCGACGGATTACGGTGGCGGAAGTTCTTGTAGAGTACAGCCGGGTGTTCGGTGTTGCCTTTTTCGAGAATCTCGTGGCGGAACCGCGCCGCCGTCTCCTTGTTGAAAATGCCGGTCTCCTTGAATGCCGCAAAAGCGTCGGCGTCGAGCACCTCCGCCCACTTGTAGGAATAGTATCCCGCGGCATATCCGCCCGCCATGATGTGGTTGAACTGAGTGGTCATGCAAGTGTGGTATGAGTTGGTGTCGCCGATTATTGCCGGTTCCCATGCCGCTTTTTCGAACTCAATGATGTCGGCGCCCAGTGGTTCTGTGCGGGTGTGGTAGGCCATGTCGAGCATGCAGAAAGAGAGTTGCCTCAGGCAATTCCACCCAACATTGAAGTGGCTGGCTTTTTTGGCTCGGTCTATCAACTCGTCTGGAATGGGCTCACCCGTCTGGTAGTGGCGGGCGAAGGTTTTCAGAAACTCTGCAGAGCTGGCGTAGTTCTCCATGAACTGAGATGGCAGTTCCACGAAGTCCCAGTACACATTGGTGCCCGACAGAGGCTGGTATTTGCACTTAGAGAACATCTCGTGCAGACCGTGGCCGAATTCGTGCATGAAAGTCGCGACCTCGCCTTGGGTTAGTAGGGCAGGCTTCGTTTCAGTCGGTTTTGTGAGGTTCATGCACAATGATATGTGAGGACGTATGTCTTTGCCGTCCTTGTCAATCCACTGCTCTTGGAACGTGGTCATCCACGCTCCGCTCTTCTTGTTTGGACGCGGGTGGAAGTCGGCGTAGAGCACTGCCAGGTAGCTGCCGTCTTCGTCGAAGACCTCGTATGGTATAACATCCTCGTGGTAGACAGGGATGGCGTCGTTTCTCTTGAATGTGATGCCATACAGCTTGGTGGCGAGTCCGAAAACGCCCTCAATGACTTTGTCAAGCTGGAAGTACGGGCGCATCATTTCGGCGTCGATGTTGTAGGTCTCGAGCTGCAGCTTGTGGCTGTAGTAGCTGACATCCCACGCTTTGAACTTGAACGATGGACCTTCCACCTTGCGTGCGTAGGCCTTGACTTTTTCGTAGTCTGCCTGCGCTGTCGGCTTGTATGCTTTCAGCAGGCGGTCAATGAATTTATCCACCGTCTGCGTGTTGCGTGCCATGCGGTGTTTCAGTACCATCTGCGCATAGGTCTTGAACCCGTGCAGTTTTGCCGACTCGAGCCGCAGGTTAACGATTTTGCGCACCAGTTCAAGGTTGTTGTACTTGTTTTTCTTAATGCACAGGGTGTTGTAGGCTAAAAACATCTTGCGGCGCAACGCTCTGTTCTTGCAGTAAGTCATGATTGGTCTGTAGCTAGGCGCGTCAAGGGTGAAGCACCAGCCTCCAAGACCTTTCTCCTTGGCGAGGTTGGCAGCTTGCTCCATCTGCATTTCGGGCAAGCCTTCCAGCTCGCTCTTGTCGGTGATGTGCAGTTGGAATCTGTTGGTGTCTTTCAGCACGTTTTGCGAAAACTGGAGTGTAGTGACCGACATCTCTTTCGCAATCTGTTCGAGCCGTTCTTTCTTCTTTTTGGGGAAGTTAATGCCGCTTTTTACAAATCCCTCGTATGTTCTGTCAAGAAGGGTCTGGCTCTCGTGGTCAAGGCTGGGCTTACTGTTCTTGACACTCTTGATGCGGTCAAAGAGTTTCTTGTTGTGGCTAATGCGTAAGGCGTGTTCCGTAATCAGAGGCGAAAGCTCCTGTGCCAGCTTCTCCAGTCCGTCGCTGGTGCAGGCGGAAAGGAGATTGCTCATCGTTGTCAATGCTGTGTCCGCAACTTTGCCTGTGTAGATGTAGGGGATTATGGTATTCTCAAAAGTGGGGGTGTCCGGATTGTTTGTTATGTCTTCTATCTCCCTGTCTTCTATCTCCATTCCTTTCAGAATAGCCGACTTGATATCCTCTAGCTTTATCTTGTCAAAAGGGATTGTGTTGCGGGGGGTGTTGAACGGAGCCAGGAACGGGTTGGTTCTCTCCTGGCAAGTTTCTGTATTGCTTGTCTTCATCGCTGTTGAGTACGTTTGCTTATTTAACTACAAAAATACGCATTTGTTTTAATATTGGTATGTTTGCGACGTTTGAAAATGCAGTTGCGGCAGCCTCCGTGTGTTTTTGTCTGAGAGCCATCTCGTTTATCTGGATCAAATGAATTGGGATGCTCGCAGTAATGAATAGAGGCCTCGTACTTTCAAAAAATAAGCCCGAAGCGCTTTTGCTGGGATTTGGGCTTGTTGTTGTGCGTTTGTCCTGGCCTCTAGTCAGTAGCGGGGGTGCAAAAAAAAGAGGCAACGAGAAATCGTTGCCTCTTGTGTGACACCGTAGGGATTCAAACCCTAAACCTTCTGATCCGTAGTCAGATGCTCTATTCAGTTGAGCTACGGTGCCATTGCTTCTCAAATGCGAGTGCAAAATTAGTCCTTTATTTTGTTTCTCCAAAATATTAGGGCGTTTTTTTTGATAACACAGGGTGATTTTTTTGTTTTGGTGCAAAAAACGTCTTTGCGAGCAAAAAAGACAGTGCGGTGGCACTTCTGTTTTCGTCACCAGGACACCCAAAAGAAAGTAGCAGTCTCCAAGGCCTTCAAGTTAAGCATAAAAACACCTCAGTTGAAAAAACTAGGACTTCAGTTCATCAGAGAAGGACTTGCGCTCATTTCGTGTAGACTTAACTTTCCCGCATCGTCAGAAACAGTTAGCCATTTCCGTGGATTTGGCTAACCATTTCTGTTTAACGGACTATCCGTTTCCATGGAAATTGTAATGTCAGGTGGCTCTCCGATGAGCGCAGGTGACTCTGAAATGAACTGAAGTGCTTCTCTGATGAAACGAGGTGGCGCAATGCTTTAGGAGCTGTCAAAAAAAGGTTTTAGCAGACAGCAATTTTACGAGCCGAAAAAGATTGTGCGGCGACACTTGTGGCGTTTGACTGCGGTGCTGCAGGCGGGGTAGGTCAGCCTTTCATCTCGTGTCTGTACTTGCCAAAGGTGTATTGTCCCTTGCCGTCGCTGAACTTTCCAAACAGGATGGCTTTGCGAGGGCAGTGGTGGTAGCAAGACAAACAGCCTGTGCAGTTGCCGCCCCACACTATTTTGCCGTCCGAAACGCTGATATTGTGTTGTGGACAGACGACAACGCACTTTTTGCAAAGGGAGCACTCGCTTGTTGTGTGGAAATACCTGTCTGTTATCAGAAATTTGGCGAATAGCCAGCCGAGTAGCCACGTTTTTAGGTGCGGTAAAGCTCCTCTGGTTACTGAGGTTGTATTCCTCCTGCCTTTTATCAGGCGTGAAATTTCGACGATACGGTCGTGGACTTTGGATAGTTTGTCTTGTCTGACGCGCGGTTTGTCCACGTCGAAGCCTGGCAGGCAGACGTAGGTGTTGGGCATGGTTACTGAAAAAATGGAATTGAATGCCACATTATAGCGCCGCAGGAATTTGCGCAGCCGTTTATCTGCCATGCCGATATCGTCTCCACAGGTTAGGACAAAATATAGGTAGTCCAGCTTTGTGCCTGAGCGCAACAAGATGTCGAGAAACCTATATATAAGGTAGGGAGGGTTCCAGCCGTAGACGGGAAAGACGAGACCCAAAGATGCGATAGCTGTCTCGTTGCCGAGCATGCGAGGCGCATCGGGGTCGGTAATGCTGACCGCCTTGTCGCCAAGTTCCATTCCAAGGGCTTTGGCTACGGCTTCTGAGTTTCCCGTTGCCGAAAAATAAAATATCATTTGGCTGATTTGAGTTTTAAGAGCCTGTCCCTGTATTTGGCGGCAAGGATAAAGTCGAAATTCTTGGCGGCCTTTTCCATCTTTTGCTTGAGGCTGTCTTCGTTCTCGTCGTCAAAGCCATAGCTGGCGTCGTCTTCCGCCACCATGTTGTTGGCGACATAGTCTGGGGTGCTCGGATATGATGGCGTCGCTGTGCTCTTCGTGAGGTCGGTGTTGATAGCCTTCTTTATTGGCGTGGGCGTGATGTTGTGAGCTTTGTTGTAAGCTATTTGTTTTGAGCGTCTTCGTTCGCTTTCTTCTATCACTTCTTGCATCGCGGACGAGACGGTGTCGCCATACATGATGACTAGTCCGTTGACGTTTCTGGCGGCCCGCCCTGCGGTTTGGGTCAGCGAACGGGCGTCGCGCAGGAAGCCGCTTTTGTCAGCGTCGAGTATTGCGACGAGTGACACTTCGGGCAGATCAAGTCCTTCGCGCAGCAGATTGACTCCGACAAGCACGTCGATTTCTCCCTCGCGCAGTGATTTGAGTATGTTTACGCGATCCATCGTGTCGACATCTGAGTGTATGTAGTTGACTTTGACGCCCGAGTTCAGGAGATATTCGGTGAGGTCTTCGGCAGATTGCTTCGAGATGGTTGTGACCAGCACACGCTCGTTGCGCTCTTTCCTTACTGCGATTTCTTCCATCAGGTCGTCTATCTGGTTTTCGCTTTGCCGCACTACAACCTTGGGGTCCAGTAGTCCTGTAGGGCGGATGAGTTGCTCCACGACAACGCCTCCGGCTTCGTTTAACTCGTAGTCGGCTGGCGTGGCGCTGACGTAAATGGTCTGACCAACAAGTTCCTGAAACTCAGTAAACTTAAGCGGGCGGTTGTCGAAAGCCGCTGGCAGACGGTAGCCATATTCCACAAGATTCTCTTTGCGGCTGCGGTCGCCGCCGTACATGCCGCTGACCTGGCTCACTGTGACGTGGCTCTCGTCGATGACCAGCAGGAAGTCTTTGGGGAAGAAATCCAGGAGGCAGTAGGGGCGTGTGCCGGGCTGCCTTCCGTCAAAGTAGCGGCTGTAGTTCTCTATGCCGCTGCAGCGTCCGAGTTCGCGTATCATCTGCACGTCGTAGGTCACTCTCTCGTGAAGTCTTTCCGCCTCAATGAGCCTACCGCAGCTACGGAACATTTCCTCTTGTTCCCACAAGTCGTTCTCTATCTGTTTGGTAGCTGTGGCGACGGCGTTGTCTGAGGTGACGAAGAGGTTTGCCGGGTAGATTTTGTAACTGTCGAAGCTGCTGATGGTTTGGTAAGTGTCGGGGTCCAGTTCCTGTATGCTGTCTATCTCGTCATCCCACAACTGAATGCGGAGAATGGCGTCGGAGTAAGCTAGTGCTATGTCTATGGTGTCGCCCTTGACACGGAAGAAGCCCCGCGCCAGATCGAGGTCGTTCCTGGTGTAGAGGCTGGACACCAAGTCCAGCTCAAGTTTGTTTTTGCTTACCTTTTGTCCAGTGTGGATGCTAATCAGTTTTTCGTAGAACGCGCTGGGGTTTCCCATTCCGTAGATGCACGACACGGAACTGACCACGATGACATCTCTGCGCCCGGAAAGCAGCGCGCTGGTGGCTGCGAGCCTCAGTTTGTCGATGTCTTCATTGATGAGCAGTTCCTTCTCAATATATTTGCCTGTTGACGGAATGTAAGCCTCTGGCTGGTAATAGTCGTAGTAGCTCACAT
>CAVGQS010000068.1:0-13062 GCA_963631415.1 Lactococcus garvieae | reverse complement strand
ACTTTATAACTTTGGAGTGTGTGCGAACTGTCCCAATGTTGCTTTATGACCATTTGTTAGCCGTTTTTGGCTTGTTTGGCTGACGGAGGATTGACGGGCAAAAAAATCCGCAGCCCCGGTGGTTGGAGTTGCGGATTTGGCAATAGTCTTGTCGTTTCAGGGGTTAGCGGACAGCAATCGTTTATAATAGGTTGTTTGCTTGAGGTTTAGCGGACAGCAATATTTGAAAATGTCTTTCTGTATTAGCAAGAAGTACGAAATGAGCAAATCTTAGTTTCACGCCTCCTCCACTTTCCAGTCTGAGAGATTGTGCGAGGCCATGTCGAAGTTGATGCCCACCTTTATTATTTGCTTGTCTCTTAGTGCAAAAGCGTCGGCATAGCGCTTGTCGTTGATTTGCGCCAGTGCCTCATCTGCCGACTTCCCGAATTTCAGTTCTATGATGTAGATGTGATTTTGCGTCTCGAGCGTCATGTCCGTACGCCCTTTTGCCGTGCGCTGTTCCACCTGTATGCGGTAATCGGTGAGCAGGGCAAAAATTACGTAGAGCATCTGCTGCCAATGGCCCTCATAGGCGGTGTTGTCGCAGTAGGGAACAGTTTTGAGAAAATCCTGCAGCAACTGTAGCGCTCCGCCCATATCGCCTCTGTTGACGAATGCCGACATGTGCGCCACCACAACTTTTCCCTCATCAACGGCACTCGTCACATAGTTGGGGAGCAGGTTCTCATACAGCCCCACTTTTATCTCTGTGTTCGGAATATCAAGGCGGAAGAGGTCCAGTTCCTTGTCATAATCCTTGATGGTGAGGTATCCGCTTTGATACATCAGCGGAATGATGGAGGTCATGTGCTCAGTGGGAGCATCAAAGGTCGTCTGTTTGGCTTGCGTGTTACTTATTTTTGAAGGCAGCACGTCAAATTTTCGCATCATCTCTATGAGATAAGTGGGCGTGCCCGACGAGAACCAGTAGCAGTCCAATTTGCCTCGCGCCATGGCATTGAGCAGGCTGAACGGATTGTAGATGTCAGGCGATTTTCTTGCAAAATGGTAGCCATCGTAATGCTCTTTCAGAGCTGTTATGGTCTCCTCGCGCGTCTTTTCGAGTTTGCCTGCCAGCACGTCGATGTCGTCTGACATCTGAGTGAGGAGTTCCTCCTCCGTAATGCCGCAGATGCCGGCATACTCGTCATCCATGCTGATGTTTGAGATGTTGTTGAGCTCACTGAAGATGCTCATCTGCGAGAACTTGGTGATGCCGGCGAGGAACACAAAGCGCAGGTAAGGTTCGCAGTCCTTGAGCGGGCTGTAGAAATTGCGCATCACATTGCGCAACTGCGGCAGAGTCTCCTCATCGTGCACCACATCGAGCAGCGGAGCATCATATTCATCAATGAGCACCACCACTTGCTTGCCGGTCTTCTCACAAGCAACCTTTATGAGGTTTATGAAACGGGTGTTTGCATCCTCTTGCGGACAGCTGATTCCCCATTTCTTCTCTTCATCTTTCAGGAGGAAGTCGAGATACCTCTGCAACTGCTCCTTATTCATGTGCTTGCCGCCAGCCATACTGAAATGGAGCACCGGATATTCCGTCCACTCCTTCTCCAAATTGCTGATAGCAAGTCCCCTGAAGAGCTCTTTCTTGCCCTCAAAGTAACTGTGGAGAGTAGAGATGAGCAGCGACTTGCCGAAGCGGCGCGGACGCGACAAGAAGAAATATATACCATTGGCATGAGTCATGCGGTACACACTTTCCGTCTTGTCGATGTAGAGATACCCGCCACCGATGACACGTTCAAATGTCTGTATTCCTATCGGATATAACTTCTGAGCTTCCATTCCGCTGCCTTTTCCTGTTCTTTTCGCAAAGTTACGATTTAGCGAACACAAAGCAAAAAAACAACAACGCTTTTTTGTCTTGGCTTTGCCGGACGTAGAAACCCAAAAAGGGCTGGCGCCTCGTTGGGAGGTGCCAGCCCTTTTTGGGTATTGTACTTTGCGCTATTCCATCTTGTCCATGTTTTGGAGCATTTTGACGATGGATTTGAGGATGGGTTTGATGGTGCTGACGTGGACGGCTTCGTCGATGGTGTGGGCTCCGTCGATCTGGGGGCCTACGGCGAGGGCCATGAGCGTGGGGCGCTTCTCCACGAAGTAGGCGCACTCGAGGCTGCCCTTGGCACGCTCGGAGATGACGGTGGGCCAGTTCTCTTGGTAGTAGCAGATGAAGGTGTCGCGGAAGATGTTGCCGTCTTCTACGCTCCAGGCGGGGGTGTAGAGGGGGTCGGACTTGCCGGTCATGCCGAGGTCAGCGCGGAGCTGGAACAAGCGGTTCTTCTCCTCTTCGAGCCAGCCGTTGGAGAAGGAGCGGATCATGGTGACGGAGCTGAACTTGTTGTCCGCAATGCGTATGGTGCCTATGTTGCTCGACTTGGTGGGAGTGTTGGTTTCGTCGCGCTCCACTACGCCCTGCACCACCCCGGAGAAGAATTTGTTGAGGGTTTCGTTGGCGCTCGCCGCGGCTGTCTTCTCGCTGGCTGGGCTGTCGATCTTCTGTGTGGCATACGTCATGACGACGTCGGTATATTCCGCCTGATACGCCTCCATGATGCTCTTTATCTGCGAGATACAGCCGTCGGCCTTGTCCTCCGCCACCACAAACCTAAGGGTCGTGGCGTCAGAGATGGCGTTGGGGTAGTTGCCGCAATTGACAAGGCTGACGCCGCCCTGGGCAGGAGTTATCACGTCCTTTATGATTTTTGCCGTCACAGTGGCAGCGCTCAGAATGTGTTCGCCAATCATGGCGCCGCTGTGGCCGCCGGGCAGTCCCGTGAGCTTGAACTCGAGCACAGCCTTGTCCGCAAGGTCACTGGCGGCCTGCTCAGGAAGCGTGCCGCTGAAGTCTATGTCGTAGCTGCCCAGGCATCCGCTCGACACTTTGCCAATCTCCTCCTCGTCTACGCAGATGAGGTAGTCGGAGTTGATGACAGAGGCGTCAAGATTGATGGCGCCCTCCATGTCCCAGTCCTCGTTGGCGGTGAAGAGCAGGCGCAGCGGACCGTGGGCTATGCCGGAAGAGGCGATGGCGAGAACGATGCCCACGCCCACCCCGTCGTCAGCGCCGAGATTGACAGTCCTGCCCTTCAGCAAGTCGCCGTCATAGTATGGTTCGCCCACCACCTTGGTGTAGTCGTAGGTCTCGCCAGACTTGGAGGCGCAAATCATGTCGGTGTGCGCCTGCAGAATGACGGAGGGGAAACCCTTCATGCTATCGTTGTTGGCAGGCACGTCAATCCACACGTTGGGGTACTCGTCGTAGTGCACGTCGTAGTTGTGCTGCTTGGCCCAGCTGACGAGGTAGTCGCGCGCCTGGTCCAGGTTGTGGCGTTGCTCAGCCGTGTTGCCGATACGCGGAATTTTGGCGAACTCCAGAAACTGGGACACGGCGGCATCCGAAAGAGAGGTGAACGCCTGCTCGTTGGGCGTCAGGCTCCCGACCTGGGAGTCGTCTTCCGAACAAGAAGACACCGCCGCCGTGCACACAGCGGCAAGCAGCATTGCGGCGACACGGGTCAGCCGCCTGAAGAACAGTTGTTTCATTTGCGAAACTTTTTTATTACAAGATGATTTTAGCAGAATACATTTCCTACTCCCCGAATATCTTGAGCCCGACAATGGAGCATATCAGGGTGGTCAGAAAGAACATGCGTGCAAAAGTGACGGGTTCTTTGAATACCAGTATGCCAATGGTCACGGTGCCTACGGCGCCAATGCCGGTCCACACGGCATAGGCGGTGCCGATGGGCAGCGTCTGCACCGCCTTGGCCAGCAGCACCATCGAGGCTACCGACGCCAAGAGAAAGGCAGTGCCCCACGCGTAGAACTCAGCGCCGGCAGTGCCGCGCAGCTTGCCGAGGCAAAACGTCATGGTCACCTCCATTATGCCCGCCAACAAAAGTATAATCCAACTCATGCCAGTCTTTTGCTTTTGGATGTGCAAAATTAGCCATTTGCCGCCAACAGTCCAAGTCTTTTGGCATCATTCGCTCGCCGGGCGCGCACATCAGTTCAAAAAACTAAGTGTTGGCGAGGCGCAGGGGGACTAACTACAAGTAGGTATTAGGGAGTGAAAACGGGGGCAAAATACGCATTTATAGGTATTGCGAGGTTTTTGGGGGGGCAGTACTTTTGCAATCGGTTTGGGGACTGTGCGCAGCGACCTCGATTAGTGGTTTTGAGACACGCCACGGGCTGGTTGACGACCCTATATATATAATAAGGTATAGCGCAGGGGTTCCACAGATTGAAATTTTTGATGACAGAAACTAATTAAGACTGAATATGAAGATACTAACAGTAGGACTTTTGATGGCGGCAGCCTTGACAGCGGGCGTTGCCCCGGCAAGCGCCGCTACGAGCGCCGCAGACAGCAGCGCAACGAGCAGTGCGGCTAAGGAAGAGAAGCCCCGCTTCACTATTGGCGGCTACGGCGAGGCGGTGATGACGCGCAACTACTACAGCCAGCACTTCTACCGCTACAGCAAGCCGCAGGAGCACAAGGATGACCCGAGCCACGGCCGCTTCGACCTGCCCCACGTGACGCTCAACATGGGCTACGACTTCGGCCACGGCTGGACCATGGGCATGGAGATAGAGTTTGAGCACGGCGGCACCGAGAGCGCCGTGGAGATCGACGCCGACGAGGCGGGCGAATACGAAGCCGAGGTTGAGCGCGGCGGCGAGGTGTGCCTCGAGCAGTTCTGGCTCAACAAGGCGTTCTGGAAGGGCCAGCTGAACGTGAAGGCCGGTGAGATAATCGTGCCTGTGGGCGAAATCAACGCCTACCACATGCCCAACCAGTTCTTCACCGTCTACCGCTCTGAGGGCGAGGCCAAGATGCTGCCCAACACGTGGCACCAGGTGGGTGTTTCGCTGTGGGGCCGCGTCAGCGACTGGCGCTATGAGGCCATCTTCACCTCCGGTCTCGACGCTGAGCGCTTCGGCCACGACTGCTACGCCCACTACGGCGCGGGCAGCCCCTACGAGTACAAGCTGGGCAACGTATATGCCGGCGCGCTGCGCGTGGACAACTACTCAGTGAAGGGCTTGCGCCTGAGCCTGAGCGGCTACTACGGCTACACGTTCAAGAACACGGAGCGCAAGGCTTCGGCGTCTTACGACAACGTGCACGGCGCGCTCACCATCGGCAGCTTCGGCTTTGAGCTGAACCGCTGGAACTGGATTGTGCGCGGCAACGCCACCTACTCGCACCTGAGCGACGCCACGCAGATGACCTCCTTCATGAACGCCTTCCCCAAGCACACGTCGCAGGACGGCTCTCCCTCCAAGCACTCCCCCATCGCCAGCAACGCCTACGCAGTGGGCATAGAGGCCGGCTACAACATCTTCTCGCAGATCAAGGCCCTCAAGGGCAAGCAGTCGCTCTACCTCTTCGGCCGCTACGAGGACTACAACACCTACGCCGCCGGCAACAAGAAGGTGGCCTACGACTACGACCGCGTGAAGCGCATGGCGTTTGGCTTTAACTACTCGCCCATCAAGCAGGTGACGGTGAAGGGCGAATACAGCAAGCGCTTCCTGCCCTCAGCCTACAACAACGAGCCGAGCCTGTCGCTGGGCATCACCTATGTGGGCCTCTTCGACACCACCACCTGGATAAAGAACAAGTTCAAGAAGGCGCAAAAAGCTGACCAGGAGCAGATAGACCGCGTCAACAAGCTGACCGAGGAGCTCAACGAACTGAAGCGCCAAATCAACAGCAAGCAGTAAGGAAACAAAATCACAAACAAATAAACACACAAACTGAAATGAAAAGCATTTTCAAGTACTCAATGATGTTCGCAGCCGCACTGGCGCTCTCCGCCAGCCTGAGCAGCTGCAGCGACAGCGACGACAACAACGACGGCAAAGACAAGACTGAGGGCAAGGTTACTGTGACCGGCTCTGACGCCACCGTGGCAGAGGCAGGCAACAACTGGAAGGCCGCCCGTCAGGACTGGGAGTGGTCTGAGGCATTCCTCTTCGGCCCCGCCGGCGACTTCTCCATCGACCCGCACATCGACACATGGCCGTTTGCCAACGTGCAGTTCGACAAGTATATGGCCAAGTACAATCCCATCTCTGACTCTGGCGACGCCGAGCTCCTGACCGAGGCCATCACCACGGGTCAGAACCTGACCGGCTTCCACGCCGTGGAGTACCTCATCTTCCGCAACGGCGAGTCGCGCAAGATAGCCGACATGACCGCCAACGAGGTGTGGTTTGCCCAGACGGCTGCCCAGGACCTCTACCTGGCCTCTCTGAAGCTCGTGTCGGCATGGGGCGGCAGCGTCTCGTCGGCTGAACAGAAGATGCTCGACGACGCTGAGTTTGAGTCTAAGGACTACGGTCAGGACTTCATCAAGGCAGGCCAGGCAGGCTCCAGCTACTCGTCGGTAGCACTTGCCACTCGCCAGATTATAGCCGGCGCAAAGGACATCATCGGTGAGGTGCGCGACTCCAAGATTGGCGCTCCCGCCACTGGCGAAGACATCAACTACATTGAGTCTCCCCACTCCTACAACTCCATCGTAGACTTCTACGACAACATCATGTCGTGCAAGCACACCCTCTACGGCGGCTGGACCGTGACGGGCAACCCCACCAGCTCTTCGCTCATCGGCGTGTGCCAGCGTGTGGAAGGCCTGAAGACTTTGGCCAACACCGTGACCGAGAAGATGACCAACGCACTGGAGAAGGTTAACGCCATGAAGAAGCCCTTCGTGCTCTACTACAGCGACCAGAGCGCACACGACGCCATGAGCGCGCTGAACGAATTGGACGACGCCCTCTCGGCTCTGGACGAGGCCATCGAGCCCTACGGAACCCAGCTGGACAGCTACTTCAAGACTGTCAACGAGGACTTTGTGAACAAGTCTGTCATACCGACCTACCGCGCCCTGGCCGACAACGCCAAGAAGATGGTAGAGACCCTCAACAAACTGGGCTGGACAAAGTGAACGGAAAGTAAACATAAGCCAAATCCGTTGGCAGCGCAGAGATGCGTTGCCAACATTTGGGCTTTTGCAAAATAGCAACACAATAAAACAACATCACCATGAACATTTACAGAATTTTGCCGCTCGCAGCAATCGTCGCCCTGGGCGTCGGTACCACTGGCTGTAGCGACGACAACTCGTCTGCCAACCTGGACATCGACATCACGCCGGGCACAGCGACAGAGAAGAGCGAAGAATACTACGCCGGAGGCAAGCTCGGCACCACCTCATACCAGAACGCCTACGCCTACCAGCAGCCCACCCCGGCAGTGGAGAACGCCGGCATGTCGCAGGCCTTCTCTATAGGCGAGGCTCTGTTTGAGCGCGACTACAACACCAACACTTCGGGCGCCTTCCACGGCCTCGGCCCGCTCTACGTGCGCCGCGGCTGCCTCTACTGCCACCCGAGCTACGGCCACGGCAAGCGCCAGACCGAATACCGCGCTGACCAGATGGGCAACGGCTATCTGCTCGTTGTCTACGACAAGCAGACCAATAACTACATCTACTCGGTTGCCGGCATGCCCCAGACGGGAGCCGTGAAGCCCTTCAAGCCCCAGATTGACGAGGAGCAAATCAAGATTGAGTGGAAGGACGCCACCGACGAGTGGGGCAACAAGTTTGCCGACGGCGAGACCTACAGCCTCATCTACCCCGAGGTGACCATTCCCGCCAGCGCCTACTACTCGCCTGTCACCGTGATGCGCAACGGCGAGTATGTGGAGATACCGAGCGACCAGGTGGCCTCTGAAATCGGCATCAGGCTCGAGTCTACCATCGGCGTTTACGGCGTGGGCCTTGTAGACGCCATTCCCGAGGACTCCATCACCGCACAGTGGACCAAGGAGAGCAACTACTTCAACAGCATCAACCGCACCGACGCGCTGAACCCCGCATTCTGGAATCAGTCCACCAACTCATGGGTGAGCATGTACTCAAACAAGAAGCAGGGCGACGGCACTCCCTACGTAAGGCGCTACACCTACGCCTTGAGCCGCGGTCCGCTGCTTGACGCCGCCGGCGCCAACGCCATCTGGAACATCACCAACGTGACGCGCCCCGACCGCAGCTACCACTACCTGAGCCTCAAGGGCGACATCTACGCCAACACAGCCAAAAACGACCCCGACGTGCAGGCAGGTTTCCCTGACTACATCGCCACCATCGACCCCGAGAAGAAGCACGCCAGCTGGCACACCGACAACGTGGCTGACAATATCTACAACTACCTGACCGCCTCTGACCTCGACGCCGAGATGACTCAGGAGCAGTACAAAAACTTCATGATCTGGCACCGCGGCCTGGCTGTTCCGGCAGCGCGCAACGTGGGCACGGAGCGCTTTGAGAACGGCAAGAAGCTGTTCAAGCAGATTGGCTGCGCCGAGTGCCACCGCCCGTCGTGGACCACTGGCGACGACAATATCCAAGACCCCAACAAGCTCTTCGGCAACGACGACATGCCGCGCTACCCGCACCAGAAGATCTGGCCTTACAGCGACTTCGTACAGCACCGCCTGTTTATGGCCAACGACATCCGCACCGGATGGTGCCGCACCACTCCGCTCTGGGGCCGCGGCCTCTCCAAGCTCTGCACTGGCGCCGAAGACCGCCTGCACGACTGCCGCGCCCGCAACACGCTGGAGGCCATCATGTGGCACGGCTACAGCAGCAAGAGCGACGCCCGCAAGAGCATAGAGCTCTTCCGCAACCTGACCAAGGACGAGCGCAACGACATCATCTTCTTCGTAGAATCTGTCTAAACGGCGCGCTCTGCACAAATCTCAGCGTAAAGACAATTGAGATACAAAAAAAAGCCACGCATTACTTGCGGGTCTGCAAGGAGACCGGGGTAGTGTGTGGCTTTTGCTGTTGATTTTAGGCAAGGCAGAACTTGGGGGCTTGACCCGAATGCCGTATCTTTGCCCCTTGAATCAGCGCGGCGCACGGGTGCGCCACTCACATCAATTCAGCTTATGAAGACTCTTAAGACTACAATACTCTCCGCAGCAGTCATCCTCGTAGTGGTGATGATGGCGGCAACAATAATAGAGAAATTTCAGGGCACAGCCTTTGTGGGCAGCGCCATCTACCGCTCCGTGTGGTTTGTGGCGCTGTGGGCAGTGCTGGGCGTGGGCGGCACGGTCTATTGCCTGCGGCGCAAGATGCTGCGCAACTGGCGAGTGGGGCTCGTGCACCTGTCGCTTGTGGTGATATTGCTGGGTGCGCTCGTGTCGTGGCTCACGTCGGAGAGCGGCACCCTGCACCTGCGCAAGGGGCAGCCGACCAACATGGTGGCGCTCGACGGCGGCAAGGTAGACCAGCTGGACTTCAACCTCAAGCTGCTGAAGTTTGAGATAGTCTACTATCCCGGCACCGACGCCCCGATGGACTACTGCTCCACCGTGAACGATCCCGACGGCAACATTAAGATTTCGATGAACAACATCGGGACGTGCCGCGGCTACCGCCTGACGCAGTCGGGCTACGACGAAGACATGGAGGGCACCATCCTGGGCGTGAGCTACGACCCGTGGGGCATAGGCATCACCTATGCCGGCTACGCCCTGCTGCTCGTCTCGCTGCTGCTCATGCTCTTCAGCCACCGCACCCGCATGGCGGCATACTACCGCCTGGCATTGTCACCGGGGGCACTCAAGGCGCTGGCTGTGGGTCTGCTCCTGACGGCGAGCCTCAGCGCAGGGGCGCAGGAGCAAATCAAGATAAGCCCTGACGTGTGCAAGCAGTTCAGCCGCATCTGCGTGCTCTACAACACGCGCCTCTGCCCCATCAGCACCGTGGCTACCGACTTTGTCACAAAGTTGAGCGGCCGCTCGTCGTGGCAGGGTCTCTCCGCCGACGAGATATTTGCCGGCTGGGTGTTTGACGCGCCCTACTGGGAGACCGTCAAGATGATAGAGGTGAAGAGCAAGGAGGTGCAGCGCATACTGGGCATCGACGGCAAGTGGGCTGCGCTCTCAGACTTCTGGAACCAATACAACGAATACAAGCTGGAGACCCCCCTGCGCGCCATGTCGCTCGAGGGCGGCGACAAGAAGACGCTGAAGAGCCTGAGGGAGGCCGACGAGAAATTCAACGTGGTGCGCATGCTCTACAACGGCGAGATGCTGCGCATGTTTCCCTGCAAGGACAAGGCGGGGCGCATCAGCTGGGTGGCGCCCGGCGAAGGCGAGGGAGTCAGTTCGCTGCCCCACAAGGAGTGGTACTTCGTGCGCAAGTCCATGGACTTCCTTGCTGAAGCCATCATCTGCGGCGACAATGCCCGCGCCATGGACCTGGCGAAGAAAATCTACAACTACCAGCACGTGCGCGGCGCTGGCTATATACCCAGCAGTGCCGAGATAAGTGCCGAAATGTTCTACACCGGCGTCTCGTCGCTGCGCTGGCCCACCATCTTGCTGCTCGCCTGCGCCTTGGCGCTCGTCATTGCATCTACCGTCACGACGCGCCGCGGCAAGCTGTTGGGCAGGCTGTCGCTGGGACTCACCATCTTGATGGCAGTCTACACCACCATGCTGCTGGCACTGCGCTGGATAATATCGGGGCATCTGCCGCTGAGCAACGGCTACGAGACCATGCAATTCATGGCGTGGGCGGTGCTGCTGCTCACTCTGTGGCTGCGCCGCCGCTTCAGCGTCATCGCCCACTACGGCCCGCTGCTCGCCGCCTTCGCCCTGCTCGTGGCGATGATAACCGACAGCAACCCGCAGATTACCCAACTGATGCCCGTGCTGCAGTCGCCCCTGCTCTCCATCCACGTCATGGTCATCATGTTCTCCTACGCCCTCACGGGCATCATGGCGCTCACGGCAGTGGAGGGACTCCTTGCCCACCGCCGCGGCAACATCGACCGCGAAGGGCAGCTTGCCGCCCTCTCGCGCTTCCTGCTCTACCCCACCGTGGCGCTGCTCACCATAGGCATCTTCGTCGGCGCCGTGTGGGCCAACGTCAGCTGGGGCCGCTACTGGGGCTGGGACTCCAAGGAGGTGTGGGCTCTCATCACCCTGCTCATCTACGCCGCACCCCTGCACGCCGACATCAAGTGGCTGCGCTCTTCCACGCACTTCCACTGCTACATGCTGCTGGCGTTCCTCTCGGTTCTTATGACCTATTTTGGCGTCAACTATTTCCTCTCCGGACTACACAGCTACGCATAAGGGCGCCGCATTGATATGCCGCCAAACAATAATTGCCGGACCTGCCTAGGGGCAAGTCCGGTAATTCGTTTGGTTTAAAGTCAGGACGATTCCAGCGGCTCGTCAAGCATGGAACGTCGCTGCAGCTTGGCAGCAGGCGAATCTAGTTTGGCAACGCACTCTTGTGGAGTAATCGCCAGAAGGCACTGACTATTCTTTAATCTTGCGGTCAACCCCCTTTTGGGCATCAACAAAGTTTTGGTATAGCTGTTCCTTTGTGACAATGCCCTCTTCAATCCACTGCTGAAATCCTCGGTTGGTTTCTTCTATCTGACTGACGATTTCCTTCTTTTTCGCCAAATCGATTCCATTCTTCTCAAAGAGCACATCGTCTGCAATCAAGACAATTTTGCCATCCTGCATTGCTGTAACCTTCGGATTCATGAGAAACCCGACCAATTTCTTGTCTTTCCACAACATCTGAGTTGCGGAAACATTGCCAGATTTAGCCAAAGCACTTGCAAAAGGCTCCACTTGGCTGGCAGCCTGATGGTGCGTGCACCCACTGCAATACAAAAGGCACACTAGTACCAATATTTTAGATATTTTTCTTTTGTTCATGACCGTAGTATTTTTGTGTTTATAGAATTACTCCACTATTTCTCCAGCATATTCGCGCCAAACATACTCAAAGCTTTTCGCAAGGTTATCTTCATCAAAACATCCACTTTTCCTATGTCTGGCAATATATTTGTTTAGATCTTTGTAATATTGCTTTGCGAACTTCCGGTAAATAAGAGGGATACCATTTCTCTTGCACAGAGAACGTTTTGCTTTTAAGGTAACTGTACCGCCTTTCTTATATTGCACTATTTTGGGACTGCAGAAGAAGCGGAGCAGTTTTGCCTTAAGTTCTTTTTGTTCATTTGACAACGTCTTAGCATCCATCACCAAAACACTTTGTTCTAACGTCACCGGATTACGCCAAAACGTAGTGTCAGAACTCTGCTGATACCACATGCCGAGAGGTTCTGTAACTGTTGGCCTTGCAAACGTGAGCCGCATCTTGGTCGCTTTCATGGCATCTTGGCCCAGCGAACCTATTGCAATACATATCAACAACAAGAATAAAGAACTTGATTTTTTCATAAGGCATTTAATTGACGTGATAAAAATCATGACTATAGATTGTTTTAGACATCGGCTTGTAAATTACGCTGTCTTTTTGAGTTGTAGGATTCTTTACGACAACAGGGTATTCTGCATACAAGGTGCCCTCTATCGTATATTCAATTTTTGAATTATTGTCTCTCCATTCCGCAATATTCTTAGAAACGACCCATGCTAAATATCTATAAACCGTTGGAGTGTCTAATGAAACATGTGATTCCATTTTAACCGTAGGGTCCCCTTTGAACACATAAACAGGTCGGACATATAGGGTTGCATAGAGTTCAATGGCAGTTCCAGTATTTCCTCCTTCTGTAGGAGCCATTTTTTCCAAAGAGACTAAAACAGATTTCTGCCGTTCTAAACTCCCGGAAGAATTTGCTGTAACTATTTTTATGTAACAGGGAGCATTTTCCATGGCTTTTTCTACCAAAGGCATATCGTCTATGGAGCTAATTCTAATTGTATCACCTTCTATTTTGAAACCATTCGCAGACAGCATAGGGCTTGTCCGCAACATTTGACCGAGGTTGTCGTCATCGTTTTCGTTTGTACATGATATAACAAAAAGCGAAGACAAAACCAGGAAACCTAAAAAAAACTTTTTTGTGTTCATAATATTAATTTCAATTTAACATTTTATCTTTTTATTGGACTCCACTAGCGCATCATTGTCC
>CAVGQS010000067.1:0-13727 GCA_963631415.1 Lactococcus garvieae | reverse complement strand
ATCAGCACGGTGGAGACGCGCGGGGACTTCTCGCCAGCGTCGATGAACGGCAATGTGAGTGTGGCGAGCGATGCCGTGCTGGCGGAGAGGGTGAAGAATCTGGAAGCCCTGCTCAACGAGAAGGAGAGGCTGATTAAGGTCTTGCTGGAGGGAAGGAAATGAATATCATTGTTGGAGGATTCGTATTTGTTGCCATCGGTTTCGTGGCAATGATTGTCGTCAATGTCATCAAGGCGACAAAAGACCCGGATGTCATAGAGGCATCCAATCTGAGAATGGGTGTCCGCCGTTACAAGAAATACAAAAAATGGTACGACGAGCATCAAAGGCTGATGAGGAGATGTGGAATTGGCTCAAAGGAAGAGCAGGAGTTTTTTTCTCGGCTTTTTCAGGCAAATTAAAAATCCCAATGAATGGCGGCGCTATCAGGCATACCGTTACAACAAGGCAAAGCAAGAACCATGGAGCTGAAAGAATTCATAAAGACGGCGCTGACGGCAATGTCAAGGCTGGGGTGCTGAATGTTGTCGGCGGCGGAATAGACGGCAAAGCCGTGCACGCCAGCGCGACAACGCAAGAGCTATCCTTCTCTGTGCCGATGGTTTGGAAGAAGCGGTGATGAACTTGTAGTACTCCTCCGCCTTGTCCATGTCGATATGTTCTGAACACAAGTCGTTCTCCGAGGCGAGGACGAGGCAAAACATCCTGATTTCTTTGTCGTTCTTGGGGAAGTCCATAGCGATGAAGTTTTCGGCAAAGGTACAGCCGTGACAAGGGTTAATGATTTTAAGTTTTGGATTATGGAACTGAAAGAATTTATAAACGGTACTCTCACCCAGATAGCGGAAGGCGTACAGGGAGCAATTGACAACTCAGAGGGCAAGGGCTACTCGATAAGTCCTGTCATGGGCAATGAGGGCAACACCTGCGCTGTTCACTTCGACCTGGCCGTTGAGTGCGAGAAGTCCGGCGGTGCCGACATCAAGGTCGTTACTGGGAAGCTGTCCGAAAAGACGTGCAACAGGATAAACTTTGATGTTTGCATGACTTTGCCTCATCCGAAGGAACCGACGGAGAAGATAAAGGGCGCTTTACATGCAAGGCTGGGCAAAGCGAAGAAGGGTGGCTAACGGAGTAATTCGTCAAACTGCTTGTCTATGTCATCGTACGGAAATGCGTGGATAAAATCGAAGGCGTTCATGGCTTCTTTGGCGGCCAATGTTGAATTATCGTACTTCCGCATGTAGAACCGGAACAGTTTCTTGAACGACCTGTGATAGTAACGGTAATGGAGATACCGCGGACTGGTATACCTGCACAACAGTGTGCGGACAATTTTGAAGTACTGCTTGATTCTGCTCATGCCGGCAAAGTTACGGTCATGATAACGGTTAATGATTTTAAGTTTTGGATTATGGACAACTACGAAGATTGCGTAGACTTCTACGGAGAACTGAAAGAAGCCGCCTGGAACGTCCTGCACGACCATCCGGGCACGGACATGATGGCATGGGTTGGATACCTCGTCGAGGAATACCCGACGGAGGTAGTGGACGCCCTGGGCACCAATCCGCCGGAGGTGTACGCCGAACTCACCGGCTGGTGGAACGACTGGAGCTTCGACGACGGCATACTGCCAGTGGACCTCACGTACCAGGAGTGGGCGGAATGCTTCGCCACAGAGCGCGCGGTGGAGGTGTACGACATGCTTGTTGAGGCAAAAGCCGAAATTGAGCGCCTGAAGCGCCTGAAAATTGTCGGACGATAAATTGTCCGTCCGGACGCTGAAAGTTCGGCAGACGCAACGGCGGGGGCTTTCACGGGTATTCTGCGGTACGGAATGCGTCTGCACCAGCAGAATAACTTGGAACGACTTGAAACGACTAAAAAGCCAGGGAAACGACCGGAAAACGGCCAAAAATTACAGCCTGGATTACGAAAAACTAAAAACTCCAGTGATGATAGGGGATAAAATCTGCGGCGCAGGCTGCAATCGAATAATATTGCGTAACTCCGCAGAAACAGTGAAGTTAGGCGGTAAGCCCCTGTGTTATAATGGGGACTTGCCGCCTGCCTTCGTCTTGGGAGGTCTGCACATTCTGCACGATAATCATGCAGAATGTGTTGCCTCTGCTTACAAAAGATTGCACGAAAAACCAGGGTGGCGCTTACAAGCAATTACAAGCATGATTACAAGAAAAACAATATGGCAACATTCAAAGCAGTGGTGAGAACGCCTCGGAAGGACGGCTTCTACCAAGTGTACATCCGGGCGATGCAGAATCACAAGCCCGGCTACATCAGGACGGACAAGGTGGTGAACAAGGACGGTCTTGGCAAGGACGGGAACATCATTGAGCCGTTCGTGACCGAATATTGCGCCCGGCGCATACTCCGGTTTACGGAGCTGCTCAATCGGGTAGACTGTTCCATGTGGACGGTGAAGCAGGTCATCGAGTATGTGACGAAGGAGGACGAGGACTTGTGCTTCTCGGACTATGCGCACCTGCACATCAACCGCATGATTGACAACGGACAGATACGAAATGCGCAGAACTACAGGCTGGCGCTCCAGCACCTGGAACGTTTTGCGGGTACTACGAGGGTGATGTTCGCACAGCTCACGTCGACGTTTGTCAACCGCTGGATCAGAACGCTCGACCAGACGCACAGGGCGAAGGAGATGTACCCCATTTGCATGAGGCAGGTGTTCCGCGCTGCCGTGAAGGAGTACAACGACTACGACACCGGACTGTTGCGCATCAAGATGAATCCCTGGAGCAAGGTAACGATACCGTCATCAGACCGCACGACCAAGATTGCAATCAGTCCGGAGGAGTGCAGGCTGTTTTTCTCGGCGCCGTTGCCGGACACCAGAATGAAAGACCCGTTGCCGGAGCTGGCGCGTGACGTGGCGAAGATGGTGCTGTGTCTTGCCGGCATCAACACGGTGGACCTGTTCGAGATGCAAAAAGAAAACTATAGGAACGGCATCTTGTGCTACAACAGGGCGAAGACGAAGAAGACGCGCAACGATGATGCTTATATCGAGATGAGGGTGGAGCCGGTGATACAGCCTATAGTGGACAAGTACCTCTCGGACGCCGACGACGCGTATCTGTTCAAGTTCCACAAGCGTTTCTGCAACTATGATTCGTTCTGTGTGAACGTGAACAACGGCATCAAGCAGGTGTGCGAGAGCATGAAAATTCCGAAGGCGAAGCAGTACAAGGTGTACACGTTCCGCCACACCTGGGGCACGGTGGCACAGAACGACTGCGGGGCGAGCATCGACGAGGTGGCGTTCGCCATGAACCACACGTCAGGCAGGACTATCACTCGCGGTTACATCAAGCTGGACTTCTCGCCGGCATGGGAACTGAATGCGAAGGTCATTGACTTCATCTTCTTCTCCACCGCCCAGAGCAAGCAAGGGCTGGCGCAGGACGTGGACCACAGGGACAACATGTTCCGCATCGCGGCGAAGTACATGGTCTACGCCAGGGCGTACTTCCGGGGCGAGGTACTGGCGGAGGTGAGCGACATCGGCTTCAACAACATCGAGGAAGTTATTTCACGTCTGGCGCCGCAGTTGCCGGCGACAATCCCGCCGAGGTGCGCGGTGCAGTTCCGCATCAAGAACGTGGACACAGGACGCGAGGCAGTCTACGAACGTACCAAGGGCAAGGGGTTTTAATCCTTTGCCTTTTTCTTTCTTTTTTTTATTTATTTTTTTTTCTTTATCGTCGTCGTCGTCGTCGTCAACCACGACTTTAGGAGTGGTTGTTGTTTAATATAAATATTAAACTGAGTATACTAATTTGCGCATACGCACGCGCGCGCACGAGAAAACCGTGCACGGTTTTTAAAACGCCCTTGTAACCTATTGATTATCAACGAGAAAAACCGTATACCGTTTTTATTTTGCACCGAAAATCTATGCTTTTGTGATTTTGTAATCCGTTGAATATCAGAGAGAAAAACGGTAGGGGGTTTTTCTCGCTGAAACACAGCGAGTTACAAAGACGAAAAAATAACCGTGCACGGTTTTTAAAACGCCCTTGTAACTTATTGATTATCAATGAGAAAAACCGTATACCGTTTTTGTTGACTGGTTTTCTTACAAAAAAAACGACCTCCCCAAGAATGGAGAAGTCGCAAAAGATATGGCTAAAAATTGGTGTGGCAGGGTCTAAAAGTAGAGAATTTTAGGCGGGGACTAATCGTCGTCGTCTTCCTCCTCTTCCGCATCGGTGCCACAGAGGGTGCGGAGCTTGTCTTCTATGGTGCGCACATTCACCTGGGCGTTCATGTCGACGTCGACCGCCTTCTTGCGAGGCGTATGGAACTCCATTATCTTTACCTCGATGTTGGCGCGGTCTTCCGGTGTCATCAACTCGGTGTCCACGTCGAACTGGGACTTGCCGTCGAGCTCCTTTGTTGGTGTAAAGTATTTCTCGGAGTGGTCCTTCAGGAGAGCCACTATAGGGCTTTTTTCTTTGTTGGGCGTGCCCTTCTGGCGCCCGCCTGTTTTCATTCCTTTCATAATCCAAAAGTTAAAAGAACATTGCGAAGTTAGCGCATTATCTTTGGCGCACAATTATAACTTTTGAATTACGTAATCATGGGACTGATAGGAAGAGCATTGGGCGCAGTCGGCGGTATCTTCGGCGGCATCAGCGCAAGTAAGGCGATTAACAAGGAGAAGAAGAACATAGAGGCACAGCGCCAGAAGAACCAGGACTGGTATGACCAGCGCTACAACGAGGACGCGACGCAGAGAGCGGACGCACAGGCTATCCTCACCAGAACAGAGGAGAACATACGCAACCGCAACAAGGCCGCTGCTGGTGCCCAGGCTGTGATGGGCGGAACTGACGAGAGCGTGGCGGCAACCAAGGCGGCGAACAACCAGGCACTGGCAGACGCAACGTCGAACATTGCAGTCAATGCAGACCGCCGTAAGGATGCCATCGAGCAGACCTACCAGCAGAAGGATGATAACTACGTTAACCAGTTGAACAATCTCGAACAGCAGAAAGCGCAAGCTATCAGCCAGGCCGTGCAAGGTGTCGGCGAGGATGCGTCTTCCATGCCGTTCTAACCTTATACCTTATTATATATGGGCGAGAATAAAGAACCTAAGGGCAGTGCCGCATGGCTTGACGGGACAGACGACAGCGTTCCTACACAGTCTGCGGCACCTGCACCTGTCCAGCAGGAGCCAGTCAAGGACACGCAGGAGTGGACAGAGCAACAGAATGGCGTAGGCGAGAGCAAGGCTACACCGGCGAGTGACCACACGCAGACGGCGGATATGCCGAAGCCGGCAGACGGCGAGAAGTCTGCCGACAATCCTGCCGGTGTGTCTGCACAGAATACTACCAATCCGGATATCATGGGACTTGACCAGCAGATACAACTGGTGAAGGACACAGCGGCGAAGTACAAGCAGGAGACGGACGAGGAGCGCAAGAAGCGCGAGAAGAAGGAGAAGCGTGACAAGATGTGGGCGGCCATCGGTGACGGTCTGCAGTCGTTGAGCAACCTGTTCTTCACGACCAAGGGCGCTCCGAACATGTATGAGCACAAGACCATGAGCCACCAGACGCCATTACAGAAGCGCCTGGAGGAGGCCAAGGCAGAGCGCAAGGCGAAGGACGACGAGTATTTCAACCTGCAATTGAAGTTGGGCGACCTCTACAACAAGAGGGCGGCAACTGTTCGCGAGATTGAAGCACAGCAGGAGGCACGTAAGCTGGCACGCGAGAAAGCCAAGCGCGAGGACGAGAAGCAAGGCTGGGAGCGTATCATGCAACCATTTCTCCAGCAACAGGCGCAGGAGAAGGCCAACAAGGCGGCAAGCGATGCCATCACTGCCGGTGAGGAGGCTAAGAACGCCGGTGACTACTACAAGGCGAAGGTCAACACGGAGAAGGCACGCGGAAGGGCGGCTGATGCGTCAGCCGGTGCAAGCAGTGCCTCTGCCGCATACAGTAGAGCGAAAGGTGCTGCTGTCAATCCTTATAAGGTGTATAACAAGGGTACAAAATGTTACGAGTATTTCCCGACGAAGGATTCCGCAATCACTGCAGCACAACAGTACGGTACGGCGGTAGAAGTCGAAGGCGGCAGCAAGACATCGACATCAACGGCTCCAGTAAAGAATAGCCGCGGCAAAGTCACAGGTACAGCGACGACTACATCTACATCGACGACAAAGAATGTGATACCTGCAAGCAAGGAAACCATTGAAGGTACAACACCTGCACCGCAGAAGCCTGCAGGCAAGAAGAAAACTGGAGTGAACTGGGGCTAAAAAACATAAACCAAGAAAAAATGGCAAACAAGAAACCACTATATGACCTGTACAAAGGTCTTCTGGCAGACAATTACGATGTGCCTGACAACTATGAGAGCTTCGAACGTACGCTGACCCAGGCTGGCAAGGCGGGCGCAGACAGCCGTCATACACTGTATGAGGCGCTGAAGAAGAACGACTATGATGTGCCGGAGAAGTACGAGAACTTCTACAGCACATTGTTTGAGCCGGTGAACGGAACAACGTCACGGGCGAAGGGTAGCTATGGCAGTGCGCTGGCACAGAAACAGCCACAACCTGCACCTGCAACGCCTGCCCAGAAACCGGCGCAGGCCCAGCAGAGCGCTCCTACTTCCTCCTCTGAGGACTGGAGGCGAAAGGGAATGGCCCAGCTCGACCAGATAGTGGCGCGGACCAATGCCGGCGTGGAAGCCGCCAAGGAGAGGCTGGACAACCTGCAACAGTACGGTGTAGGTCTCAATAACGGTGAGACGCGCGATGGTGGGTATCGGATTAACCCGAAGACGAACGCACCGGAGAAGACATACCTCACGCCCCAGGGCAATCGCTACAGCAACAAGGCGAGCGCGGACATGGAGAGCCAGGAGTACAGGCAGATGACAAGCCAGAAACTCGGTCTCGACATGAACGACCAGCAGATTGCAAACGTCCAGAAGCCTGCAGATGCAGTCGTCGCCACATTGTGGAGCGAAGCCGAGAAACAGCACGCCAGCGACAGAGAGAAGAATGCCAACGACGTGTACGGAGGCAGCGTATGGCTGAATGGCGGACGTGAGATGCACATCGTCAATGCGTCAGTCAATGCGCACAAGAACCAGGTGTCGCACCTTACACGTTTCGACCTGCAGAAGTTGATGGACAATGCGTGGGAGCGTGCAGGCAAGCAGATGACGAGCTCGCTCTATGCCCAGCTGGAAAAGCAATATCCCTGGGCTACCGACAAGCAGTTGCGTGAATCTGCAGAGGCAATGGCACACCAGTTGTCAGACAACGCTGTCTACAAGTATGCCGTAGCTAAGAATACACCGAAGAGCACACTCGATTTCTTCGCCAAGACTGCTGCCGACATGAACCTTTTGAGTAGTATCACCAAAGGCCTGGCACGAAGCGAAGCCGGGACGACTGGAGACATGGACGCATACGACGCTGCCATGCAGGAGTACGGCAAGCATCATCGTATCGCCCAGATTGGCGGTACCGTCGTCGGCATGGCGTTCGACCCAACCACTTATATAGCAGGTGGCATCGGCAGTTTGGTAGGTAAGGGCGCAATGAATCTTGCCGGGCGAGCCTACCTAAGGAATGCAGCCACCGGTGTAGGCGCAAGACTGCTCAGCACGAAACTCGGAGGAAGAGTCCTTACAGGTGCAGCGGCAGGCGCAGGAAACCTTAGCGCATACGAAGGTATAAAGGAAGCGGAGAACCAGTTCGTACAAGGTGGGCATATCAACGAGCAGACAGGTGAGAATGAGGGCTATTCGGCAGGCGATGTGTTAAAGTCGACCTTACACGGTGCACTTCTCGGCACAGCAACAGGCACCATGGCTCCATTGCTTGGCAATGTGTCAGACAAATTGGTGAAGGCGACCTCGAACACCGCCGGCAAGGTTGGCATACGTATGGGGGAACAGGCTGTTTCAACAGTCGCAGAAGGCACAATCTTCTCTGTCCCGGAATGGATAAGCGGAGACCGTGATGCCATGGATGTATGGACAGATAACCTATCAATGATGTTGGGCTTCAAAGGGCAACACCTGTTGAAGTCAGCCCCGCGTGTCATAGCCGGGATGCAACCTATTGCGAACCCGAAGACAATGGCCGAGCGCAACCACAACCGCATGAGCTTCGTCGAGAAGGTGCGCAAACAGATGGATGCCAGTCCGAGCGACATGGCTTTTACCAAGGAGGAACGCGAGGAACTTGCGAAGTATGGCTATGGTGACCTCGCCATGCTCTTCACACGCACACCGAAGCAGCCCAAGAAGAAAGCACAGCCTGCCGACAGCAAGGTTGTGAACTTCGATATACCGGAAGCGAACGTCGAGGATTTGGGCAAGCAGTGGCTGGAGAATCATCCGGAGTTTGACGGTTACGAGGCCATGCAACGTCTCATACAAGACCCGAACGTCAGCCAGGCAGCGAGAGCAAAAGCCTATTATCTGCTTACAGGGCGACAGTTGCCGATGGGCACTGTTACTGGTTGGACACGTGAGGAGGGCGAGAATGGTATATACGTGAAGTCAGTCACAGCTAATGGCGAAGTCGTTACCAGCAGATACTGCAAGGATGAGGCATCTGCAAAGGCAGAAGAGGACAAGATAAAGCGCCAGGCAGAGCTCAACTCCATTGACGTAGGCGAGAGATACACAGAAGCACAAGCCGACAATGAGGTGATGAAGGCTGCCATTGATGCCGTTGCACCTGGTGCCGACTACGAGACCGTGATGCGCAACTACCAGGCCGTGAAGGAAGGCGATGCAGACGCAAAAGCCAACTACGGCGAAATGATGGATGCCATTGACAAGTTCGTGGAACAGAACAAGGGTATGGCAGACGGCTCGCGTCCGGCGGCTATCCGCAAGAGTGTCAACGAGGAATATGGCGTCGATGTAGACAAGGCGATAAGCAAGGAGCCGAGCAAGCGCACCGAACAGGAAAGCGAAGCGGTGCAGGACTACATCGAACGCCTGTTCCCGAAACAGCGTGGCGAGGGCGGACAAAGCCCGGAGGAAGCAGAGGCATCAGCCATTTACGATTCCGGAAGATTGCTTTGGGGCCAGATGGAGCAGGGTGATGAAGCATCGCAGGCTGAGGCTAAGGCTAAGGCGGATGCGATTGCGCAGAAGGTGGCGGAGGCTAAGGAGGCCTGTGAGCAGGCGTTCGGCACCGAGGCAGATGCACGCATGGCGGAGCTGGCTGAAGACCCGTGGGCGATGGTGAACAACCCAGAGCTGACGGAGTACCAGCAGGACGCTGTGCTGAACTACATCAAGGCGAAGTCGGCACAGGATGGTTTGCGAGACGCTTCCAATGAATCTGCCGACAACAAGCGCCAGGAGGTGGAGAACAGCGTGCAACAGCGCACGAGCAAGGACACCGGCATGATACAGCCGGCAACGCTGAAGGTGAAGAACGATGACGGTAGCGACAAGACGGTGTATGTAGTGAAGGGCAATGTCGCCACCTTTGACGACGGCACCATTGATGTGCGTAACTCTGACCAGAGCATCGTTATCTTCGACACTTCAATCAACGACTACCGCATAACCAGTCCGGACTTCCTGTATAGTATGGGTGAGGGCGTAGACCCGCAGTCGGAGATTGACACTGCCGTCGCCGCGATCCAAGCGGAGCATGATGCCATGTTGGGCGGAAATGCGCAGCAAGGCGAGGAAGGTGTACAGCAAACCGATGGCGAAGTACGGGAAACTGGGGAAACCGCACCGGAAACCGCAGAAGGCGAGCAGGGAACAGCCGAAGACGAGCAGAGCCTTGCGGAGATGTATCTGCATGGCAAGCTGGGCGCCAAGGAGTACCTGTTGCAGTTAGGTTATTTCCCCGAGTGGATTAATTCCGTGACAGACGAGAAGCTGTTGGAAGAAGCATCCGCTATGGCGAAATATGCGATGAAGCATGCGGAAACCCAGGAGACTGCAGAAGGTGTATCGGCACCCGAAACGGGTACAGATGAAACACAAAATGTACCCGAAACTCCTGAAACGGGTACAGTTCAGCCCCAGCGTGCCATTGACCGCATACCGACGCAAGAAGTTGACGACGGCAAGGGAAATGTGCGGACGGTGCATAACTGGGAACAGGCAGAGCCGGGCGACACCTACGATGCCATTGCTGAAGAAGTCTTTGACGGAGACGAGAAGAAAGCACTTGCTTTTGCGAACAACAAGGTTTCCGAGCTTGACAAAAACATAAAGTCGTTGCAGAAGAAGATTGACAAAGCCGAGGAAGGTACAGACCTTGACGCAATACTTGCCGCCAAAGAACAGACTAAGCAGCTCAGAGAGCAGAAGGCGCAGCTGGAGGAGCAGAAAAGCTATTGGAGCAGGGTACAGACTGTACCCCAGACGAGACGCGCCGAGGCTGACCGCCGTACCGCCGAGGAGGAGGCTGCTGCAAAGGCTGCACAGGAGGAGGCTCAACGTCTTGCCATTGAAAGGGCACGGCAGGAGCGTGAGCGCGTGAACGGTGTACCCGACGTTATCAATGACAGACCGGCGGACGCGCGAAAGCGTGGCTTCCGCAATGTGAACGGTACTGTCGTTGAACGTCAGGGCGAGACTGAGGGCGTTAAGGGTCGTGAGGCCAATGTGAAGTTCTCATCGAAAGACACCGCCAAAGGTCGCATCAAGGTTATTGAGGCAGATGAGTTGCAGCCGAGCCATGTCAACGGACAGAGGAACGACAAATTCTTCATCGATGAGGCACAGCCCAAAGACCGCACGGACACCGTATCGTCTATGGCTGCTGCTCAGATTGCCGCCAACCTCAACCCCGAGGAGATTACCGGGGACGGAAGCGCATACCAGTTCTCAGCTCCGACGGTGAACACCCACGGAGAGGTGATACAGGGCAACAACCGCAGCGACGCATTGCGTCTCATGTGGTCAAGCCCGGCTTTCAAACCAGCACAGGACGCTTACAAGCAGTACATCGCCGACCATGCCGAGGACTTTGGCTTGTCGGCTGACGACGTGGCTAAGATGCAGCAGATGCAGCACCCCGTCATGGTTAATGAGCTTGATGTGTCTGACGATGAGGCAATCCGTCTTGGGCAGATGAAAGCCAGCGACAACGAGAGCGGTGGCATTGAGCGCATAGACCCCGTTACGACCTCACAGAAACTTGGCGGTAAGGTGAGCAGCTTTGCCAACGTACTGCTGTCAAGTCAGGACGAGGACGCTTCATTGAGTGACGTGCTTATGCAGAATGGTGCAAAAGCAGTGAAGTGGCTTCAATCGCAGGGTGCAATCAGCGACACAGCCGTACAGAGTGCCTTTGACCGCAAGGGCAACCTTACGCCGGAGGCGCGTATGGACTTGCAGAACATCTTGAAGCAGTCGTTGTTCCAAGGCGGTGTGAGCGATTTGCCAGCTATGTTCGACCGTATGCCCGCCAAGGCACAGAAAGCCATACTGTCAACGTTCATGCGCGACTTTGACTCCGCCGAGAGTGAGCGCATACTTCCCGAGATACAGAAAGCCATTGAGGCATGGTATGGTTGCGCACATGGTAGCGAGAAGTTTGCCAAGGCAAGCAACTATAAGGGTGCAAAAGCCGCTATGCACGACTGGACATTGCAGACAAATCTGATGGACGACAACATGCCGTCGGATAAATTCAGTAACTTTGCAATGGAACTTGCCGTGCGTCTGCAGGGGCTGACGATGCGTGAGAGCCAGCAGAGCCTCAACGACTTCTTTGACCTCGTGCAGGGCAAGGGCAGTGGCGACCTCTTTGGAGGCAGTAAAGCCGGTGAGCAGTCGGACAGACAGGAGGCTATCCGCAGGATTTTCGGAATAGAGTACAAACCCATAAACAACAGTAACAATGGAGAGACGCGAAGCAATGCTGTGGCTGACAACAGTGCAAAGAGCCAGACAGGGCAACAAGGCAGCACAGGAGATGGTGGAAGCCGAGAACGAGCAGAGACAGGCGGACGGCCTGCCGAAGTTGGAGGACGAGTTGAAGGAAATCCTTCAACATTAGACACCACCCAGCCCGAGGGTAAGCCCATCGGCACGACCACTGACGCTGCCACTGTTGAGGCTGAAAGGCAGAATGCCAACACCAACCCCACCGAGGGACAGAAAGAGGCAGGTAACTACAAGAAAGGGCGTATCAAGGTAGACGGATATGATGTCACCATTGAGAACCCCAAGGGCTCTACAAGAAGCGGCAAGGACGCTGACGGTAAGGAGTGGTCAATAAAGATGAACTACGACTATGGTTATCTCCGTGGCACTGAAGGCACGGACGGTGACCATATCGACGTGTACTTGTCTGACAATCCCACAAGCGGTAATGTCTATGTCGTAGACCAGATAGACCAAAAGACGGGCGAGTTTGACGAACATAAGGTGATGTACGGTTTCCCAAGCATGGAAGCCGCACGTGAGGCTTATTTGTCGCAGTATGAGGACGGCTGGAAAGTCGGCACTATCACCGAAGTCAGCCGTGAGGAGTTCAAGAAGTGGGTAAACTCATCGCACAGGAAAACCAAGCCGTTTGCCGAGTACAAGAGCGTGAAGCCCATTGCCGGGCAGAGCGAGGAGGCTGGCAACGAGCCACACCCTATTGGCCGCGGTGCATTTGGTGACATCTATGATGCTTTCAGGGGTAAGGCTAGAAAGGCTTTTGATTTCTTGTTAAGAAAGAAGAGCGGTGATTTGATTGGTGTATTCCATCGTGACGGTGTGGGATATATTGATTTGGTGTGGGGTGACAAAGGCGGTGGCTTCGACCATATCGTCAGCAAACATGTAGGAGAAGGCAAGAGTTTTTCTACTGTTGATGAAGCAGCAATAGTCATTGACGACATAATCAAGACAGGAAAGAAGGACTTTGAGGATGGTGACAAGATTGTATTCAAGAAAGGAAGCAAACTTGTTACCATTAGAAAGAATGTTCGGGAAAACGGCAAAAAAATAGCCGACAAGAACTGGGTTCTGACGGCTTATGATGAATTGTCAGCTGACGGAGACGTTAGCGCTATAGCTCCGACGAATAAAGTGCAAGCTGCGCGGCACACTGACGAAACACGTGGCAAAGGTACAAAGAAGAAGGGCAATTCGCAAGAAAAACCGGAGAAAAAGAACGAGGGGCAGTTCGGACTGGTAAGCGACGAGCGCATGGAGGCCGGACAGGATGCTGATGTTGCTGAGGCGTGGGTGAAGGCTAAGTCGAAGAACCCAGGCCGGATTGCCCTTGTGCGTATCGGTGACAATTATGTTGCTTATGGTGCTGATGCTGCGGTGTGTGCTGATGTTTTAAACATCGGCACTAAGGGTGTTGCTGACAGTCGTTTGGAGCGGAAGGCGGAGTTTCCTCATGAAGCTCTTGATACCTATCTGCCAAAACTGATAAGCAAAGGTAACAAGGTGGCGATTTTCGACAACCTTAAAGGTAGCAACACTGTTCCCACGGAGAGTGTCACGCCTAAAGCGGAAGCGGAGAGCACGAGTGCGGAGGCGGACACTGCAGCAGAAAGATATGAGAAACCTGAGTATGACGCTGCAGACAATGAACCTGTGCGCGAGCATAAGGCCGATGGCGTTGCTCCGTTGACGCATGAGGAGCGTGTGCTGCGCGATGCCTTGGATGAGACGATGCAGGCAAGTGGACTCGATGTCATAGGCAGCGAGGAAGG
>CAVGQS010000066.1:0-13805 GCA_963631415.1 Lactococcus garvieae | reverse complement strand
TTTTAAGTCCTTGTTTTCAATCGCTCAAGTGGCTTCAAAAAATTCTTAAGTGCGCACGGGGTGTAACGCGCTGGAAATGAGGCGCACACGAATTGCGCGAATTTTCACGAAAAGGGCTTTAGGGGCGTGAGGTTCAGGGGACTTGATTTTTTTTGAAAAAAATTTGTAAAACTCCTTGGTTTATTGCGGAGAAGGTGCTAATTTTGCCTCACACATTTACAATTTTTTTCATAGTTTCGGCCGACAACTGCGAAGTTCTCGGCTTTTTTTTGTGCCGTTTTTTGGGATGCCGAGGCGCTATCGCGAGGGTAGCAGGGCAGCAGAAAAAGCCGTGTTGCAACTGCCTGTAGAGGCCGTGTTGCAGCCGTCTATAGCGACCGTGTTGCAGCCGTCTATAGCGACCGTGTTGCAGCCGTCTGAAGCCAGCCGCGCACCTTTGGGTCAAGAAACGCGCGCCTTTAGGTCAAGAAAAAGGAATGCAAAGGTCGGCAGCATGATAGAAAAATGCTAATTTTGCACGAAAATGAATAAAAGCGAAAAAATGGAGTTAGCAAGCAAATACAACCCTGCCGAAGTTGAGGGCAAGTGGTATGAATATTGGACACAGCACAAGTTCTTCAGTTCTAAGCCCGACGGGCGCGAACCCTACACCGTGGTGATACCGCCGCCAAACGTGACCGGCGTGCTCCACATGGGCCACATGCTCAACAACACCATCCAGGACATCCTCGTGCGCAAGGCGCGCCTCGACGGCAAGAATGCCTGCTGGGTGCCCGGCACTGACCACGCCAGCATAGCCACTGAGGCCAAGGTGGTAAACCGCCTGGCTGAGCAGGGCATCAAGAAGCGCGACCTCACCCGCGAGCAGTTCCTCAAGCACGCTTGGGACTGGACCGAGGAGCACGGAGGCATCATCCTCAAGCAGCTCCGCCGCCTTGGCGCCAGCTGCGACTGGGACCGCACGGCGTTCACCATGGACGAGAAGCGCAGCGAGAGCGTCCTCAAGGTCTTTGTGGACCTCTACCGCAAGGGACTCATCTACCGCGGCCTGCGCATGGTCAACTGGGACCCCAAGGCCCAGACGGTGCTGTCGGCAGAGGAGGTCGTGTACCGCGACGAGAAGAGCAAGCTCTACTACCTCCGCTACTATGTGGCTGACGCCGACACGAACCCCGTTGTGCCCACCGGTCAGGAGGGCGAGGTGCTCCACAAGGACGCCAAGGGCTACTACGCAGTGGTGGCGACCACCCGTCCCGAGACCATCATGGGCGATACCGCCATGTGCATCAACCCCAAGGACCCCAAAAACCAGTGGCTGCGCGGCCACAAGGTGGTGGTGCCGTTGGTTGGCCGCGTCATTCCCGTCATTGAAGACCGCTATGTCGACATAGAGTTTGGTACGGGCTGTCTGAAGGTGACACCCGCCCACGACGTCAACGACTACGCCCTCGGCAAGACCCACAACCTTGAGACCATCGACATCTTCAACCCCGACGGCACCATCAGCGAGGCTGCCGGCATGTATGTGGGCATGGACCGCATGGACGTGCGCCGCCAGATAGTTCTCGACCTCGACGCCGCAGCCCTGCTCGAAAAGGTGGAGGACTATGAGAACAAGGTGGGCTACTCAGAGCGCAACCAAGACACCGCCGTGGAGCCGCGCCTCTGCAAGCAGTGGTTCCTGTCGATGAAGCACTTCGCCGACATCGCCCTGCCGCCCGTGCTCGAAGGCAAGATAAAGTTCTATCCCACAAAATACGTCACCACCTACCGCAACTGGCTCGAGAACATCCAGGACTGGTGCATCAGCCGCCAGCTGTGGTGGGGCCACCGCATACCCGCCTGGTTCCTGCCCACGGCAGAGGGCGAGGAGGAGAAATACGTAGTGGCGCTGACCGAAGACGAAGCCCTCGCCGAGGCCCGCAAGGTGGCAGGCTATGAGAACGTCACCGCCGGCCAGCTCACCCGCGACGAAGACGCCCTCGACACGTGGTTCTCTTCGTGGCTGTGGCCCATCTCGCTCTTCGACGGCATCAACAACCCCGGCAACGAGGAGATAAAATACTACTATCCCACCTCAGACCTCGTCACGGGTCCCGACATCATCTTCTTCTGGGTAGCCCGCATGATTATGGCAGGCGAGGAATACATGCACGACGTGCCCTTCCGCAACGTCTACTTCACCGGCATCGTGCGCGACGAGATAGGCCGCAAGATGTCGAAATCGCTGGGCAACTCCCCCGACCCCATAGGCCTGATAGAGAAATACGGCGCCGACGGAGTGCGCATGGGCATGCTGCTCGCCGCGCCTGCCGGCAACGACATACTCTTTGCCGAGAGCCTCTGCGAACAGGGCCGCAATTTCTGCAACAAGATATGGAACGCCTTCCGCCTCGTCAAGGGCTGGGAGCCTGCCGAGCAGCCGCAGCCCGAGGTGTGCGCCATCGCCGCCAAGTGGTTCGCCGCCAAGCTCAAGGCTGCCGTGGCTGAAATCAACGACCTCTACTCCAAGTACCGCCTCAACGAGGCGCTGATGGCGGTGTTCAAGCTCTTCACCGACGACTTCTCGGGCTGGTATCTGGAGATGGTGAAGCCCGCCTACCAGAAGCCGATAGACAGCAAGACACTCAGCGAGACCCTCTGCTTCTTCGACCAGCTGATGAAGATAGTTCACCCCTTCATGCCCTTCATCACCGAAGAGCTCTGGCAGCACATCTACGACCGCAAGGACGGCGAGAGCATCATGGTGAGCACCCTCACTATGGCTCAGCCCGACGACGCCGACAACAAGCTCATCGCCGAGTTTGAGGCGGTCAAGAAGATTGTGGCTGGCGTGCGCGCCGTGCGCAACCAGAAGAACATAGCGCAGAAGGAGCAGCTCGGGCTCATCGCCATGGGCCGCAACGGCCATGCCGCCTACAACCCCGTCATCATCAAGATGTCAAACCTGAGCGCCATCAGCGAGAGCGCCGACAGCCCCGACGGCTCTGCCAAGTTCATGGTGGGCACCGACGAGTTTGCCGTGCCTCTGGGCAGCCTCATCGACGTGGAGGCGGAGAAGCAGAAGCAGGAGGCCGAACTCAAGCACCTCGAGGGCTTCCTCGCCGGCATCAAGAAGAAACTCTCCAACGAGCGCTTCGTGGCCAACGCCCCAGCTCAGGTGGTGGAACTCGAGCGCAAGAAGCAGGCCGACACCGAGGCCAAGATCGTAGCCATCAAGGAGGCCATAGCAGCCCTCTCCAAATAATCCTACGCCCTTATGTCTACACGCGAAGAACAGCTCCAGAGCTTCAGCCGCCTGCTCGACATACTGGCAGAACTGAGGCAGAAGTGCCCGTGGGACTCCAAGCAGACCAGCCAGTCGCTGCGCCCCAACACCATTGAGGAGGTCTTTGAACTGAGCGACGCCATCATGCGCGGCGACTCAAAGGAGACCTGCAAGGAGCTGGGCGATGTCTTGATGCACGTGTGCTTCTACGCCATGTTTGCTGCCGAGAAGGGCGAGTTCGACTTTGCCGACGTGTGCCGCCGCCTGTGCGACAAACTCATCTTCCGCCATCCCCACATCTACGGCAACGTGGAGGCCAAGACCGCCGACGCCGTAGAGGACACCTGGGAACAAATCAAGCAGAAGGAGAAAGACGGCAACAAGACCGTGCTCTCTGGCGTGCCCGCCTCGCTGCCCTCGCTCATCAAGGCCTACCGCATACAGGACAAAGCCCGCCATGTGGGCTTCGACTGGGAGGAGCGCTCGCAGGTGTGGGACAAGGTGAAGGAGGAAATCCAGGAGTTCCAAACCGAAGTGGAGCACATGGACGCCGACAAGATGGAGGCGGAGTTTGGCGACGTGATGTTCAGCCTCATCAATGCCGCGCGCCTCTACCACATCAATCCCGACACGGCGCTCGAACGCACCAACCGCAAGTTCATCTCGCGCTTCAACTACCTCGAGCAGAAGACACTCAAGCAGGGACGCGACCTCAAGGACATGACCCTGGAGGAGATGGACGCCATCTGGGAAGAGGCCAAGCGCCAAGAATGACCCTCACAGACTAAACCGTACAAGACAAACAAAAAACCGCCCCTTGCGCACACTGCTGCGCAAGGGGCGGTTTTTTTGTTTGTAGCGCAATGCTCTAAAACATGCCGCTTCCGGGCGCATCCCAAAGCCTTGCGCCACCTCGTTTCATCAGACAAGGACTTCTCTTCATCAGAGGGCCACCGGGCGTTTCAAATTCCGCGGAAACGGCTAACCGTTCAAACATAAACGGCTTCCCGTTTCCTACGGGAATGGATAACCGTATCTGACGGTATGGAAAAGTCTGGTCCGCGCGAGATGACGCCAAGTCCTTGTCTGATGAACTGAAGTCCTACTTTCTGAAAACTTAGGTGCGCTTCACTTAAAAATCCTAAGCGCAAGCCAGCGTAAGGGCAGATAGTGTCCGTCCGTTTGCCAAGAATGCAAAAAAGCCCTATTAATGTGTACGTTGTGTAGCATTATTTCCTTATCTTTGCAGCAAAGTACAAAAACGTTTTTGACATGAAAAATACATTGGTCGTTTTAGCGGCGGCAGCAGTCCTTGCTGGCGTCGAGCCGTTGGTTGTGGACGCCGTTCCCTACACTTGGGGCCTGGGCGGTTCCGCCGTTGTTGCACCGTCTGCCACCAGCGAGGGCAACGCAGTGCAGTCTTGCACCATGGACAAACAGGAGACCGCAGTGCTGCAGCTTGCCGACGGCAGCAAGAAATACATCAAGTTCTACGGTCCCAACATCTTCCGCATCTTCCAGGACCCTCAGGGCGGCACGCTCTTCCGTGACCCCGAGGCCAGTCCCGAAGCCAATATCCTGGTCGCCAATCCGACCCGGGCGGTGGGCGGCGTCACCCTGGCTGACCAAGGCGAGGCCTTCGTCATCAAGACCAGCCGCACCGAGATAGCCGTCAACAAGGCTGACGGCACCATGAGCGTCAGGGACCTCCGCAACGGGCGCACCGTGATGGCGGAGACCGCTCCCGCAGCGATAGCCAACGGCAGTGTGACGCTGTCGCTCTCTGCCCGCCCCGACGAGTACTTCTACGGCGCAGGCATCCAGAACGGCCGCTTCAGCCACAAGGGCAACGCCGTCAACATTGTCAACGAAAACAGCTGGACCGACGGCGGCGTCTGCTCGCCAGCCCCTTACTATTGGTCCACCGGCGGCTACGGCTTCATGGCCTACACCTTCAAGCCCGGCCGCTACGACTTTGGCAGCAAGGACGCCAGCAGCGTCAAGCTGAGCCACGAGACCGACTACCTCGACTGCTTCGTCATGGTAGACGAGACCCCCGTGCAGCTGCTGAACGACTACTACCAGCTCACCGGCCGCCCCGTGCTGCTGCCTAAGTTCGGCTTCTACGAGGGCCACCTCAACGCCTACAACCGCGACTACTGGAAGGAGTCTGCCGAGCCCGGCTACATGACGGTGAAGTTTGAGGACGGCAAATATTATAAGGAGTCGCAGAAAGACAACGGCGGCATACGCGAGAGCCTCAACGGCGAGCTCGACGGCAACTACCAGTTCTCCGCCCGCGCCGTGATAGACCGCTACAAGAGCCACGACATGCCGCTCGGCTGGGTGCTGCCCAACGACGGCTATGGCGCTGGCTACGGCCAGACCTCCACGCTCGACGGCAACATCGCTAACCTTAGGGCGTTTGGCGACTACGCCCATAAGAACGGTGTGGAGATAGGTCTGTGGACCCAGAGCAATCTGCACCCCATCGATACTATCCCGGCACTCTTGCAGCGCGACATCGTCAAGGAGATTCGCGACGCCGGAGTGCGTGTGCTCAAGACCGATGTGGCTTGGGTGGGCGCTGGCTACTCGTTCGGACTCAACGGCATCACCGATGTGGCTGAGACCATGACCAAGTGCGGCAACGACGCGCGCCCCTTCATCATCACCCTCGACGGCTGGGCAGGCACCCAGCGCTACGGCGGCGTGTGGAGCGGCGACCAGACTGGCGGCAACTGGGAGTACATACGTTTCCACATTCCTACCTTCATCGGTTCCGGACTGGCGGGCCAGCCCAACGTCACTTCTGACATGGACGGCATCTTCGGCGGCAAGAACCTGGCGGTCAACGTGAGGGAGTTTCAGTGGAAGACCTTCACCCCCATGCAGCTCAACATGGACGGCTGGGGCTCTAACGAGAAGTATCCGCAGGCCCTCGGCGAACCAGCCACCAGCCTCAACCGCGCATACCTCAAGATGAAGTCCATGCTGATGCCCTATGCCTACAGCATCGCACGCGAGGCCATCGACGGCAAGCCCATGATGCGCGCCATCTTCCTCGACGACCCCAACGAATACACTCTGGGCAAGGCCACACAATACGAATACCTCTACGGTCCCTCCATTCTGGTGGCACCCGTATACCAGAACACCGCTGCCGACACGCTCGGCAACGACGTGCGCCACAACATCTACCTGCCCAAGGGCGAATGGATAGACTACTTCACGGGCGACACCTACCAGGGCGGCGCTGTGCTCAACAGCTTCGGCGCGCCACTGTGGAAACTGCCCGTGTTCGTCAAGACGGGCGCCATCATTCCGATGACCACCGCCAACAACAACGTCAGCGAGATAAACAAGAAAC
Source organism: Lactococcus garvieae (assembly GCA_963631415.1). Classification (GTDB taxonomy): domain Bacteria; phylum Bacteroidota; class Bacteroidia; order Bacteroidales; family Bacteroidaceae; genus UBA6382. The sequence goes on along the minus strand of CAVGQS010000066.1, from coordinate 7,167 downwards.
TGCGCATCTACGAGGTCTATCCCAAGCGCGGCGCCGAGACCTTCTTTGCTGAGTACGACGACGACGGCACCACCCAGGCTTACCTCAGGGGCGAGTCTGCCAGCACCGCCGTCAAGGTGAAGGACACTGCCGACGTGGTCTCCGTCACCATAGCCGCCACCAAGGGCTCGTTTGCCGGAATGGAGGCGCTCAAGGCAACACAGCTGCGCGTGGTGGACAACTTTGTGAAGATAAACAAGGTGACCGCCAACATCGGCGGCAAGACGGTCAAGGTGAAAGCCGTCAATACGAAGGAAGAGTTTGAGCGCAGCGACAAGCCCGTATATTATGTAGGAGCCGGCGTGGACTACACCCCCTTCTTCACCACCGACGTGAAGGACGGCAATGGCAGCCTCCGCATGACGGCAGCCCACGGCATCAGCATCAAACTGCCTGAGACCGACGTGACCAAAAACACCGTGACCGTAGACATCAAGGCGCAGCGCGGCGACCGCAAGACCGTGTCTTCGCGTCTGGCAGGCACTCCCGCCACCACTCTCCCGGCTCCGGCTAACGCCGGCGTCAAGGAGGCAGACCGCCAGCCCTACAGCCTCAAGCTCAGCTGGGACAAGGCCGACGGCGCACAGGCCTACGAGATAGAGTTCAACGGCATGAACTATTTCGACATTCGCGACAACGCCTTCCTGTTCGAAGACCTCAAGCCTGAGACGCAATACTCCTTCAAGCTGCGCTCGGCGGCTCCCGGCAAGGTCTCTCCCTGGACCAGCCTCACCGCCACCACCAACAACGACCCCTATGAATTTGCCGTGAAGGGCATGACCGCCACCTGCACAGCTCCGTCGCAGGGCGGCGAGAACCTCACCAAGCTCTTCGACTTCGATTCCGAGACGGGCTGGCACACCGAGTACGGCAAGGTCGCCGTGCCCTTCGATCTCGTGGTCGACATGCATTCTGTCAACACCCTCGACAAGATGCAGTATCTGCCGCGCCGCTCGGGCGCCAACGGCATAATCCTCGAGGCCACCGTCTTCACCAGCATGGACAAGGAGACCTGGACCGAGGCTGGCACCATCAACTGGGCGCGCGACAACAAGCTGAAGGAATTTGCCTTCAAGGGCAATCCTGAGGCGCGCTACGTCAAGCTGAGCGTCAGCAAGGCCTTCGGCGACTTCGGTTCCGGCAACGAACTCTACATTTTCCGCACCGCGGGCTCGGCCTTCTACATACCCGGCGACATCAACAACGACGGAGTGCTCGACAACAACGACCTCACTTCCTATATGAACTACACCGGCCTGCGTCAGGGCGACGCCGACTTTGAGGGCTACGTCTCCAAGGGCGACATCAACGGCAACGGACTCATCGACGCCTACGACATCTCCAACGCGGCTGTCGAGGTCAGCGAAATCCGTCCCGACGCCACTGCCGACCGTGTGGCTGGCACCATCAGCATAGCCACCGACAAGGCTTCCTACAAGGCGGGCGAAGAAGTGGTGGTCACCATCAAGGGACACGGCTTCCGCAACGTCAACGCCTTCAGCCTCGCCCTGCCTTACTCCGACAAGCAGCTGCAGTACGTGGGCAACGAGCCGCAGGCTGCCCAGCCGCTCAACAACTTTAGCCTCGACCGCCTCCACACCAACGGCGTCAAGGCGTTCTATCCCACCTTTGTGGGCGTAGACAACGCCGAGCCCATCAGCGGCGACGTCACGCTGGCCACCGTGCGCTTCAAGGCGCGCACCTCTGGTCCCGTCAAGCTCAAGGCTGCCGACATCATACTCGTAGACCGCCAGCTCTACAGCTGCACGGCTGCAAGCGACAAGAAATAAGACCGCGCCACGCGTTTGAGACACAAAACTGCTTAACCACCACACGCCATGCCCCAGCTCACATTCAACTACGGCAAAATCCTGACCTTGTGCATCAGGGCGCGCAACAACGTCCTGCCGCTCAAGCAGCAGCTGCAGCGACTGGCGCTGCTCGACGCCAGCGTGCACGACAGGATGGAGATTCTCGTCATCGACGAAGACTCCAACGACGGGACATCCTCCATGGTCAAGCAGTTTGAGGGGCGTGTGCGGTTCCGCTACATCAGCAACACCGAGAGCCTCAGCCGCGACAACAGCCTCACCTTCGCGCTCAACGAGTCCTTCAAGGTGCGCAGCAAGTACATCTGGCTGCTCGACGCGCGCAACATTGTCCGCATCGAGCACTTCGACGAGATGCTCCAGCTGCTCGACAAGAACGAGTTCGGACTCGTCTACCTGGCGCTCAACGACCGCATGCGCAAGCCCCTGGCGCAGTATGTAGACACCGACGACTTCCTCCAGGTGGTGCAGATGGGCATTGTCGACACCAACCGCCTCCTGGTGCGCACCGATTTCGTGCGCGGCTATCAGCCCCAGAAGTTCGGCGCCGGCTCGGGCATTCCGGCTGTGCCGCTGCTGCTCCACGTGGCTCTGTCGGGCAAGCAGAACGCCGTCTACGGTCCCCGCCTGCTCAACGAACTCTCCACCGACCCCATACGCGAAGTGCGCGACCCCATACGCGCCTACGTCAAGAACCTCCTCAGCGTCTACGACCACTACGAAGACGACGCCCTGCCCTCGAGCCTTTCGCCCGCCACCATCATGAAGATGAAGACGAGCGTCAGCGACCGCCTCTTGCCGCTCATCGCGCGCCTCTACATCCTGCGCCGCGCAGACAAGGGCCTCGACGCCAAGGTGTGCCGCCAGACCGTGAGGCAGTATCTGGGCTGGCGCCCCGTTGGCTCGGTGCTCAAGCTGTGCGTGTCCGCCAAGCTGTGGGGTAGGGTAGCGCTCTTCATCCTGATGGTGGTGCGCAAGCTGCTCACCTTAGTGCTGGCGGTGCTCACCATGCTGATATGCAACACCGCCGTCACCCGCGCGTGGCGCCAGTTGCGCAACAGCCTCACGTCCTACCGCTTCCGCTATCGCGTGCGCTCCGCCAAGAAGTGCCGCGTCGAGGCGCCCGTCACGGTCGAGGGCAAGCACATACGCATTGGCGCCGGCTTCAAGGCGCAGCCTGGACTGTGCCTGCAGAGCGTCGCCACCGGCAACTATACCCCCAAAATCACCATCGGTGACAACGTCTCGGCTGGCCCCAACCTCAGCGTCTCTGCCATTCGCGAGGTGCGCATCGGCAGCAACGTGCTCATAGGCCGCGACGTCATCATCACCGACCACCAGTGCGGCAAGACCGACTTTGAGTCGCTCCAGATTCTCCCGCAAGACCGCCAGCTCGTCAACCGCGGTCCCGTCATCGTGGAAGACAACGTCACCATAGGCCCCAGGGCAGTCTTGCTCTCGGGCGTCAAGATAGGCAAGGGCGCCATAGTGGCAGCCGGAGCCGTGGTCACCCGCGACGTGCCTCCCTACGGCGTGGTCATGGGCGTGCCCGCCAGGCCGAAAGGCACCGGCGCCAGCCGTCAGTTCTGACACATATACAAAATGAAAAGATAACAACAATATGAAAAAGATTATACTCAAGAGCCTCGTCCTCGCGTCAGCGGTCTGCGTCGCTTGCACCACCGCCAGCGCACAGACCAGGGTCATCACAAATACCGTGACGCCCAAGGACCTCAGCGTCTACAACGGCAAGAAGGTGGACCTCTCCATCTTCCGCTACATCCACAAGGGCTGGAACACCATCTGCCTGCCCGTCAGCCTCACCACCGGCGAGCTCAACTCCATCTTTGGCGACGACTGCCGCCTCGAGACCCTCGTGGGAGTGGAGAGCACCGGCACCGCCACCAAACTCAACTTCCAGGACGCCAAGCCCGACGGACTCAAAGCCAACACTCCCTACATTCTCTACTCCACGCTCAACAGCGATGTGCGCGAAGTGCACCTCACGACCCAAGTCACCACTGCCGACGTGGTGCAGGAATTTACCGACAACACCGGCACCAAGGTGGTCTTTGGCGGAGCCACTGAGGCGAGCGACACCGACGGCCTCTACGCCATCCTCGTCAAGGACAATTCCTCTGCCACATTTGTCGACGTGAGCAACGTGACGAGCGGCATACGCGCCTCGCGCTGCTACATCAAGCTCAACGGCGGCGAGACCACCAACACCCTCACCACCAACCACATCGGCCACAGCGCCACTGGCGTGGAGAGCGTGACTGGCGACATGGCTGACGGCGAACTCGTCGACATCTACAATATCTCCGGCGTCAAGGTGGCGTCGCAAATCACACCCGACCAAGTGCGCAGCCTCCCCAAGGGCGCCTATGTGGTCAAGGGCAAGTGCTTCCTCGTCAGGTAAGCCCCGCCCAACATATCAATCTAACATCCTAAAACAATACACACAAACCAATGAACGAAGACCAAAGGCAATATCTGTCGCAGCATCTGCGCCGCATCAAAGACTTTCCAAAACCAGGAATATGGTTCCGCGACATCTCGTCGTGGATGGCTGACCCCACATCTATCAGCATCATGGCCGACGACCTCTACAGCCAGTATTCCGACAAGGGCATAACCAAGGTGGTGTGCCTCGAGGCGCGCGGCTTCCTCATGGGCGCCGTCCTCGCCAAGATGCTCGGCGCCGGCATCGTCATGGCGCGCAAGCCCGGCCGACTGCCCGTCAAGACCAAGAGCGAAACCTACGACAAGGAATACGGCACTGATACCATCGAGATAGCCGAAGATGCCATCACCTCCTCCGACGTGGTGCTGCTCCACGACGACCTCCTCGCCACCGGCGGCACCGCCCTGGCAGCCTACCGCCTCGTCAAGCAGTTCAACCCCAAAGCCGTCCACGCCTCCTTCCTCCTCGAGATAACCGACGAGGGACTCCACGGCCGCGACGTCCTCCCCAAAGACCTGCCCGTCTACACCATCATCACGGAGTAACACATTCCCACTCGCTCGCTCCCCCGCTCGCCAGCCGCGTCGCACCGCCCTGCACCCCCAATATACCCCCTCCGCGCCGCCCTGCCAACCCACAGCGAGTTCCCCAAACACATACCAAAAAACAGCCAAAAGGGGCTGGATTCCCAACCGCGCACACAAGCGCCCACGGGAGTCCAGCCCCTTTTTTCGTTCGCCCTGCCCCTTTGCTGCTTTTTTCGCCTCAAATTCGCCATAACAGCGAACTTGAAGGAAAATTTTCAGCAAAAGCAGGCGATTTTCCCCTTGAAAAGTTTGGCAACATAAGATTAAACCAGTACTTTTGCTTAGGAATTATCGTCAAATTCATAATAATAGCGAATATGGCAACAAAAATTCAGCAAATAATGGAGGCGAAGCCCGGCATGTCGTTGTTGTTTGGTGATTGGCTCTCTCGTCAAGGGCTGGGTTCCAAGGAGCAGTATGCCTACATGAAGCGCGGGTGGCTTGAGCGCATCTCCAAAGGCGTGTACGTTCTCCAAGGCAAAAAGCCGGCGCTGCTGGATGTTGTCGCTGCATACAACGAGCAACTGGGCAAGCATTGCGTTGTCGGAGCATACACGGCCCTCGAACTTCGTGGCTATTCGCACTACGTATCTCTCGGCAAACCGGCTGCATACCTTTTCACCGACCGCTTCAGCAAGTTGCCGACGTGGATAATGACGCGTGAGTGGAACATGGCGGTCAAGTATATGACCACCTCTTTCCTCGGCGATGACCAGAAGGGCGTGGAAGAGATGACGGTCGGCAGCGATACGCTTCTGGTCTCGTCTCCCGAACGGGCGTTCTTGGAATGCCTGAACCTGCCCGACGCGACGTCCTCTCTGCTTGACCTATATTATATAATGGAGGGACTGACGACGCTGCGTCCCTCATTGCTGCAGCAACTGCTCGAGTCTTGCACCTCAAAAAAGGTTAAGCGCCTGTTCTTGTACATGGCCGAGAAGACTGGCCACCCATGGTTCAAGGCGTTGAAGCTGGAGTCGATAGAGACCGGGACCTGCCGCCTCATGGCAGCGCCAACCGGCAAATACATAGCAAAGTACAACATGACCATCCCCAAGGACCTTGCCGACTATGAGTAGCAACAAGACCAACTCGAAAGCCTATGCAGCGAAGGTGGAACTATTGCTGCGCTTGATGCCCGTCATTATGGAGGAAAGAGTGTTCGCCGTCCATGGCGGCACCGCCATCAACCTTTTCTTGAAGGATTTGCCGAGATACTCGGTTGATATAGACCTGACCTACATTCCTTTGGCAGGCAGAAACGAGAGTCTTGAAGATATCAACCTGCACCTGAGGTCCATCAGCGAAAAAGCAATGAAGGCCTTTAGGGGCATGCATATTGTGCCTAACTATGCCACCAGCAAACTCTTGTGCGAGTATCGCGGCAAGCAAGTCAAGGTCGAGATAAACCAGACCAAGCGCGGTCTGGTGGGCGGCGCTGCTGTCCCGACCCCGTTGAGCGACAAGGCACAAGAAGAGTTCGGCCTTTATTGCGAAGCCAATATCGTACCGCTGTCACAACTCTATGGCGGCAAGATTGCCGCGGCACTCTCCCGACAGCATCCCCGTGACCTGTTTGACGTGAAATATATGGATGTCTCGTTAGCGGATTGCCGAGAAGGGCTCATCTTCTGTCTGCTCGGCAGCGACAGACCGATTCACGAGTCGTTCGCCCCAAGACTCATCGACCAAAGCGAGGCAATGGCCAACCAGTTTGAGGGCATGACAGACATTCCCTTCACATACGAAGAGTTTGAGACTACGAGAGCAAAACTGATTTCTGATATCAACAACCTGATGACGGAGTCCGACAAACGGTTCCTCCTTAGCTTTGAGCGGGGAAACCCGCAGTGGGACGGCTACGAGTTCGAGTATTTGAAAGACTACCCGTCAGTAAAATGGAAACTCGTCAATCTGGCAAAGTTGGCCAAGCACAACCCACAGAAGCTGGCAGACGAAGCGGCAAAACTCGAAGCAATATTCTATGGACGATGAACTTCACTCGGGCCAATGCTTGCTGGTTTAGCAGGGTCATAGACGTATAAAAAGCAAAAGGCCCATCCTGGTTCGCTGGTCTTCGGGAAGCGTGGTGGGAACTGTCGTTGCGAAATTACTGTCTTTTATTGAAATACCCAAATCTTTTTCCTTTTGTTAAGCGCAAAACATTTCTGTACTGAATGTTCGAAGAGCGAAAAAGAAGAACCGCGAATCTAGCGAACAGTCTTTCGCACTTCATGTTTAGAAC
>CAVGQS010000065.1:0-13835 GCA_963631415.1 Lactococcus garvieae | reverse complement strand
TTTTCTTGTTGTTTTATGACCGCTTTTTTGGATGTTTGGCAGACTGGAGATTGCTGGGCAAAAAAAATCCGCAGCCCTGTTGGTTGGGGTTGCGGATTTGGCAAGAGTCTTGTCGTTTCGGGGGTTAGCGGACTGCAATCGTTTATAGTTGTTTGCTTGATAGCGGACAGCAATAGCAAATAACAAGACGAAATAGAGCCATAGCTTAGGCTGTGCCTATTGTCTGTCGAGTACTTCGTACTTGGAGTTGCGGCTGCGATATTCGGGCACCATCTCCTTCATCTTCTTGACTATGGCCATGTCGTCGTCGGAGAAGGAGAGGGCGTAGAGTTCGTCCTCCTGCTGCAGGGCGAGGGCGTAGGGGTATTCGCGCACCTTGGCAATCATGATTTTGGAGTGGGAGGTGGGGTTGCAGTTTTCGCCATTGGAGAGCACTTCTTCGTAGAGTTTTTCTCCGCTGCGCAGTCCGGTGTACTTTATTTCGATACCGGTGGCGCCCGAGAGGTCTATCATGCGCTGCGCGAGATTGGCTATGCGCACTGGCTTGCCCATGTCGAACACGAAGATTTCTCCGCCCTTGCCCATGGTGCCGGCTTCGAGCACCAGGCGGCAGGCTTCGGGAATGAGCATGAAGTAGCGTATGATGTCGGGATGGGTGACGGTGACGGGACCGCCTTGGCTTATCTGTTTCTTGAAGAGGGGTATGACGGAGCCGTTGCTGCCCAGCACGTTGCCGAAGCGAGTGGTGATGAACTGGGTAATTGCGGGACTGCCGTCGTGCTGCTTGAGTTGGGCGCTGCCGCTGGCGATGGCGGCATTGAGCGACTGGCAGTAGATCTCGCAGATGCGCTTGGAGCAGCCCATCACATTGGTGGGGTTGACGGCTTTGTCGGTAGAAATCATGACAAACTTCCTGGTGCCGTATTCCACAGCCAGGTCGGCTATGACCTTGGTGCCCCTTATGTTGTTTTGCACAGCCACAGAGGGGTTGTCCTCCATCATCGGCACGTGTTTGTAGGCTGCGGCATGGAAGACATAGTCGGGGCGCGCGGTGCGGAATATTGCCTCCATCTTGCTGTGGTTGGTGATGCTCGCCACAACGGTGTCGCACTCGAGCCAGCCGTGGTTTTTGGCCATATAGAGCCTCACGTTGTGCATGGGGGTCTCTGCCTGGTCTACTATTACGAGGCGCTCGGGTGAGAACTTCGCCACCTGTTTGACCATCTCGTATCCGATGCTGCCGGCGCCGCCGGTGATGAGCACCACCTTGTGCCTGATGAGGTTGCCAATGGAGTCCAGGTCCACTTCTATTTTGTCGCGCGGCAGCAGGTCCTCGATGTCTATCTCGTGCAGCTGGCGGAAGTTCACGTCGCTCTTGCCGTCCCACTCCATCTCTGCGGGCTGCATCATGATTTTTATCTTGTTCTTGACAAGGTCGTTAATCAGTTCGGTGTTGCCCTTGAAGGTTTCGGAACTCGAGGCGCTGACAAAGACTGCCTTGATGTGGCGCAGGCGCATGGTGTCGACCAGGTCATCGCCTGAGTAGTAGACGCGCGCGCCCATCACCCGGTGCTTGGCCATCTTCTCGTCGTCGGTTATGAAGCCGCTCAAGACGTAGGGCGAGTTTTTGTCGGCGTTGATGCTCTTGGCAAGGGCGAGACCGCTGTCGTGGATGCCGTAGACAAAGGTGCGGAGCTGGTTCTTGCCGTAGACCACGCTGTTGTAGACATATATTATCGTCATGCGGAAGCCGAAGCACAGGAGCGTGGACAGCAAGAACAAGAGGAAGAACACGAGGCCCTGCATCTCTACCAGACTGCCGCTGACGAAGTAGAGCATTATGCGGTGGAAGAAGTACGCCACCGCAGTGCCCAGCAAGATGGCGGCGGTCAGCTTGATGAAGTCGATGATGGCATAAAACCTGAGGACACCGCTGTAGGTGCCGAAGAGTTTCATGCCAATCAGGAAGCCGGGCATGTAGGACAGCAGCGTCACGATGAGCTGGCCAAAGTTCATGACCATATTATAGAAGCTGTAGACCAAGGCGTAGCTAATCAGCCCCGACAGCATCACTACTGCGCAGTCTATGAGCAGCACTATCCAGTAGGGGGCCACTTGGCGTCTGAAAAATCTATTCCACAGTTTGTTGATCATAATCGGGACCTTTGTTGGGATCGTATGGTTCTTGTCGTTGCCACTCGCTCCGCCGGCGCTGCCGTCAGGCTGTCACGCCCGGTGGTGCTCCTCCGCAGAGAGCGTCGCGAGATATTCGGCATGAAGGTGATAGTATTTTCTCATAAAGAGGATGTAGGCCACTGACAGCACAGCGACCGTGCCGAGCAGATAGGCCAGGTGCGCCCCGAATGTGTCGGGCACTACAAAAATCATGACCATGTCTATCAGCAGCTGCAGCGCGAGGTAGAGCAGGCTGACCACCACCGGACTTATCTTGAGTTCGTTAGCCATAATCTGGTAGGCATGCTTGCGGTGGGCCTGCCCAAGCTTTTCGTGCAGCATGATGCGGTGGCAGATGGTGAGGACTCCGTCGACGCCGTAGACCGCCAGGAAGACTATCCAGCACCAGTCGCCGGTGGCGCATACGAGCCGCGCCAAGGCGAAGAGCAGCACGAAGGCCACGGCTATGCTGCCCACGTCGCCGGCAAAGCACTTGGCCTTGCCCTTAGGACGGAAGTTGAAGAAGCAGAAGATGACGACCGCCAGCAGTTCGCACGCCAGCAGCGACGGCACCACAAACCTCTGGGGCAGCACACACTCGTTGAGCACCAGCAGGGAGACCAGCGCCGAGAAGGAGTAGCCGCCCGTCATGCCGTTGATGCCGTCCATGAAATTATAGACATTCATTATTCCCACGCACGCCACTACGGTGCACACCACGAGCGCCACGGTAGCCAAAACGCATGATGTACCCCCGCCGCACGCTCCGCACAGCGGCATGACACCGTAACACAGCGGCATGACGCCGCCGCACAGCAGCGCCGCAGAGGCGAACTGCACGATGAGTCGCACCTTGTTGGAAGTGCCCTTCACGTCGTCAACAAAACTTACGGTAGAGACCATCAGCAGACCTACGATGAAGGGCAGATAGTCGCAGACCACAGCGAGGCCAGTGGTGTCGGCATGTTTGCCAAAGAGCAGCTGATAGATTGCCCACACAATCACCGCGAACGTGAATATCACGCCGCCGCCCCTGAGCACCACGGAGGTGTGTGAGGAGCGCTCGTTGGGCTTGTCGACAACATTATATTTGTCCGCTATTCTGAAATAAACCAATTCTGCAATCAGCAGCACTGCAAAAAGGACCAAATATGTTATCGCCAACGTCATCATTCTCTCTATATATAAGGTATACTGTTCAACATTAATCCACCACCCCGCGCTTACAACTTCTTGCCGGTTTTCCGGAAGTCCTCGCTCACCCGCTTCAGCGACTCCTTGAACGACACAAGCTGGTAGTCAAACTCGTAGGTGCTCATCGACGGGTCGTAGTAGTAGGTGGCAAACATCTTGTTGAGCGAGCGGAGGAACTTGGCGCCCAGCCTGACAAGCGGATTGAAAATTTTGGAAATCCAGATGCGGTGGCGGCACTCGCTGGCAAAGAAGCGCACTATCTCCAAGGTGTCGGCAAACTCGCGGTTTTGGGGGTAGAAGACTCCGTGAAGCTCGCGCAGAATGGCCTGGTGCACAAACTCTGCCAGATTGTCTATGTAGCACATGGAGCGCCTGTTGTGCCACGCCGGGAAGACGGGGGTCAGCGAGGCGAGCTTCATCAGTCTGGGGAAATTGCCCCTGAAATTCACTCCGTAGATGAGCGGCGGGCGCAGTATGCAGATCTTGAACTGGTCGGTCTCCAGACTCTTGAGCCCTATCTCCGCCTGCAGCTTGGAGTCGCCGTAGAAATCGGCAGGACTTGGGACCACATCAGCGGTGATGACCTTGTCCTCGAGCGTCTGGCTCTCGCGGTAGACTATTATGGAGCTCATAAAAATAAACTGCTTGACGCCAGCTTCTTTGGCCTTCTTGGCCACAGCCACGGCGAGGTCGCAGTTCACTCTGTAGTAGAGGTCCTTAAGTTTTGGCGACGGATTGACATGGGCGATGCCTGCCACGTGGTAGACTACGTCGTACTGGGAATAATCAGCTTTCAGCCAGTCGTTGCTGACGGTGTCGACCACGTCTACCTTGCAGTCGCCCTTGGCGAGCAAGTAGCGGCGGACATTGTCGCCGACAAAACTGTTTGAACCTGTTATCAGTACGCTCTTCATTTTCTTGCCGCCCTTCAGTATTTTATTCTGGTATAGACAATTTCGCCCATTCTCCACACGTAGCGCATGCACTGGAAGAGCTGGTTGGAATAGATGCCGTATTTCTTGAGGGAAGCGGCTATGTCTCTGTTCACCTTCACCTTGCTCGCCACGGAGGCCGTCGACTCCCCGCCGTCGCGCATGGTGACAAAATCGCAGTTCATGTAGCCAGTGTGTATCTTATTCTTGTAGAGTAGCCTCACCATCATCTCGAAGTCGGAGGAGGTCTTCAGCGACGTGTCGTAGAGTCCGCACTCGTCGTAGACTTTCTTCTTGCAATAAAAACTCGGATGGGCAGGCATGAAGCCAAACCTCAGCAGACCGGTGTGGAAGTGTTTGGAGGAGAAATAGCGGGTGCACTTGGAGAGGTTGCCGGGCTTTACGAAGTGGATGTCGCCGTAGACGGCGTCGAGGCTCTCGTTGGCGGCAAAGGTCTGCGCCACCTTGAGCAGCACGCTGTCGTCGGTGTAGAAGTCGTCGCTGTTGAGAATGCCCACTATGTCGCCCGCAGCCATCTTGATGCCCTTATTGATGGCGTCGTAGATGCCGTTGTCCTTCTCGCTGACCCACTTGAGCGCGCCGTTGTAGCGGGGCTCGTTGGCCTTGACAATGTTGACAGTACCGTCGCCCGAACCTCCGTCTACAATGATGTGTTCGGTCTCCACGCCAGCGGCTCCACAGGTCTGCACTTGCCTCAAGAAGGAGTCAATGGTGTCCTGTATTGTCGCGGCACGGTTCCAGGTTGCTGTTATCACACTAATCTTCATACAAAGACTACGTCTGGTTTGGGTCTGACTGTTTTATTACCTAATTATATAACCGCAAAAAGTGGTTCTTATTGCGTTCTTTCTAAAAAAAACAAAAAAGTGCAAAAAAAGATGTTTTTCGGCAACGGCAGCCGCAAAACTCTCTCCGACACCTTCCCGTTCTTCCGAAAAACCGTGCGAAATTACGATTTTTTACGCCAACACCCTAGCACCGCAGCGTGAAATCATCACCTCGGCAGACCGCCAGTCACGCGACTTTGCACGCAAGAGGTTTTTTTGTTACTTTCCGCGCTTAAATCTTGTTAAATTTATCAAGATTAAGTAACTTTGCCAAGACTATGGCTCCCTCTCAACACAACAGAATTCAATAGCATCACATGTTTGAAAATCTAAGCGAAAAACTCGAACGCTCCTTCAAAGTACTCAAAGGCCAGGGGCGAATAACAGAAATCAACGTTGCGGAAACCGTAAAGGAGATAAGGAAAGCCCTTTCGGACGCCGACGTAAACTATAAGGTTGCCAAGCAGTTTACCGACACCGTGAAGCAAAAGGCGCTCGGCATGGACGTGCTCACCTCGGTGCGCCCTGGCGAACTGCTCATCAAGATCGTGCACGACGAGCTCATCCAGCTCATGGGCGGCACCACTGCCGGACTGGAGCTCAACTCCAGGCCCTCTATCATCCTGATGGCGGGACTGCAGGGCTCGGGTAAGACCACTTTCTCCGGCAAGCTGGCGAACTGGCAGAAGACCAAGTTCGGCAAGAAGCCGCTGCTCGTGGCGTGCGACGTGTACCGCCCCGCCGCCATCAACCAGTTGCAGGTGGTGGGCGAGCAAATTGGCGTGCCGGTCTACACCGAGGAGGGCAACAACAACCCGGTAGAGATTGCCGTCAACGCCATCCGCAAAGCCAAGCAGGAGGAATACAACCTGGTCATCATCGATACCGCCGGCCGACTGGCCGTAGACGAGCAGATGATGCAGGAAATCAGCAACATCAAGCAGGCTACCAATCCCGACGAGACGCTGTTTGTGGTTGACTCGATGACGGGTCAAGACGCCGTCAACACCGCCCGCGAATTCAACGAGCGCATAGACTACACCGGCATCGTCATGACAAAACTCGATGGCGACACCCGAGGCGGTGCTGCCGTGAGCATCAGGAGCGTGGTGGGCAAACCCATCAAGTTCATCGGTACGGGAGAGAAGATGGAGGCACTCGACGTGTTTCACCCCGACCGCATGGCCGACCGCATCCTCGGCATGGGCGACGTGGTCTCGCTGGTGGAGCGCGCGCAGCAGGTCTACGACGAGAAGGAGGCGCGCAAGCTGAGCAAGAAGATTGCGCAAAACAAGTTTGACTTCAACGACTTCCTCGCACAGATAAACCAAATCAAGAAGATGGGCAACATCAAGGACCTCGCCGCCATGATTCCCGGCGTGGGCAAGGCGCTGAAGGACGTGGACATCGACAACGACGCCTTCAAGCAGATAGAGTCCATCATTGGCTCCATGACTCCCTTTGAGCGCGCCAACCCCGACAAGATCGACTCCAGCCGCAGGGCGCGCATTGCCCGCGGTTCGGGCAACTCGCTGCAGGACGTCAACAAGATGCTCAAGCAGTTTGACCAGACACGCAAGATGATGAAGATGGTCAACGCTCCGGGCTTTGGCAGCAAGATGAGAGCCATGTCTAAGCTCGGCAGACGATAGGCGGGCGGCGCACTGCAGCAATACAGGGCGGACAAACAGTTCAGGACACCCTGACGATTCGGAAAACCTAAACAACAACTCTGGAAACCAAAACAACAACTCTGAAAACCTAAACAGCTAAGATGAAGAAACTCCTCACAATACTCTTGGCAGCATTTGCCCTCACGGCGGCGGCGCAATACAGCCCGTCGGCGGAGAACCTCGCTGCACGCAAGCAGTTTGAGGAGAGCCGCTTCGGCATCTTCATACACTGGGGGCTGTACTCCATGCCTGGGCAGGGCGAATGGGTGATGACCGACCAGGGCATCGACAACAAGGAGTACGCCAAACTCGCCAACGCCTTCTATCCCCACGACTTCAACGCGCAGGAGTGGGTCAAGGCCATCAAGGACTCAGGGGCGCGCTACATCACCTTCACCTCACGCCACCACGACGGCTTCTCGATGTGGAACACGCAGCAGTCAGACTACAACATCACCCACACGCCCTACGGCAAGGACGTCATCGCGCAGCTGGCGCAGGCGTGCGCTGACAACGGCGTCAAACTGCACCTCTACTACAGCCACATCGACTGGACACGCGACGACTACCCCTCCGGACGGGTGGGCAACAACACGGGCAAGGACCGCTCCAAGGCTGACTGGCCGACGTACTACAAGTTCATGAACAACCAGCTCACTGAGCTCCTCACCAACTACGGACCCATCGGCTGCATTTGGTTTGACGGCATGTGGGACCACGACAAGGACGCCACGCCGTTCGACTGGCAGCTCTCGGAGCAATACGCTCTCATCCACCGCCTCCAGCCCGCCTGCCTCATCGGCAACAACCACCACCAGACGCCCTACCCCGGCGAGGACATCCAGATGTTTGAACGCGACATACCGGGCGAGAACAAGGCGGGGCTGTCTGGCCAGGAGGTCAGCCGACTGCCGCTGGAGACGTGCCAGACGATGAACGGCATGTGGGGCTACCGGCTCGCCGACAAGCGCTACAAGAGCGTGGCAGAGCTGGTGCAGCTGCTGGTCAGAACTGCCGCCAAGGGGGCTAACCTGCTGCTCAACATAGGTCCGCAGCCCGACGGCAAGTTGCCGCAACTGGCGCTCGACCGCCTCAAAGGCATGGGACAGTGGCTCCGCGACAACGGCGAAACAATCTACGCCACTCAGGCTGGCTCCACCGTGTCTGACGACTGCGTGGCCACGCGCAGCGGCAACAAGATATGGCTGCACGTCCTTAATAATAAGGTAGGCGACATCAGCCTGCCGACCGAAGGCAAGGTGAAGGCGGTCTGCGAATACCGGACGAAGAAAGCACTGCCCTACTCCCTCAAGGACAAGACGCTCACGCTCACCGGCCTCAACCCCACCGACAGCACTGACTACATCATCGAGATAACGCTGAAGCAGAAATAACCCATAAACAACACAACATACACCATGACTTTAATCGACGGAAAACAGACTGCCGCCACAATCAAGCTCGACATAGCCGCACAGGTCGACGAGCTGCTCAAGAACGGAGGCAAACGGCCGCACCTCGCAGCCATACTCGTGGGCCACGACGGTGGCAGCGAAACCTATGTCGCCAACAAGGTGAAGGCGTGCAACGAGTGCGGCTTCAAGTCCACGCTGCTCCGCTTTGAAGACACCATTACCGAAGAGGAACTGCTCCAGGAGGTGGAGAAACTCAACCAAGACGCCGACGTCGACGGCTTCATCGTGCAGCTCCCCCTGCCCAAGCACATCGACGAGCAGAAAGTGATTGAAGCCATCGACTACCACAAGGACGTAGACGGTTTCCACCCTGTCAACGTAGGCAGACTCGCCATCGGACTGCCGTGCTTCATCTCAGCCACGCCCCGAGGCATCCTCGAGCTGCTGCGCCACTACAACATAGAGACCTCCGGCAAGAAATGCGTGATACTGGGGCGCTCCAACATCGTGGGCAAGCCCATGGCGCAGCTCATGATGCAGAAAAACCACGGCGACGCCACCGTCACCGTCTGCCACAGCCACAGCGCCAACATCAAGGAGGAGTGCCGGCAGGCTGACATCATCATCGCCGCCATTGGCCAGCCCGAATTTGTCACCGCCGACATGGTCAAGCCCGGAGCCGTGGTCATCGACGTGGGCACCACGCGAGTGCCTGACAGCACGCGACCCAAGGGCTTCCGCCTCACAGGCGACGTGAAGTTCAGCGAAGTGGCGCCGCTCTGCTCCTACATCACGCCGGTGCCGGGCGGAGTGGGTCCCATGACCATCTGCTCGCTCATGATAAACACCCTGCTCGCAGGACAAAAGAAAATCTACGGCTAAAGCCCCGGACGCCGCTCAGACTCCGCACAACATATAGCAACACATAACATTATTATTAACTTTCTAACATTTTGTTACCAATGAAAACAATGACACTACTCATTGCCCTAACTGTGCCGTTGACTACGTTCGCACAGTTGGAACTCAGGCAACAGACGCTCAGCAATCCCGACAATGAGCCTCTGCCTTGCCACCCGGTACCGTCCCCAAGGCAGCTCTTGTGGAACGAAACAGAATTCTATGCGTTCTTCCACTACGGAATGAACACATTCACCAACCTCGAATGGGGCAACGGCGACGAAGACGAGACCAAGTATGCACCCACCCAGGTGCCCGACCCCGAGCAGTGGCTCACCGCTGTCAAGGCTGCCGGCATGAAGGGCGGCATCGCTGTTGTGAAGCACCACGACGGTTTCTGCATGTGGCCAACAGCCACCACCACCCACAGCATTGCCAAGGCTGGCAACGACAACGGCCGCAACGCCAACATTCCTGAACTGTTTGCCAAGGCTGCACAGAAGCTCGACATGAAGTACGGCTTCTACGTATCGCCCTGGGACCGCAACTCTGCCTACTATGGCGAAGACAACTACGTCATCGACGTCTTCCTGAAGCAGTGCGAGGAACTTGCGCAGTACGGCAGCGACCAGTTTGAGATGTGGTTCGACGGCGCACAAGGCGGCTCCGGCTACTACGGCGGCAAGAACACCAGCATCAGCATCAACAGCAGCTACTACTACGACATCCCCAACCTCCGCGACCGCGTCCACAAAATCGCCCCCAACTGCGTCATGTGGGGTCTGGGCGGCGAGGCTCGCTGGATAGGCAACGAGGCTGGCTGGGCTGGCGAGACCAACTGGGCCATGCTCGACCCGACCGTCAGCAACAACGCCACCAACCAGGTGGGCCAGGAGAGCTCTTGGCTCTGGTTCCCCGGCGAGAGTGACGCCAAGGCTACCACCGCCGGCTGGTTCTGGCACTCCACCGAGGGCGTGCTGGGTGCAGAGCGCCTCTTCCAGATGTATCTGGAGACCGTAGGCCGCAACGCCACCCTCATCCTCAACTGCCCGCCTGACACCACAGGCCACCTGCCCGCAGCCACCGTCAACCGCCTCAAGGAGATGGGCGACCTGCTGACTACGCGCTTCAAGACCGACCTCGCCAAGACCGCCACTATCGAAGTGAGCGAAACCCGCGACGCCGGCACAAGCCGCAACTACGCAGCAGCCAACCTCGTTGACGACAACAAAGACACCTACTGGGCTACCAACGACGGCACCACTTCAGCCACCATCACATTCACATGGCCTGAAGCGCAGACCGTCCGCTACCTGCAGATGCAAGAATACATCAAGCTGGGACAGCGCATCAAGGACTGGAAAGTGGAATACACCGAAGACGGCTCGACGTGGAAGCGCCTCGCCTCGTCTGTGCAGACCACCACTGTGGGCTACAAGCGCATACTGCCGCTCAACGGCAGCACGTCCAGCAGCTACGGCAACGGCTACAAGGCTAAAGGCCTCAGGGTCACCATCAACGACAGCCGCGCCTGCCCGCTTCTCTCTAACATAAGCATCTACTAACCTCTAAAACACACCGATTCACTATGAAACGTTTACTTTTCATTGCGTCGGCATGGATAGTACTTGCCGCTAACGCACAAACCATAACATTCGACTCTACAGACTACAAGGCTGTTGGAGTATACGACACCTGGGAAGAAAGCCCCTTCCGCACCGGAAAGCTCGAGGGCAACGCCCAGGTCATCAAGAACCACCTCAATCAGGTAGACCCCGTCCTGGGCTCCGCGCCTGACTCTACCGCCAACATCGTCGGCGTGCAGCGCAGCCGCTACGGCAGCAACACCTTCGGCGTGCGCATAGACCTCAACGAGCCCTTCCGCCTCACCAAGGAGAAGCGCTACGTCCACTTCATGCTCTACAAGCCCGTAGAGAGCCGCGTGCTCGTATGCGGCCTCGGCAAGCGTACCGAAGAAGCTTGGAGCTGGCAAGACGGCTCTTGCGAGCAGTTCAAGGTAGCCACAGAGACCAAGGTGGCAGCCAACACTTGGGTTGACGTAGTCGTAGGCATCAACGGCTTCAGCTATGCCGATGCCGACAAGGACGGTATCGACATCAGCTCACTCGTCATCTGCCCCGACCTCCGCACACCCGAAGTGGGCGAGGAGGACTTCGCATGCTACATCGACCAGATCGTGGTCAACGACGACCCGTCGCCGCGCTTCACCACCGAGATGTATGCCATCAATTTCGACAAGGACCTCGAGCACTCGCGCTCTGACCGCAACATCACAGCCATCGGTCTTGACGACCAGGAATGCACCAGCTTCGCCACCACGGTCTACAAGGACCAGATGGACCAGTCGTTCAGCGCCAAGGCTGGCCAGACCGTCACTCCTAAGTTCAAGTATCAGGGTTCCTACATGTCGGGATATGTATACGTAGACTGGAACAACGACGGCAAGTTCACCTACGACATCAACGACAACGGTACTCCCGCCGCCGGCAGCGAAATCGTCAGCTACTCAGCCTACAACCCCTCGGGCACTTGGCTCAAGAGCGACGGCACCACAGCCTCCAACGGCAACACCATCAACGGCGGCATGCCTACGTTCACCATTCCTGACACCACCGACTGCGGCTTCTACCGCATGCGCTATAAGGTAGACTGGAACAGCATCGACCCCGCCGGTAACCCCGACGCCGGCAACCTGCTGCCCAACAACGGCGGCACCATCATTGACCGCGTGCTCGACATCCACTCCGACAGCGTCCGCGTAATCGAAGGCTCGCTCAACGGCCAGATGCTCACTGCCGACGGCAAGACTCTCACCAACGTCAAGGCGGCATACGGCGAGGACTTCACCATCAAGATTGACCCATATCCAGGCTTCAGCCACAACGGAGTCATCATACGCTCGGGCTACAACACCAGCGCCACCAGCCAGTACGACGACAAGGGCAACCCGGTCTACTTCGTGCACAGCTACCCCTACTCCAGCTTCGACGACAACGGCCTGCTCACCATCCCCGCCTCTATGATGATTGGCGGCGAGGTGCTCGTTGAGGGTCAGTTCATCGAGGCTCTCAAGACCCCCTATTCTATTGTCGTTGAGGGCGCACCCGAAGGCAGCAAGGGCGGTGCAACATACAAGGGCACTACCTACTACAACGGCGACCAGCTCAGCACCGACCACGTCATTGAGGTTGATACTCTCGTTTCTCCCGTCGCCATCGACGGCTACAATGCCAAAGTCTCAATCGTTGATTCCCTGATGACCATCACCATCACCTACGATGTGAAGCCCCTCACTGGCGACACCATCACCTCTCTGTCGCAGCTCTCCAACTACAAGGCCTACTTCATCGTCTCCATCACGGGCGAAGGCACGCTGGTGCACAACTCCAACGTTTCCGACGAATACGTGAGCATCAAGGCCTCCAACGGCTGCGTGCAGGGCATTGGCGACGAAGCCTACACAGAGGAGGTCGACCCTTTTAGCCTCGACGACTGCTGGCAGATACTGAAGAACGAAAGTTCCTACTATCTCTACAATCCCGGAGCCAAGGCCTTCGTCACCCTGTCGGGCCGCGACTACATGTTCACCCAGGAAGAGACAGCCCTCAAGTCTATCCGCACCAACGCGGCTAGCGAGACCACCTCTTACAACGGCACCACCAAGTCGCTCGAAAAGTCCTTCAGCTTTCTCGGCAAGGACGGCACCGACTACAAGTACGCTTGCATCTGTACCGGCACCACTCCGCAGGCTCTGCGCGACTGGACCTACAACGACCACGGTTCTGCGTTCTACATCATCGAGAACCCCAACGTAGAGGTGACCGACATCTTTGACCCAACTGCCATCGATGAAATCATCAGCGCCTCCACAGAGGCAAACAGCGCAATCTACGACCTCAACGGCAACCGACTGAATGCGATTCCTGAAAAGGGCATCTACATCGTCAACCGCCGCAAGTACATTCGCAAATAACCCACGCCGCACCTAGCGGCCTCCACCCCTAGTGTGGACACAAAGGGCTGGACTCCATCAACCGGAGCCCAGCCCTTTCTTGTTGTTACATTATTATTATGCAGTCAGCAGCCGCAGCCGCCAAGACAACTTTAGCATTTGCCTTCAAAACCGCAACATTCGCCCTCAAAACCTAATCTTTGCGCCAACTTCACCCATCCCCGCTCCGGCTATCGCCTCAAAACCGCAGCCGTCCAATGATTTTTGCCTATAAAATTTGGTTTTACCGAACAAAACCATTACTTTTGCACCGCAATCGGAACAAGCGGCTTGAGAGCAAGCCCAGTTTCATGCCAACATGGTGACTATAGTTCAGTTGGTTAGAGCGTCAGATTGTGGTTCTGAATGTCGTGGGTTCGAATCCCACTAGTCACCCCAAAGGGCACCAAAGCTTCGGTCTTGGTGCCCTTTTTTCGTTCTCCGCAACCAGCGCAAAACGTTCTGACGTCAGTTGTCCGTGGTTTTTATATAACATTAATGTTCATGAATGAGACACGAATTATTCACAAATTAAAGGTGTTTTTAGTCCACCACGACATTCGCTTAATTCGTGAATTTTGCGGTTTTTGTATCTGATTCTTTTTCAGTGCGTTACATCTGGCGCGCACTAAAGAATTTTTAAGTAGTACTTGAGCGATTGAAAACAAGGACTTAAAAAAATTTTA
>CAVGQS010000064.1:6169-14056 GCA_963631415.1 Lactococcus garvieae | reverse complement strand
AATTCTTAAGTGCGCGCCCGACGTAACGCACTGGAAATGAGGCGCACGCGAACTGTGCTAATTTTCACGAAAAAGACTTTTTTGAGGGCGGGAGGTTCAGCGGTTCGAATGTTAGAGGGTTTTAGCGGACAGCAATAAAAAATAGGACTTCAGTTCATCAGAGAAGGACTTGCGCTCATCTGTGAGCCACCGAGCGCAAGTGGCTCTCAGATGAATTGAAGTACTTCTCTGATGATACGAGGTGCGGCGCTATGTTTTTTCGGTGTCGCCAAAAAAGGTTTTAGCGGTCAGTAATGTCACGTTTCTGGTCCAAGCGCTGTGCCTATATTCCTCTTCTTGAAATCTTGCAACGCAGGCGTTGCCAAGCGTTGCTCCGCCGCTGCGCCTGCCCGCTATTCTGACGGCGAATTGGTATATTTGTTCAGTCCGTTGTCGCACCAAGAGGATTTGCTGGAAATCACCTCTTGCAGCTCGGTAAGATGGCGGTCTTCGTTGGCGGTCGAAGATTGTGCATGGTGAAGGTGATAGAGGATGCCGCCCATTTTCAGGGTCTTCTTTCCTACGCCGGCAAAGTGGAGCCGAAATGCCAGTTCGCCATCTTCGTGTCCCCATCCCGTGAGGTCTTCGTTGTAGCCGTTTATCTTAACTAAATCCTCTTTCCAAAATGCCATGTTGCAGCCTCGCAGGTGGTTTATCCTCTTGGCATATCTTAAGGCCAGGAAGTGGCGCAGAAACTTGGACCGCATGCTGTTGAGGAAGAATCCAAACGACATATTCCACCAATGAATATTGAATACCATCGTTTGCATTATCTTTTCCGTAACCTCTTTGTCTAGCTTCACGCGACTGCCGCAGACGAAGAAGTTCCTCTCTGCCAATTCGAGGTGGTCGCTTATGAAATGGCGGTTTAGTATGGTGTCGCCGTCCACTTGCAAAATGTAGTCTCCGCTAGACCGGGCGATTGCTCTGTTTAAGACGATGGTTTTGCGGAATCCCTTGTCTTCGTGCCATTCGTGGAATATTGGAATGTTTGTTTCAGTGCGCAGCTTGTCAATCAGGTCTTTAGTCTCCGTCGTGGAACCGTCGTCGGCTATGATTATCTCATTGGGCTGAACGGTCTGCATAAAAACACTGCGAAGACACAGTTCCAAGGCTTTTGGCCAGTTGTAGGTTGGAATGATGATTGTCGTTTTCATTAATCGATTGATAGGGCTGAGGTTTCTGCTAAAACAACAGGAGTGGTTGAGGATTTTGCCGCCACTCGCGTATATATCTGTTTCTGCAGCAATTAGTAACGCTGCAAAATTAAGCATTTTTTTCTCGTCTTGCCGAGAATACGCGATATATATTCAGAACCGTGAACTTTGCCCGCCGCCCACCCCAATATTTTTCGCCATAACATAGCGCTGCTGCCGCAAAAAAAGCGTATCTTTGTAACTTAATAGACATTCTCGCTTTATGATGACTACAATACGGAAAGTTGCCAGCAAGGGCGAACTGAAGAAATTTGCAAGGTTCAACTACAAGCTCTACAAAGGCAACCCCTACTCGGTGCCGGACTTGTATTCCGACATCATGAAGACTTTCAGCAAGGACAAAAACCCTGCCTTTGAGTTCTGCGAAGCCGAATACTTCCTGGCGTATCAAGACGGCAAGATAGTGGGCCGTGTGGCGGCCATCATCAACCACAAGACCAACGCCGCCTGCAACAAGAAGGCCGTGAGGTTTGGCTGGATTGACTTCATCGACGACCCCGACGTCAGCCGCTCGCTCATCAAGACGGTCGAGGAGTGGGGGCTCAACAAGGGCATGACAGAGATAGAGGGACCGCTCGGCTTCACCGACTTCGACGCCGAGGGCACGCTCGTCGAGGGCTTCGACCAGCTCAGCACCATGGCCACTTCCTACAACTATCCCTACTACGCCGCCCACCTCGAGCAGTTGGGATTCGCCAAGGCGCTAGACTGGATTGAGATGAGGCTCACGGTGCCCGAGAAACTGCCTGAGCAGTACGACAAGATTGCGCAGATAGTGAAGCGCCGCTACAACCTTCACACACGCAAGCTCAAAAACATACGCGAGATAAAGCGCACCGGCATCGGCTACGACATCTTCCGGCTCATCAACGAGGCCTACAAGCCGCTGCCCGGCTTCTGCGAACTGACCGAGCGCCAGATAGAGCGCTACGTCAGCGAATACATGCCCATCGTTGACCTGAAGATGGTGACGCTGGTGGAGAATGCCGACAACGAACTCATCGGCGTGGGCATATCGATGCCCTCGCTCTCCACGGCGCTCCAGAAGGCCAAGGGCAAGCTCTGGCCGCTGGGCTGGTGGCATCTGCTCAAGGCTCTGTTCTTCAAGAATCCCGGTCTCGACCTCCTGCTCGTGGCCATCAAGCCCGAATATCAGGGCAAGGGCGTCAACGCGCTGCTCTTTGCCGACCTCATCCCCGTCTACATAGCCAAGGGCTTTGAGTGGGGAGAGACCAACCTCGAACTCGAAACCAACGACAAGGTGCAGTCGCAGTGGCAGTACCTCGACGGACGTGTCCACAAGCGCCGCCGCTGCTACACCAAGCCCCTCACCGACTAACCGCAAGCCCGCACACACATGGCAGAAGAAGAGATAAAGACAAAAAACAACAACTACGGCGACGAGACCATCGTGCACCTTGAGGGTGTGGAGCACATCCGCCGACGCCCGGGCATGTACATCGGCCGCCTCGGCGACGGCTCCAACCGCGAAGACGGCATCTACGTGCTCCTCAAGGAGACCATCGACAACAGCGTCGACGAGTTCAACGAGGGCTACGGCAAGCGCATCGACATAGAGATTGACGAAAACCGCAGCGCCATGGTGCGCGACTACGGGCGCGGCATTCCGCTCGGAGGACTCATCCCGGCTGTCAGCCAGCTCAACACCGGAGCCAAATACGACACTTCGGTCTTCACCGCCAGCGTAGGACTCAACGGCGTAGGACTCAAGGCGGTCAACGCCCTCAGCCAGCTCTTTGTGGCAAGGAGCCACCGCGACGGCAAATACCACGAGGCCACATTCCAATACGGCAAACTGGTCAGCGACGTGTCGGGCGACACCGAGGAGGACGACGGCACCTACATCTATTTTGAGCCCGACCCGCAGCAGTTCAAGAACTTCAGGTTCAGGCAAGAGTACGTAGAGTTCATGCTGCGCAACTACACCTACCTCAACACGGGGCTCGCCATCTACTACAACAGCCGCCGCATCATCAGCCGCAACGGACTCGAAGACCTCCTCAACGACAACATGACCGCCACGCCCCTCTACAACATAGTGCACCTGCGGGGCGACAGCATCGACATAGCCTTCACCCACGCCAACCAGAACGGCGAGGAATACTACTCCTACGTCAACGGACAGCACACCACGCAGGGCGGCACTCACCAGAGCGCCTTCAAGGAACACATAGCTCGCACCATCAAGGAGCACTTCGGCAAAAACTATGAGCCCGCCGACATACGCAACGGACTCGTGGCAGCCATTGCCGTCAGGGTCATCGACCCCATGTTTGAGAGCCAGACCAAAATCAAGCTCGGCTCGCTCACCATGGCTCCCGAAAAGGACAGCAAGGGCAACCCCTTCCCCCTGTCGGGAGTGAGCGTCAACAAGTTTGTGGGCGACTTCATCAAGAAAAACGTAGACAACTACCTCCACATCCACCCCGACGTGGCTGAGGAGATTCAGAAGAAAATACAGGAGTCCGAGCGCGACCGCAAGGCCATGGCGGGCCTCGTGTCAAAAGCCGCCAAGGAGAGGGCGAAGAAAATCAACGTCAACAACCCCAAGCTGCGCGACTGCATCGTCCACCTCAACGACCCCCTGCCCAAGGGCAAGAAGAACGCCGCCGTAGATCCCGAGAACGACCCGCGCCTCGACACCGCCATCTTCATCACCGAGGGACTCTCGGCGAGCGGCTCCATCACCAAGTGCCGCGACGCGCAGACGCAGGCGGTCTTCAGTCTGAGGGGAAAGCCCTACAACAGCTACGGAGAGACCAAGGAGATAGTCTACAAAAACGAGGAGTTCAATCTGCTGCAGGCTGCCCTCAACATCGAGGACGGACTCGACGGACTGCGCTACAACAAGGTCATCATCGCCACCGATGCCGATGTTGACGGCATGCACATCCGTCTCCTCATGCTCACCTTCTTCCTCCAGTTCTTCCCCGACCTCATCAAGAAGGGACACGTCTACATTCTCCAGACACCGCTCTTCCGCGTACGCAACAACAAGAGGAGTGCCGCCAAGTCCGACACTGCCAAGACCGACGACAAGTCGGCAGGCGCCGCCATCCTCAAGAAGCGCGACGGCAACAAGCGCTCTGAGTTCGTCACCCGCTACTGCTACTCCGAGGAGGAGCGCGCCAAGGCCATCAGCGAACTTGGCCCCGACCCGCAAATCACGCGATTCAAAGGTCTCGGAGAGATTTCGCCCGACGAATTCAAGGAGTTCATTGGCCCGCAGATAAGGCTCGACCAAGTCAGCCTCCACAAGACCGACCAAGTGAAGGAACTGCTCTCCTACTACATGGGCAAGAACACGCCCGAGCGACAGAACTTCATCATCAACAACCTCGTTATCGAGGAGGACAAGCCAGAGGATTTCGCAGAGGACTAGCCGACGGCGCCAGCGCCACACCCGCACTTCAAAAAAAACAAACGTATGAAAACAGCCGTTTTTCCAGGGTCGTTCGACCCCTTCACCACAGGCCACGCCGACATCGTGGAGCGGGGGCTTGGCATCTTCGGAAAAATCATCATAGCCATTGGCGTCAATTCCGGCAAGACTCCCTTCCAGGACCTCGACGAGCGGCTGCGCACCATCAGGGCGCTCTATGCCGGCGACAGCCGCGTGGAGGTGACCACCTATCAGGGGCTCACCGCCGACCTCGCCGCCAAGTGCCACGCCGACGCCATACTGCGCGGAGTCCGCTCGCTCAAGGACTACGAATATGAGCGCGACATGGCCGACATCAACCGCCAGCTCAACGGCATCGAGACAGTGCTCCTCTTCTGCCGCAGCGAACTGGCTGCCGTCAGCTCCAGCACCGTCCGCGAGCTCAACCGCTTCGGAGCCGACATCACGCCATTCCTCCCCACACCGCCAGCCGAGCGCGACTGACAAACACCGAGGCTGACAAACCTCTAATAAAGCAACAAAAACAAAACATATATAAATGAAAAGACTCTTTACCCTCATAGCGGCATCACTGCTCTGCCTGGCTGCCGCCACGCCCACTAAGGCGCAAACGCCTCAAGACCAGAAAGACCTCGACCTCGCCATACGCAAGCTTGCCACCGCACAGATGGCGATCAAGGCGCTCTACATCGACACCACCAACACCGCCCAGCTCACCGACGAAGCCATCAAGGCCATGCTGGCGCAGCTCGACCCCCACAGCAGCTACTCCAACGCCGAGGAGACCAAGAAGTTCACCGAACCCCTCAACAGCAACTTTGAGGGCATCGGCGTGCAGTTCAACATGCTCAACGACACCCTCGTGGTGGTGCAGACCATCGCCAAGGGCCCCTCTGAGAAGGCGGGCATCCGCGCTGGCGACCGCATCGTCACAGTCAACGACACCGCCATCGCCGGCGTCAAGATGGCGCGCGACGTCATCATGAAGAAACTGCGCGGCCCCAAGGGCACCGTCGTCAACCTGGGCATTTGCCGCCGCGGGGTCAAGGAGATCCTGCCCTTCCGCGTGGTGAGAGACAAGATACCCCTCCACTCGGTCGACGCCGCCTACATGATTCGTCCCGAGATAGGCTACATACGCATCAGCAGCTTTGCCGCCACCACACGCGACGAGGTGCGCGAAGCCATCAAGAAACTCCAGAAGAAAGGCATGAAGAGCCTCATACTCGACCTCCAGCAGAATGGCGGCGGCTACCTTGAGGCAGCCAACGGCGTGGCGAGCGAGTTCCTCAACGAGGGCGACCTCATCGTCTACACCGACGGACGCTCAGTGCCCAAGCAGACACTCAAGGCGCAGGGCGGCGGACTCTTCACACAGGGCAAGGTGGCTGTGCTCGTCGACGAATACACCGCCTCGGCTGCCGAGATTGTCAGCGGAGCCATACAGGACCACGACCGCGGCATCATCGTAGGGCGCCGCACCTTCGGCAAGGGCCTTGTGCAGCGCCCGGTCGAAATGCCCGACGGCAGCATGATTCGCATCACCGTCTCCCACTACTACACGCCCTCCGGCCGCTGCATCCAGAAGCCCTACGAGAAAGGCAAGAAGACCGACTACGACGGCGACATTCTCAACCGCTACAACAGCGGCGAACTGATGCACGTAGACAGCATCCACTTCGCCGACTCGCTCAGGTGCTACACCCTCAAGGAGAAGCGCGTGGTCTATGGCGGCGGCGGCATCATGCCCGACTACTTCATTCCGCTCGACACCATGGTCTACACCAAGTTCTACCGCAGCCTCAGCCGCAAAAACATCATCCTCAACGCATACCTCACCTATTTCGACAACAACCGCGCGCAGCTCACCTCTGCCTACAAGGACTTCAGCAAGTTCAAGAAGGACTACGAGGTGCCCGCCTCGCTGATCGACACCATCTACGCTGAGGGCAAGAAGATGGACGTCACCTGCGACGACGACGCCGAGCGCCGGCAGACGGAGCGCACCATTCGCAAGACCGTCAAGGGACTCGTGGCGCGCGACATCTGGGACATGTCTGAATACTTCGCCATCATCAACGACGACAGCGACACGGTCAACAAGGCCATCGAACTGCTGCAACAAAAATAAAACGCTTCAGATGAAAGACACCTTCGACATAAGGGCAACACAGTCTGCCGCCACTACCACCACCGACAAGGAGTATGAAAACGCGCTCCGACCGCTCAGCTTCAGCGACTTCAACGGCCAAAACAAAGTGGTGGACAACCTCAAGGTCTTCGTGGAGGCTGCCAAGTACCGCGGAGAGCCGCTCGACCACACCCTCCTCCACGGACCTCCGGGACTGGGCAAGACCACACTGAGCAACATCATAGCCAACGAACTGGGCGTGGGCTTCAAGATTACCTCAGGCCCCGTGCTCGACAAGCCGGGCGACCTCGCCGGTCTGCTCACCTCGCTCGAACCCCACGACGTGCTCTTCATCGACGAGATACACCGCCTCTCGCCGCTGGTGGAGGAATACCTCTACTCGGCCATGGAGGACTACCGCATCGACATAATGATTGACAAGGGGCCCTCCGCGCGCTCCATCCAGATAGAGCTCAATCCCTTCACCCTCGTCGGCGCCACCACCAGGAGCGGACTGCTCACCGCTCCGCTCCGCGCACGCTTCGGCATCAACCTCCACCTTGAGTACTACGACGCCGACACGCTCCGCAACATCATCACGCGCTCAGCCTCCATTCTCAACGTGGAGATAGACGGCAAGGCGGCAGCAGAAATAGCCGGACGCTCGCGAGGCACGCCGCGTATAGCCAACGCGCTGCTGCGCCGAGTCAGAGACTTCGCCCAGGTCAAGGGCAACGGACGCATAGACCTGCCCATCGCCCACATGGCGCTCGAGGCGCTCAGCATCGACGCCTTCGGACTCGATGAAATCGACAACAAGCTCCTCTGCACCATCATCGACAAGTTTGGCGGAGGCCCCGTGGGCATCACCACCATCGCCACAGCCATAGGCGAAGACCAAGGCACCGTGGAGGAGGTCTACGAACCCTTCCTCATCATGGAGGGCTTCATCAAGCGCACACCCCGCGGACGCGAAGCCACCGACCTCGCCTACAAGCACCTCAACCGCACACGAGGCGGACGCAAGGACGACCAGCCAACACTCTTCGACCAGCACCCCGACCTTTTCGACTGAC
>CAVGQS010000064.1:0-6092 GCA_963631415.1 Lactococcus garvieae | reverse complement strand
GACTGACGCGGCGCTCCCTATATACCTTATTATATATATACACGACCAATTCTACTAACCCAATGGTATCATACCAGTCCGACAATATCAAGTTTCCCGACATCAAGCGCAGGGAAACCACCGCGTGGCTCAGGCAGGTAGCCGCCACCTACGGCAAGAAGATAGGCGACGTGGCATACATCTTCTGCGACGACGAAAAAATTCTTGAAGTCAACCGCCAGTATCTCAAGCACGACTACTACACCGACATCATCACCTTCGACTACACCGAGGGCAACACGCTCCACGGCGACATCTTCATAAGCCTCGACACCGTCAGGAGCAACTCCGAGCAGCAGCACACCGCCTACTGCGAAGAGCTCCACCGCGTCATCGTGCACGGCATACTCCACCTCTGCGGCATCAACGACAAGGGGCCCGGCGAACGCGAAATAATGGAGGCGGCGGAAAACAAAGCCCTACTTCTTAAAAAATCATAAAATCGCTGCGTTCCCTTTGAACCAAATGGATTATTTTGTAATTTTGCGTCCAGATTTATTCTCGCTTTTTTAATATCAAAAACACAAAATTAGTTGAATTATGAGACATCCAGAAGCATTACCTTTCGGTCTGGACGAAAAGGAACTGAACGCACGCCTTGAGCAGCGCCTCGACACCCTTGCCAAAGAAACACAGTTCTACCTCCGCAAGGACATTTCGCTCAACGAAATCGCAGACCTCCTCGTGACAAACCGCACCTACGCCTCGCGTATGATCAACAACGTCAAGGGCTGCAAGTTCAATGAGTACGTCAACACTCTCCGTCTCCAGAAGGCAGAAGAGCTCTTCACCGACAAGGACTACATGAACTCCCACAGCATCCGCGACCTCGCCTCCGACTGCGGCTTCGCTTCGGTAAGCACCTTCCGCCGCGCCTTCACCAAGAAGTACAACAACACACCGCTCTTCTTCGTAAAGCACAACGGCTATAGGGAATAACAGGCCCAGCGGCAAAAAATAATTCCCAACGGCTCACGCAGCCAAAAACAAAAACAAAAAAAGCGGCAGGAGAAAGCCTCTCCTGCCGCTTTTTTTTTGTGCCCGTATCCCGCTGTTTTTAGCAGTGTTATGAAGGGAATGGGGCTATTCTGCCTTGCCAGAGAGGATGGCCTTGTAGCGCGCCGGGTTGGCGAGCAGGTCTACTGCCTCCTTGACCTGACGGTCGTGCTTGAGCTGGTTCTCTATGGTGCCGGCGGTGTAGTAGTAGCGGTCGCACACGGCAATGTCGAGGTGCTCCTTCATGGTCTGCTTGTTGTCGCGCAACACCTCGCCCATGTCGGGCTTCATGCTCTCCTTGAGCGCCGTCGCCTTGTCGAGCGCGTCCTTAGGCATGCCTTCGGCCTTCATCATGTCGAGCAGGCGGTCAGCCGCCTTGAGGCTGGCATATTCGGGAGAGAAGTTTGAGGCCTTGACATGGCTCACAAACTCGGCGTAGTCGGCGTCGGTCACCGAAAACTCGCCGGCGGGGGCTATGGTGGGGTGGCTGAGGCAGTAGCTGGTGACGTAGTCGAAGAACTCGTCGCTGGCGCACAGATACTCGAGGTTGGTGGGCATGGTATCGCTCTTGACCACCACGTCGGGGGTGATGCCGCCGCCGTCCCTGACGGGGCGACCAGCCTCAGTGTGGAACACGTGGGTCAGGCTGTCGGGCGTGCGGTAGGCTTCGCCGTTGTCGGTGCGGTGGGTGTAGTCCAGCGCTTGTATGCAGCGGCCGGAGGGTATGTAGTAGTGGCTCGTGGTGAGCTTGAGCATGGTGCCCTCAGGCAGGTTGTGGGTTTGCTGCACCAGTCCCTTGCCGTAGGTACGCTCGCCCACCACCACGGCGCGGTCGAGGTCTTGCAGCGAACCGCAGGTTATTTCTGACGCTGACGCCGACTGGCCGTTGACGAGCACCGCCAGGGGCAGGTCGGGGAAGAGGGGCTCGCTCTGTGTGGCGTAGGAGGAGTTCATGTCGGCCACCTTGCCCTTCATCTTGAGTATCAGTTTGCCCTTAGGTACAAAGAGATTGACAAGGTTGACAGCCTCGTTGGCGAGTCCGCCGCCGTTGTTGCGCAGGTCGAGCACGAGCGACTTGGCGCCCTGGTCCACCAGTTTCTTCACGGCGTTGCCCACCTCCTCCGCGCAGCCGGCGGTGAACGAGTTGAGGATTACGTAGCCCGTCTCGGCGTTGAGCATGCCGCTGTAGGGCACCGACGGCAGCTGCACGTTGGCGCGCGTCACGCTGAACTCCAAGGTGTCGGCAGTGCCGGGGCGCTTCACCCTCACCTTGGCCAGGGTGCCGGCGTCGCCGCGGAGCGCTGCGCTGACCGAACTGACGTAGTCCGCCATCGCCATGCTGCCCTTCACTCCGGTGTCCTTGCCGTTGACGGACAGGATGACGTCGCCGTCGCGCAGTCCAGCCACGGCGGCGGGCTTGCCTTCGTAGAGCTGGTAGACGATGCAGCGGTCTTCCTTCTTATAATAATGTATCATCGCCCCGACGCCGGCATACTTGCCGGTGGTGACGGTGTTGAACTCGCGCGCGCTCTTGGCGTCGTAGAACTCGGTGTAGGGATCGAGGTCCGACAGCATGGCGCGTATGGCGGTGGTGACGTTCTTCTCTGCGTTGAGCGTGTCTACGTAGTACTGGTCGAGGGTCTTGTAGAGCCGGTTGAAAATGCCCAACTGCCCGGACACGTCCGAGAGGTTCTGGGCTGGCCCGCACACTGCGGCAAGGGCGAGGCAGAGTAGCAAAACGGATTTCTTCATCTTCTTGTTGTGAGTGTATGTGGCGGACCGCAAGCGGGGCGCCCGGCAGGCCGTGTGTGCCAAGCGCTGTGACTTTTTTCTGCGTCCGACTATTATTTTAATGCAAAGTTATTGCTTATTTTCAAATTTATCACTACTTTTGCACCGCAAAACAAGGATGCAACTCTGTTTTTCTTAGTGTTTGCAAACCATGCTTCAGTAGCTCAGTTGGTTAGAGCACCTGACTGTTAATCAGGGGGTCGTTGGTTCAAGCCCATCCTGAAGCGCGACGGGACGCGAGTCCGGTTTACTGCACCCTGCGGATTGCACACTGCTTCAGTAGCTCAGTTGGTTAGAGCACCTGACTGTTAATCAGGGGGTCGTTGGTTCAAGCCCATCCTGAAGCGCAAAAGCCCCTCAAAACCGTGAAGGTTTTGAGGGGCTTTTCTTGTTTATGTGCCATCAGTTAGGATCCGCGGTTTTCTTTGTAGGCTCGGTGCGGGTCAGCGGCTCTGACCGCCCAACAAAAAAAAGCCTGCGTCGCAAGTGTGCGGCGCAGGCTTTTGCTATTGGTTTGCGAGTCGGTGCTCGATAAGTTTGCGAGCCGGTGCTCGGTCGGCGCTTAGTCCTCGATGAGGTTTTGTCCGGTCATCTCCTTGGGCTGCTCCAGTCCCATGATGTGGAGGATGCTGGGAGCCACGTCGGCAAGGATGCCGTTCTTGACCTTGGCGTTCTTGTTCTCGGTGACGTAGATGAAGGGCACGGGGTTGAGCGAGTGGGCGGTGTTGGGCGTGCCGTCTTCGTTGACAGCGTGGTCAGCGTTGCCGTGGTCGGCAATGATGATGGCCTCGTAGCCGGTCTCCTGGACAGCCGTGATGACGTCCTTGACGCAGCTGTCTACAGCGGTCACAGCCTTCTCTATTGCCTCGTAGACGCCGGTGTGGCCCACCATGTCGCCGTTGGCGAAGTTGACCACGATGAAGTCGTACTCGTTCTTGCGGATGGCCTCAACGAGCTTGTCCTTCACCTCGTAGGCTGACATTTCGGGCTTGAGGTCGTAGGTAGCCACCTTGGGCGAGGCGACCAGAATGCGGTCTTCGCCCTCGTAGGGAGTCTCGCGGCCGCCGTTGAAGAAGAAGGTGACGTGGGCGTACTTCTCGGTCTCAGCGGTGTGGAGCTGCTTGAGCCCCTTTGAGCTGACATATTCGCCCAGCGTGTTCTCCACGTTCTCTTTGGGGAAGAGGATGCCTACGCCCTTGAAGTTGGCGTCGTAGGGGGTCATGCAGTAGTACTTGAGGTTGGGCACGGTGTGCATTCCCTCTTCGGGCATGTCCTGCTGGGTGAGCACTGTGGTGAGCTCCTTGGCGCGGTCGTTGCGGTAGTTGATGAAGATGACGGCGTCGCCCTCCTTGATGCGTCCGTCTACGTTGGCGTTGACCAGCGGCTCCATGAACTCGTCGGTGTCCTTGTGGTCCTCGGAGTCAGCGTCGTAGCAGTACTGCACGCCCTCAACCATGTCGTCAACCTCCTTGCCCTTGCCGCTGACGAGCTGGTCGTAGGCCACCTTGACGCGGTTCCAGCGCTTGTCGCGGTCCATGGCGTAGAAGCGTCCGATGATGGAGGCGATGGCTGCGCCGTTCTTCTCGCACACGCCGGTCAGCGTCTCTATGAAGCCCTTGCCGGAGCGGGGGTCGGTGTCGCGGCCGTCCATGAAGCAGTGTACGAAGGTCTTGCCGTCGAGGCCGTATTCGTGGGAGAGTTCCACGAGCTTGAGCAGGTGGTCGAGCGAGGAGTGCACGCCGCCGGTAGAGGTGAGTCCCATGAGGTGGAGGCTTTTGCCGTTCTCCTTGGCGTAGGTGTAGGCCTCGTTGATTCTCTCCTTGATGGAGCCGTCAGCGCAGGCGCGGTTGATTTTCACAAGGTCTTGGTAGACGATGCGGCCGGCGCCGATGTTGAGGTGGCCCACCTCAGAGTTGCCCATTTGTCCGTCGGGCAGTCCCACATACTCGCCGCTGGCCTGCAGCTCAGAGTGTGCGTAGGTGTTGTTCAGGTAGTCCATGTAGGGCGTCGGTGTCGAGTAGATCACGTTGCCCTTGTCCTTGTTGCCGATTCCCCATCCGTCGAGAATCATGAGAAGTG
This sequence comes from Lactococcus garvieae, assembly GCA_963631415.1. GTDB lineage: Bacteria > Bacteroidota > Bacteroidia > Bacteroidales > Bacteroidaceae > UBA6382. Next base: position 1,187 of record CAVGQS010000064.1, on the reverse strand, counting down.
CTTTCTTTGCCATCGTAATTATGTTTTTGTATTTTTTTGTGAGATTCGTTGTTACTGGGCGCTCTGCACCACCTCGATGTCGGTGGTTGCGCCGGTGGTAGACTTGAGCGTTATCTTGCCGGTGCGCTCGGCTCCGGTGGTGTTGGCGGCGAGGCTTATGGTAGTCTCGTGCTCGGCGCCCTTGGAGGAGGCCTCAAAGATGTCGTCGGGCACCGTTATCCAGCTGTCGTCGGTGGTGAGCTGGGCGTTGGCGTAGATGCGGAACGCCACCTTGGCGGTGGTGGCAGCCGCCTTATGCCTCATGATGAACTGGGGCGTGTTGACCGCCTGGCTCTTGGCGGGGGTCGTCACGTTGAGGTAGCCGAACTGCTTGACCACCAGACCCACCTTCTTGTTGTTGGCGTCTGCGGTGACGGTGGTGGTGCGGTCCTCGCCGGTGGTGTTGGCGGCGATGACTACGCGCTCTTTCTGGCTCAGCGCCTGGCCGTAGACGTACTTGATGGTGTAGCCTATGGTGGCAGAGGATGACTGGCGGAACTTTATCCAGTCGCAGTTGGTGTTGGCCTGCCAGGTGTCGGTCGACACCACCTCGATGGAGTCGGCGGTCTGGTCGGCGTAGTAGGCTATGGGGTTGGAGTCGGAAGAAACCGCCCGTATGTTGAGCGTGTGGACATCGGGGTCGTCGTTGCTGCAGCCCGCCATCAGGGCCAGCACGCACGGCACGGCTGCCAGTGCAATCGCAAGTCTTTTCATCATCGCAGTACTTTTGTTTTGTGGGTCTTAACTTTTTGCAAAGTTACTAATTTATTTCCGCCCCTTGAGCACTGGCAGACCAAAAACGGGAAGAATCGTTTGGGCGTTGACGAAGAAAATGATAATTTTGCAGTTGCGGAAAGATTTCTCCTGATTTTTCCGCTCGCCCTTTGCACGCGAAGGACGCTCGAATGGTGGAATCGGTAGACACGAGGGACTTAAAATCCCTTGCCCCGGAAGGGGCGTGCGGGTTCAAGTCCCGCTTCGAGTACAAATTATGCCTTGCAATTTAGTTGCGAGGCTTTTTAGTTTTTCTGGGTAGCCAAAGGAAAGCCAAACACACTTGGGAATTTTTAAGTAGGACTTGAGCGATTGAAAAATAGGACTTAAAAAAATTTTATGCGGACTTAACGAAAAAATCTCGCCGCGAAACG
>CAVGQS010000063.1:0-14121 GCA_963631415.1 Lactococcus garvieae | reverse complement strand
GCGTTTCCGCGGAAATTTTTTCGTTAAGTCCGCACGAAAATTTTTTAAGTCCGCATAAAAATTTTTTAAGTCCTACTTTATAACTTTGAAAGACTGTGTGGTGCGGCCAGCTATCGTTTATAATAGGTGGTTCGCTTGAGTTTTAGCGGACAGCAATAAAAAAAATCCCCATCGCTCATGGTTGTGAGCGATGGGGACTTTTTTTTGTGCGTGTGCAGTGCCCTTTGGTCAGCGGGCGAGGTCGGCGAGCTGGTCTTCGCTGATAAACTTGAGGGACTTGAGCGAGATGATTTCGCGTGCCTTCTCGGTGTCGCTGGTGCGGAAGACGATGATGCCCTTGCCGCTCACTAGGAAGGAGTACATGTAGCTGATGTTGATGCCGTTGCTGGTGAAGGCGGACAGCGCCGTGGCTGCCTGGCCAGGGGTGTTGTCGAGCTCAATGGCGAAGACGTCGCTGATGGTGACGCTGAGGCCCTGGGCGCGCAGCAACTGGTAGGCCTGCGACGGGTTGGAGCAAATGATGCGGAAGATGCCGTAGTCCACCGTGTCGGAGATGGTGGAGGCGATGATTTGTATCTGGGCCCCCTTGAGGATGTCGAGCACGCGCAGCAGGGTGCCGTTCTTGTTTTCAATGAAGATGGAAAGCTGGTGAATGGTCATGGGTGTATGTGTGATTAGGGTTAATGTGTGTGACTTACTGGTAGACCTTGCGCTTGTCGACCACTCTCACGGCCTTGCCTTCACTGACGGGCAGGGCGCCCTTGGGCACCAGCTTGACGTGGGGCGTGAGGAGAATCTCGTCCTTGAGGGCGCGGGTGATGCTCTTGGTGAGCGACTGCAGCCGGGCGTAGTCGTCGGTGAACATCTCGGCTATCTCTACCTCGACGGTCATGTTGTCGTTGTCGTTGTCGGTAGTGAGGGTGATGAGGTAGTTGTTGCTGAGTTCGGGGAACGACAGCAGGATTTTCTCTACCTGTATGGGGAAGATGTTGACGCCGCGCAGCACTATCATGTCGTCAGAGCGGCCACGCATGCGGTCGAGTCTGACGTGGTTGCGACCGCAGGGGCAGGTGCGGCCCAACACGCGGGTGAGGTCGCGGGTGCGGTAGCGCAGCAGCGGCATGGCCTCGCGGTTGAGGGTGGTGAGCACCAGTTCGCCTATCTCGCCGTCGGGCACGGGCTTGAGGGTGACGGGGTCTACTATCTCTACGATGTAGTAGTCTTCCCAGAAGTGCATGCCGTTTTGCTCCTGGCACTCAAAGCCGACGCCGGGACCGCACATTTCGCTCATGCCAAACGAGTTGTAGGCCTTGACGCCAAGCATCTGCTCTATGCGCTGGCGCTGCTCCTCGGAGTGGGGCTCGGCGCCGATGGCGAGCACCTTGAGCTTGGTGTCGCGGCGCGGGTCTACTCCGTTTTCGCACATCACCTCGTAGAGGCGCGTCACGTAGGACGGGATGGCGTGGATGGCGGTGGTGCCGAAGTCCTTGATGAACTTAATCTGGCGCAGGGAGTTGCCGGCGGCGGCAGGCACCGTGAGCGCGCCGAGGCGCTCAGCACCGTACTGGAAGCCCAGGCCTCCAGTAAACATGCCGTAGCCGCTGGAGTTCTGAAACACGTCGTCGGGGCGCAGTCCTACCATCCACAGGCAGCGCGCTACGGCGTTGGCCCATTCGTCGAGGTCCTTCTGCGTGTGGAGTATCACCGTGGGGTTGCCCGTGGTGCCGCTGCTGGAGTGGAGTCTGACGCACTGGCGCAGGGGCACTGACGCCATGCCGAAGGGGTAGGTGTCGCGCAGGTCTTGCTTGGTGGTGAAGGGAATCTTCTGCAGGTCGTCGAGCGACTTGATGTCGTCGGGACTGATGCCGGCTTCATCGAAGCGCTGCTTGTAGAAGGGCGAGTTCATGCAGTGGCGTACGGTTGCCTGCAGTCGGGTGAGCTGCAGGTCCTCTATCTCCTGCCTCGACATGCACTCGTATTGGGGATGCAAAAAGGGTGACTGGTCGTTCATCGTTGTTGGATTGTTAAAGGGTGTTTTCTGATATTATTATATAATGTAGGGGTTCAGCAGTGGTACATCTTGCGAACCACATAGAGGGCGAACCTGGTGGGCAGCAGCCGCTGCAGCAGGCACTCCACGTCGGAGACGAAGTCGGAGGTGTAGTAGAGCCCGGCCCTGCGGCGCGTGGCTGCGCGGAACACCTTGCGCGCCACCGACACTGACGACAGCCCGGTGGCCTCGTCGCGCTCCATTTGGCCGATGGCGCCCTGCATGAGGGGGTAGATGTCGGCGCCCCGGAGGTTGGTGTTGCGCTTGAAATTGGTCTTCACGTCGCCAGGCATGACCACCGTGACGGAGATGCCCTGGGCATGGAGCTCGTTGCTCAGCGAGAAGGCCAGCGCGTTGACTGCCGCCTTGGTGGCTGAGTACATGGACTGGAAGGGGATGCCGAAGACTGCCGCCATAGAACTGACGAAGACCACGCGCCTCTCTCTGGGCGTAGGCCCGTCGGCGCGGAGCAAAGGCAGCGCTGACTGCAGCACAGTGACGGGACCGAAGGTGTTGACGTCAAACTGGCGGCGCATATCGTCGAGGTCAGTGTGCTCCACGGAGCCGGCTATGCCACTGCCGGCACACAAGATGAGTATGTCGATGTGGCTGTGCTTGCTGGCTATCGCGGCAAAAGCCTGCGCGACTGTAGCGGGCTGCGTGACGTCGCAGGCTATGTGGACCACGCCGTCCTGCGGCTTGTCGGAGCGCGAGAGGTCGTAGACCGTGTCGCCGCGCCGGGCAAACAGGGCGGCTGCGTCGCGGCCTATGCCCGACGATGCGCCTGTGATGACAACTGTCCGTGGAGTGTGGGTCATTAGGCTTGGCTGTTGGGATGGTCTTGGTGGAACGCCTTCATGCGCTCTTCAAGCACGGGGTAGAGTTCTTCTCTCATCCTGGAGGTGCACGCCCTCACGCCGGGGCGGTCGGAGCCGGTGGTGTCGAGGTTGATGCTGCTCACGCCATAGTGGATGAGCTCGGTGACGAGCTGCCCGCCCGTCATGCCGGGATAGCTGAGCGAGAAGAAGAAGCCGTCGCCAATCTGCTCGGTGACGTCCTTGGGGTAGGTGATGGTGAAGCCGTTGTCGAGGAAGATTTTCTTCATCTTCTTGGCGCGCACGGCATACTCTCTGGTGTCGGCCACGAAGTCTATCTTGCCCTCGCAGCTGAGCCGCAGCATCTCGGCATAGCCGTACTGGGTGGACGAGGTGCAGCCGCTGGTGATCATATAGAGAATGCTGGCGATGAAGGTCTGGCCGAAGATGCCCGAGTCGTGGTAGCGCTCCTCGAAGGCGGGGAAATGGCGGTCGAAGAGGCGGTCGCTGATGCACACCATCGCCATGCGCTGTCCGGCATAGGAGAATATCTTGCTCGAACTGAGCATGAGGATGTAGTTGTCGGTGTAGCGCGCCACGGTGCGTACGTAGGGCGGCTCGTAGGGATGGGAGAGGTCGCGGCGGTTGTCCATGGCGAAGTAGGCGAGGTCTTCCATCACGATGGCGTCATGCTTGGTGGCCAGTTCGCCAATGGTTTTGAGCTCGTCTTCCTCAAGCGAAATCCACGCGGGGTTGTTGGGGTTGCTGTATACGATGGCAGCCACGTCGTTGTCCTTGAGTTCCTCTTCGAGCTTGGCGCGCAGAGTGTCGCCGCGGAAGGGGTAGATGTCAAACTCTTTCCACTCTATGCCGAGCACCCTGAGCTGGCTCTTCTGGATGGGGAAGCCGGGGTCGATGAAGAGCACCTTGTTGCGGCTCTTGTCGCGCTGGCAGCAGGCTATGAACGAGCCGAAACTGCCCGCCACGCTTCCCGTCGTGGGGATGCAGGCGCGCGGTGTGACGTCTACATTGATGAAGGCCTTGACAAATTCGCTTGCCGCCTCCTTCACCTCCTTGACGCCTGCGGCGGCGGGATATTGGCTGACAATGCCGCTGTCGAGGGCGCGCTTCTCGGCTTCAATGCCGTAGCGGTTGGCAGGCAGTCCGGGGCTGCCCTGGTCCATCCTGATGAAGGGGATGCCGGTCTTTTGTTCCAGATATTGTGCCACCAGCAGTGTCTCGCCTATGGTGGCGTGGCTCAGGTCTGCCACATGGCTGGCCTCAGCCGCTTCGGTTACGAGTTCGTCAGAGAAAATCTTCATTATGTTATTGTCAGGTTGTTTGTGTCAGTTGCGGAAGTTGCGCTTGTCGAGCACGTGCTTGGCCTTGCCCATGGAGCGCTCAATGCCAAAGGGCGGCTTGATGTGGATGTTGGGCTTGATGCCCACGAGCGACACGATGCGGTCGTAGAGGGGCTTGATGAAGGGCATCTGCTCCTTGGGACTGGCGCTGAAGTATTCCTTGCGTAGCTCCACGTCGAGGTCGAAGGTGTCCTCGTTGTTGAAGCGGTCAACGGTGATGAAGTAGTAGGGAGTGAAGGCGGGGAACTCCGTCAGCACGGTCTCTATCTGCGACGGGAACACGTTGACGCCGCGAATGATCATCATGTCGTCGGAGCGGCCGAGTATGCGGTCCATCCTCACTGCGGTGCGCCCGCATTCGCACTTCTCGTAGTTGAGGCGCGTGAGGTCGCGGGTGCGGTAGCGCAAGATGGGCATGGCCTCCTTGCAGAGCGAGGTGAACACCAGCTCGCCAAACTCGCCCGGGGCGCACGGCTCGAGGGTGTCGGGGTTGATGATTTCGGGATAGAACATGTCCTCCCAGAGGTGGGTGCCGTTTTGGCACTCGCACTCGCCGCCCACGCCGGGACCGCACATCTCTGTCAGCCCGTAGATGTCGTAGGCCTTGATCTGGAGTTTCTCCTCGAGTTCCTTGCGCATGCCCTCGGTCCACGGCTCAGCGCCGAAGAAGCCTGCGCGCAGCTTCATGTTGTCGATGCAGGTCTTGTCGGAGTGGTGGATGGCCTCGGCCAGGCGCAGGGCGTAGGACGGGGTGCACGCCAGCACGGTGGTGCCCAGGTCCTGCATGAGCATTATCTGCTTCTCGGTGTTGCCGGCAGAGGTGGGCAGCTGCGTAGCGCCCAAGACGGCCGCTCCGTCGTGGGCTCCCAGGCCGCCGGTAAACAGTCCGTAGCCGTAGCTCACCTGCACGGTGTCGCTCTTGCCTACGTTGGCTGCCGACATTACGCGCGCCACTCCCTCTGACCACATGGCGAGGTCGTTGCGCGTGTAGGTTCCCACCACCGGTTTGCCCGTGGTGCCGCTGGAGGCGTGGATGCGCGCCACCTGCTCCTTGGGCACTGCCTGCAGGCCGAAGGGATATTCGTCGCGAAGGTCGGTCTTGGTGGTGAAGGGCAGTTTTACGATGTCGTCAACAGTCTTTATGTCTTCGGGCTTGACGCCGCGGGCGTCCATCTTCTTGCGGTAGAAAGGTACGTTCTCGTAGCAGGTCTTTACCGTCTTCTGTAGTCTCTCGCTTTGCAGGGCGCGCATTTCGCTGCGCTCCATGCATTCCATTTTAGGATTGAAAATCATGATGTGGTTCTATGTGTTGGCGGGGGTGTCTCGAGAGGGTCTTGTGTGTGTTTATTTTGAAATGGTTTGCAGTCCTTGGTCAAACGCCTTGATGTTGGCAGCCACGATGTCGTCGCCCTTGCGTGCGAATACGGTGGCTATGGCCTGGCGCAGCTGGTCGGGCGTGATGATGTCGAGGTAGGCGGCAGCCATGCCCAGCAGCACCATGTTGGCGCCGCGCGGGTTGCCGGCGTCCTTGGCCACGGTCTCTATGTCGAGTTTCTCTACCGAAGGCAGTGCGTCGAGCTCGGCGTTGAGGGCGTCAAGTTCTGGATAGTTGGGTATGTTGACGAAGGGCTTGCTGCTCGTCACGATGGTGCCGTTGGCTGCCAGGTAGGGCAGGTAGCGCAGCGACTCCATCGGCTCCATAGAGATGATGAGGTCGGTTTCGCCCTCCGGGATGAGGTCGGAGTAGATGGGCTCGGTCGACAGGCGCAGGTTGGACTGCACGTCGCCGCCTCTCTGGCTCATTCCGTGTACTTCGGCTTGCTTGAGGTTCACTCCCGCCTTGGTGGCGGCCTCGCCGATGATGGTGGCGATAGACAGGATGCCCTGTCCTCCTACGCCGCAAAGTATGATGTCTTTTTTCATTTTCTTCTTTCTGTTTGCTGGGTTTATTTGGCGTGGTTGCGTGCCTGGCGCGCGTGGCGTGCGGCAGTCTGAATGCACTCTCGGCGCGGTATGATGACGCTGACACCTTGGTACTCTATCTCGTCGCGAATGAGTTGCGCAATGGCGGGGATGTTCTTGGGCAGCGGCGTCACCACGTGCAGGTGGTCGGGGTCGAGACCCAGTCCAAGGCAGATGGCCTCATATTTGTTGAGGCCGGCGGAGTCTTGTCCGCCCGTCATGCCGGTGGTGAGGTTGTCGCTGATGATGACGGTGATGTTGGCGTTTTCGTTGATGGCGTCAAGCAGGCCTGTCATGCCGCTGTGGGTGAAGGTGCTGTCGCCAATCACTGCGATGGCGGGGTGCAGTCCGGCGTCGGCAGCGCCCTTGGCCATGGTGATGCTGGCGCCCATGTCCACGCAGCTGGCCAGTGCCTTGAAGGGGGGCAGCGCGCCGAGCGTATAGCAGCCTATGTCGCCAAACACGCGGGCGTCGGGATATTCCTCAATGATTTTTACCAGCGCGCCGTAGACGTCGCGGTGTCCGCAGCCCTGGCACAGCTGTGGCGGACGCGGCGCGAGGTTCTTGGCGGTGCCGTGGCCGGCCTTGGGAGTGGTGCCCAGTGCCGTGGCTACGTTGTCGGGGGTCAGTTCGCCGGTGCGGGGCAGGTGGCCGGTCAGGCGTCCTGTCACCTTATAGCCGGCGCCGAGCAGCTTGCGCACCTCTTCTTCCACCACGGGCTGGCCGTCTTCCACCACGAGCAGCGAGTCGCACTGCGAGGCAAGCTCCTTGATGGCGTTGGCGGGCATGGGGTATTGCGAAATCTTCAGTATGTTGCCGTTGTCGCCGGTCGTTTCCTTCACGTAGTTGTAGGCTATGCCGCAGGCTATGATGCCCAGCTTGCCGCCGTTGTCTTCGCGCTTGTTGAACGCAGATTCTTCAGACGCCTTGACCATGGCGTCGTGCTTGTTGATGAGGTCCACATAGCGCTTGCGGGCCATGGCGGGCAGCAATACCCAGCGCTCGTTGCTGATATTGAGCGGGTTCTGGTCGCCGGCGGAGCCTGTTGCCACGGCGGCGCGGCTGTGTGCCAGGCGGGTCACTATGCGCAGCAGCACCGGCACCTTGAGTTCCTCCGACAGGCTGAAGGCAGCCTTGGTCATGTCGTAGGCTTCCTGCTGGTTGCTCGGCTCCATCACGGGTATCAGGGCAAACTTGGCGTAGAAGCGGCTGTCCTGCTCGTTCTGGCTGGAGTGCATAGAGGGGTCGTCGGCTGCCAGCACCACCAGTCCGCCATTGACGCCGGTGATGGCGCTGTTCACAAAGGCGTCGGCACACACGTTCATGCCCACGTGCTTCATGCACACCAGGGCGCGCTTGCCGGCATAGCTCATGCCGAGGGCAGCCTCCATGGCGGTCTTCTCGTTGGTGCACCACTTAGAGTGGATGCCGCGCTCCTGGGCGAGGCCGCTGTTTTGTATGAATTCAGTGATTTCGGTGCTTGGGGTACCGGGGTAGGCATACACGCCGCTCAGTCCTGCGTGTATGGCTCCAAGTGCGATGGCTTCGTCGCCAAGCAAAAGTTGTTTTTCCATTATTTTGTCTGATATTTGTTTTTCAATTGTCTGTGGTCAGTCCCTGTCTTTCAGCACGGGGAACTTTTTGCGGAAGGCGTTGAGCTCGTCGAGGTCAATCAGCGCGGTGATGGTCTGCGCCTGGTTGTCGTCGCACTGGGCTGCCGCCTTGCCGTAGGGGTCTATGAGGGCGGTGCCGCCGCAGTAGGTACAGGCGGGGTCGGTGCCGGTGCGGTTCACTCCCGCCACGTAGCACTGGTTCTCTATGGCGCGGGCCTTGAGCAGCGTGCGCCAGGCGTCTATGCGCGATGTCGGCCAGCTCGCCACATAGAGTATGCAGTCGTAGTCTTCTCGCGAGCGGCTCCAGAGCGGGAAGCGCAGGTCGTAGCACACAAGCAGCAGAAACCTCACGCCCTTGTATTCCACCACGGTGCGGCTCTCGCCGGCGGTGTAGCGCTTGTCCTCGCCGCCGTAGGTAAACAGGTGGTGCTTGTCGTAGAACACCGTCTCGCCGTCGGGCTTGACGAAGTAGAAGCGGTTGCGGAAGTCGCCGTCGCCAAGCTCCGTGGCCACGCTGCCGGCAATGGCTGCGCCGGTCTCCTGTGCCGTCGCCTTCATCCATTCGAGCGACAGCCCCTCGCGCTCCGCTATGCCCTGCGGCTCAGTGGCGAAGCCGGTGCTCCACATCTCCGGCAACACATACAAATCGCTGCCGGGACAGGCGTCTATGGCCTTCTTGGCAGCGATTGCGTTGGCTTCGGGGTTGCCCCACACTATGTCGGTCTGGAGCAGTGAAATCTTAAGGTTGCTGTTTTGCGTGTTATCCATCTGTATGCAAGTTCTGCTATTCCTTATATATATAAGGTTATAGACTTGCAAAATTAGCAAATAATTTTTGTATATGCGGCATAATGGCGCCCTTGTTTGTTGCCAGCATGCTGATACGCATAGGTTTCCGGGCTGTGGCGGCGCGCTCTAAGAGCCCATTCTCCGCTGCAATGGCGTTGCCTAAAAATACGTCTTGACGGCAAACAGAAATTGCTCTATGAAGATGTTCTTGAAGGCAGAAATATTGTTCTGCTCATAGAACATGAGCATGGCTTTCTTGTAGTCAATAGAGTCGACCGTGCGAAAAGATATTGGGCAATAGCCGTTGGCTATGAGGATAGCGTTGCTCGTGATGCGCGCTGTCCGCTTGTTGCCGTCGGCAAACGCCTGTATGTACGACAGCAGCACCAATGCGAGGAGGGCTTTCTCAAACACGTTCTCCTTTCCGTTGATCAAGGTGCAGGTGTCTTCCAGTGCCTCACGAATTTGAACTTCGTTGTCAAGCGGGCGGTAGTTGGTGCCAGTGATGCCCACACGCCGGTGGCGAATGTTGCGGTCTACCCCCAGCTCTTTCGTAAGGATGGAGTGGATGTCTTCTATCCTGCGCACTGAAATCTCCTTAAGATAGTCAGGCTCGTCCAGCACAAAGTCCAGCGCGTCTTTGTGGTTCAGCAGCATAATTGCCTCTTCCTTGGTTTTGCCGCCCGCCGTCAGCTTGTCCTTCAGCAGCCTCTCTGTTTCCAGGAGGGAATAGGTGTTGCCTTCTATCTGCGATGACTTCCAGGAGAGGTCTACGCCGAGCCGTTCCATCTCCTTGCGATACTCCATCTCCGTCATGCTTTCTGTGTTGTGCTCAAAAGTCTGTTGGGCTTGTTGCAGCTCGGAGAGCTCTTCTGCCGTGAATATCTCCACTTTGGGAAGCACGTCGCGGATGAGTTCAAAGTTAAACGTATCCTGCACCTCCCGCTCGTCAATGTCTTTGTCAAAGTAAGTGCCGATGTCAAGCGGCATCGTGACCTGAGCCTGCGCAGAGAGCTTGTATCGCGTGGCAGGTCCGCGCCCGCTAACCTCCACCATGCCCTTGTCGACCAAGCTCCGGAGCTTCCTCTTCAGGGCGCTCTCGCTTGGCGCGTCCGTTAGGGACAGGGAAATCTGCTCTCTGCTCGACAACGGGTGATAGTGCAGAAATTGGAGTATGGATACGTCTAATGTCATCGTCCTCAACTTTAATCGGGTCAAAATTGCGACTTTTCTTTCAATTATCGGCTCGCTTTGACCCGATTTTATGCTTAGAAGTCGCAATTTTGACCCGATTGAATCTTTGGCGAAGGTTTGTTTTCCTTTGCCCTACTTCTTGTATTTGCCGGCCAGGGCCTTGAACTCCTCAGTGTTGCGAAGGAAGTTCAGGTCGTCGTCATTGTCGAGGTGTACAAATTGGCAGAAGCCGAGTTCAAAGACTTTCGTCAGATAGCCCAGGGCTTTGTCCTTGTCCTGCATTTTGGAGTACAGGCAGGCTGCGTCATAATAGCTCCCCATGTCCGTAGTGTTGCGGGCCAGGATAACGTCCATGGCTGCTGTGGCCTTGTCCTTTTGTCCCAAAGCGAGGTATGCGTAGGGGATGCAGTTGTAGCTGCCGTCCGCCTCTTCCTGTTCCATAATCTTTCTGTAGTCCGCTTTTGCCAATTCCGGCTTGCCTTGTCTTGTGTAGGCTCTGCAGCGATACAAGAGCGCGCGCGAATCTTTCGGGTTGAGCGTGATGGCCGTGTTCAGATTCTCAACAGCCGCGTCCATGTTGCCGCAAAGGTAATTGATCTGCCCACGCAAGTAGTATCCGTAGGCGAAGTTCGGCCACATGGCAATTATCTCGTTCAGTTCGCTGATGGCCTGGTCGGGCTTGTTCAGCTCGTAGAGATTGGCTGCCTTTAGCAGCTTCATGAGTCTGAAGTCTGCAGAGTCCATCTCAAGGGTCAGTCCCTTGTCTATGGACTGCACTGCGTCGCCGTAAAGTCCCAGTGTGTATTGGCATTGCGCCGCGTGCTGGTAGATTACGGATGTAGGCTCTATCCCCGCCGCATTGCCAAAGGCCTCTATGGCTTTCGCGTATTGCTTGTCCTTTTCGTACTTCAAGCCGAGCAGCAGGGGCCATTTTTGGTCAGTGGCGTCCTTTGCAGCCTGCGCGCTCAGTTTTTCCGTCATCATGTCTGAGGCGCTGCCGTTGAGGCGGCCAATCAGCGAGATGGCCTGCATGTCCCAGTCCAGGGTCAGTGCGGTGATGATGTCGTTAGTCGCTTCTTCCCATTTCTCCAGGCCCATGTACGACTCGGCCCTGAACGAGTACGCCGAGGCATAGTCCTTTGCCAGCGTTGCGGCGTGGTCAAACTGCTTGACGGCGTCGCTCCACCTGCCTTGCGCGTTGGCGTTTCTGCCAAGTCCCATGTAGCCCACCACGTTGCCGGGCTCCATCTCCGCGACTTTCATGTAGTCGGCGTCCGACAAGTCGTAGTTTCCTATCTGGTAGTAGACCTCGGCTCTGTCAGAATACAGCGCAGCCACTTCCGGACAAATGCTGATGACAGTCGCATAGTCGTCCAGAGTCTTGGCGGTGTCTCCAATGCTGTAGTAGATTTTTGCTCTGGTGGTATATGCAAATTTCGTGTACTCGTGGTCCTCCTTCGGAATGTACTTGACGGCCATATTGGCGGCATCGAGGGCTTGGCTGTATTGCCCGTTGTCGGTATAGATCATGGCAATCCAAGCGTAGGAGTAGCCGTTCTTGTCGTTGTCCTGCAGGTCTTTGCTGAAGAATTGCAGCGCTTCGCCCGCGTTCTCGTTTTGTATGCACTCCAGCCCTCTCTTGTAGTTGTCCGACTCAGTGTTGCTTTGGGCCATTGCGCTGGTCACAGCCAGGACATGACCGACAGCGATAATAATAGGTGTCTCATGTGTTTCATGTGTTTTTGGTATTTGATTGCAGAGAACGTATAGTGTCCGCACGCCCAAGACTTGGATGCCCGTCACCCTCTCTCGTGTGTTTCCTTTGTGTGGTTTTCTGTTGTTTTAACGCTCAAAGCTAATCATTTCAGGGAAACTGTTCCATACAATGAGTTGTTAAATCGTGTGCTGGCCGTTGTTTTCATGTACCATGCGGTAGTAGAGTGCGTTCAGCTCGTCGTCCTTTTCGGCTTTTATTGCCGGCCGGAGACTCTCCACTACCTTATTATAATGCTCCGCCAGACCTTGCGCCCAGTCGAAGAGCTCCTTGTCTACCGGTTCTTGGTTGTGCTCGTTGCCCTGCCTCTTCAGTTCCAGCAGGTGCGCTATCTTGTCCCTCATCGCCATGTCGTCCACCATGGCGCCTACGAGTTCCTCGAAGCGTACTGGGGGCACTGTGCCGTGGCGGTCCAGCCATTTGCACACAAGGATGCCTCTCAGGTAGTAGAGGAAGCGCTTCAGGGGCAGCCCGAAGTCCTCGAGATACCTGTCGTTGTGCTTCTTGTAGATATGGTTGTAGTGATACATCGCCTTCTCCCTGTGGAAATATCGCCCCTCCAGCGCCTTGACGCTGTTCATGAAACTCTCGTCGGCGTAGTAGACGATGGGCGAGTGGATCCATTCGAAGAACGACGGGTTCGACCGCTTGAACAGCCGCAGGGCCTTGCCAAGCTCCCATCCCGCCAGGTCCACCTCGTCGGGAAACATCTGCTCAATGGTGTCCTTCTGCTCCTCAATGTGAAAATACCATTCCGGTTCATGCACATAGACAAAGCGAAGGTCCCAGTCGCTGTCCTTCGACTCAAACCCCCATGCGCGGCTCCCAGACTCCACCGCCAGCAGAATCCGCACCCCGTGCTCCGCCTCTATCTCTCTGAGATGAGCCGGTATGACGACCTTCTTGTATTGCTCTGCATCCATATTCCTAAATCTGTTCCTAAATATTTGCTCTCTGTGTCGCACTCGCAACGCATAACATTTTTGCGGTCCCATTTTTTGCTCTCCGCCGTCCATAGCTCTTTCTTTTAGGGAAGAGTTGAGTTAGACAAGATGTGTGCAGTATTTGGCGAGAAGGCTGGCCAGCTGGAGGTCGCCCCGCTGGTAGCGCTCGGCATCGAGGCGGAGTATGCGCTCGCGCACCGGCTCCCCGTCCTTGCGCAGTGCGCACAGGTAGTGGTGGCCGCCGCTTTCCTCGATGTGAATGTTGTCGAAGGCGGCCATACAGGCGTCGTTGTCGCTATAGATAATGGAGTAGCTGGGGCGCTTGGCTCCAGGTATGTCTTCGCTCAGGAGGCGTTTGGCCACGAGGTCCTGTATGTCGCGCGCAGCTGTGTCGCGCGAGCATTTGTTGAGGGCTGCCCACGTCTTGGTGGTGAGCTTGGCCTCATAGCCGTCGAGGAAGATGTTGAGGGTGGCAGTCTGCCGCTGGTTGAGCGTTGCCGACGAGGCGCGCAGCCAGAAGCGTGACTTGTTGAGCACGCCGCTGACCAGCGAGTCGGCTTCAGCCAGCGCTGCCGACAGCGTGGCTACATACCACTCCAGCCACTCGGTGATGTCGCCGTCGCCGCGCTGCGTGCGCTCGAGCACCTCGTAGTAGTGGCGCTTGTCGCGGTTGATTTCTGACGAGATGTTGTAGAATCGCAGCCGGCTCTTGTCGCCGCGCGAAAGCATCATGTCGCCCAGTATGCGGGCCAGTCGGCCGTTGCCGTCCTCGAAGGGGTGTATGCTTACGAACCACAGGTGGGCGATGGCAGACCTGACGGTGGGCGACACGGGCTGCTCGCTGTTGAACCAACTGATGAAGCGCTGCATCTCCGCCTCCACACGGTCGGGCGATGGCGCCACGTAGTGCACTCGCTCGCGGCCCAGGTAGCCCGACACGATGTGCTCGTCGTGGGTGCGGTATCTGCCCACCTCAATGGGCGAGCCCCCGCTGTAGCCGGTGGGGAAGAAGGCGGCCTGCCAGGCGCAGAGCCGGTTCTTGTCGAGGGGCTGGTCGTAGTGGTCGGTGGCGTCGAGCATGGCTGCCACCACGCCGTCTACGTAGTGGGAGGAGGGCACACTGTCCTTGCTGTCTATGCCGAGGCGGCGGGCTATCGACGAGCGCACCTCGCTGGCGTTGAGCCTCACGCCCTCTATCTCTGACGAGTGGATGAGGTCGCGCGTCAGGTTTTCGGCCATGGCGCCCAACTGGCTGTCGAAGCCGAGACCGCTGAGCTTGCCGTAGAGCCGACCCTGCGCCCGCGCCACTTCGTCGAGGCTGGTGGCTATGCGGGCATTGTCCCAGCGGAAGTCTGTCCAGTTGTCGTGTTCATGAATATACATGGTGTCGCTGTCCTTTGTGCGGCATTACATTGCCAATAACGCCGCAGATTTTGCGGCAAAAATAGGAAAATAATGCGGCATTGCCAAGGGCCGTCCCGATATTTTTGTACAAAAAAGACCCAAGGCGCGGCAAAAAAAGAATCACGAAACTCTAAGCCCTGCTGCAACACAGAACACAAAACGTAACTATTCAGCGATAGCCACGACCTTGCCTTTCCGCACTCTAAAATAGAGCG
>CAVGQS010000062.1:0-14140 GCA_963631415.1 Lactococcus garvieae | reverse complement strand
TTTTCGTTAAGTCCGCATAAAATTTTTTTAAGTCCTTGTTTTCAATCGCTCAAGTACTACTTAAAAATTCTTAAGTGCGCACCCAACGTAACGCGCTGGAAATGAGGCATACAAGAACTGCGCGAATTTTCACGAAAAGGGCTTTTTGGGGCACAAGGTTCGGTGGTTCGAATGTTAGAGGGTTTTAGCGGACAGCAATATTTTTTTATTGCTGTCCGCTAAACCCTTTTTTTGAGCGCGAGATGACGCCAAGTGCTTGTCTGATGAACTGAAGTCCTAGTTTTTTGAATTGAGGTGGTTTTCCCCCTCAGCGGCGGGCGGAAAGCGGCAGACGGAGGAGCTTATGCAGAAGGATGCAGCCGTCAGTCGGATGCCGGCTTGTAGCCCACTTTGTCCTTGTCTGTCAGTTTCCTGAGGACACGGCAGGGGTTGCCAACTGCCACTACGCCCGACGGGATGTCGTGGGTGACGACGCTGCCGGCGCCTATCACGGTGTCGTCGCCTATGGTGACATTGGGGAGCACAATGGTGCCGCCGCCAATCCAGACGCGGTTGCCTATGACCACGCGGCCCGGCATGAGGGATCCCGCCATGCGCTCGTCGGCGTCGAGGGCGTGGTTGGCGTCGTAGATGCCCACGTTGGGGCCTATGAGCACCTGGTCGCCTATCTCCACCTGTCCGCAGTCGAGAATGACGCACCCGAAGTTGACGTAGACGTCATTGCCGATGGTGATGTTCTTGCCAAACTCGCAGCGGAAGTCGGGCTCTATCCACACGTTGTCGCCTACCGACTTGAAAAGCCTCTGCATGATGTCGCGGCGCTTGTCGGTCTCCTCGTCCTCGGTGCGGTTGTATGCCCTGAACAGTTTCTTCGCCTCAATGCGGCGCAGGAACAGGTCGTGGTCAAAGTCGTTGTATATCTCGCAGTCCTGCATCTTTTGCCAGTCTGTCTTCATAATGATGGTGGTGTTGAGTAGTGTATGTTTATTGTCTCGTTGTTTTATTTCTCGTAGTCGGTGGCATCGTCAATCCCGGCGTTGCGCAGCGACTCTCTGCGCTATTTGGTCAATGTTTCGGACTTTTGACTATGCTATAACTACGATTCTTGTTGCCGCCGCGAGCTTCAATGTATCCGAACTCCGCTAGTTGGCGCATGTAGCGCTTGGCGGAAGTGGCGGCAACCCCAAATGCGGCAACAATGTCGTTTGTGGTGACTTCTTGTTTGTCGGCCACAAAGGTCAGAATATCGGCCAATTTTTCCGCAAACGAGGGCTTGATTGACCATGTGTCGACCATTTTCTTTGTTAAAGCGGTTTTATCGGCCATTTTCTCCGTTGTAGAGTCGATGTAGTGGTCGATATCCGACTTCAAATGGCGACAATGCAACTCTGTCATGCAGTTGACGAAGATGCCGATATTTTCTTCTTCCCTGGTGTCTGCCAATGCCTGGATGTACTCGGCTTTGTCTTCTTTCAAGATTTTTGTAGGCAAAACACCGAACTCTATCTGCAAGAGGTTCATCAGCAGTCTGCTGGTTCTTCCGTTGCCATCAGCCCATGGGTGGATCGTCACCAATTCGTAGTGCGCCCAGAAGCTCAATTCATAGACAGCAGCCGCATCGTGGGCATCTATGGCTTGGCGTCGCTTGTTGAGCTCTTCGCAGAACGCAGCCAATTTGCCGGGCACTTTTTGGAAGGCCAAATACGAGCGGCCGCCAAAACCTGCCGTGACATTAAGTTTGCGCAGCTCGCCCTTCGACGCGTCGAAGTGACTGCCGAGGGAGTTGTATTCGCTCCCTGTGCGCGCCATCACCTTGGAGGCAAGTGTTATCAGCCATTCTGTTGTGATTGTAGCATGCTGCTTTATCCATTTAATGCCATACTCGTACGCCTCCTTCAAGTCGAGATTCATCAGCTGCTCCACCATTGTGCGCTTCGACGAGGTGATGCCTTCATCGAAGAGCAACTGGGCCTCAACCTCCGTCACCGTACTGCCTTCAATGGCAGTGGAGTGCGTAATGATGGAGTACAGGTAGAACTTGTCGTAGTCTATCTGCTCAGATATTCCCAATTCTTCGTGCTGACGAAGCAGAGATAGCAAAAGATTTTTATCATTCATGCGGTTCAGTCTTCAGATTTTTCGTTTGTGTCGCTGTTGAAACAAAACATTTGCGTCTGGCTTGCAGCCCCGGAGGGCAGATGAGCGACTTCGACTGACAAAGATAGTCTTTTATCGGCAAGTTTTTTAGAAATCGTGTCCAAAAACTGTCAGAATCTGTGTGCGCGGGCTTGTGAGTATGGTAAAAATGGCGTAAGTTTGCAATCTTATTACCTTATTATATATATAGTAGCAAAACCGCTCCACAAGATGACCATCGACAAAGAACTCTTCGACAAACTCCTCAGGCAGGCTGCCGACAACCCGCGGCGCCGGCAAAACCTCGACCTGCGCACGTCGTCAGCCGACACCAGCCAGCGCATGCTCAACGCCTTGCTGCCCGGCACCGAGGTGGCCATACACCGCCATGCGGAGACGACAGAGACGGTGATATGCCTCATGGGCAAGCTCGACGAGGTCTTCTATGAGGCTGCTAGCGATGGCAGCGGTGCCTTCGTAGAGGTGAGGCGCGTCACGCTGTGCCCGGCCGAGGGCAGCTATGGCTGCCAGATTCCCCAAGGGATGTGGCACAATGTGGAGGTAAGGGAGCCGTCGGTGCTGTTCGAGGCCAAAGACGGGGCGTACATAGGGTAGCGGCGGACTGTACGGCGAGGCGCAGGTCTTGCGGCAACAGACTGCAGCAGTTTGTGTGCGGCAAGCCCGTCTGATTTTCTGAAATTGAGGGCAAAAACTCAAAAGTTCTGCCTAAATTTGCTAAGTTATGTCCGGCGGGGGCTCTGCGGGTCTTGCCGGCTATGTTTTTTTGACTCACAAATTTCTATATGAATACTACAGAACTATTGTTTTTTGGAGGCTTCATCGTGTTTGTCGTGGGCGTCCTGATGCTCGACATGCTTGTCATAGACCGCAAGGCCCACGAGGTGTCGATGAAGGAGGCTGGCGCGTGGACGGCAGTGTGGGTGGGCCTGGCGCTCGCCTTTTCGCTCTTCCTTTGGTTCCACGGCGACATGGTGCACGGCATCCAGTCGTTTGCCGACCTGCAGGAGGTGAGCTCGCGCTACGCGTCGCACCTGAAGCTTGACCCCGGCGACTTTGAGGGCAGCCTCACGCAGTACCGCCACTACATGACCATATCCTACATATCGGGTTATCTCATCGAGAAGACGCTCTCGGTGGACAACCTGTTTGTGATGATGATGATTTTCGCCTCGTTTGGGGTGAGCAAGAAGGAGTATCAGCACGTGCTCAACTGGGGCGTGCTCGGCGCCATCGTGATGCGCTTTGTGTTTATCTTCGCTGGCGCAGCCGTCATTGAGCGCTTCAAGTGGATACTGCTGGTGTTTGGCGCCTTCCTGGTCTACAGCGGCCTGAAGATGTTCTTCGGGCGCAAGGAAAACGGCCCTGTTGATGTGGGCAGCCATCCGGTTGTGCGCATGCTGTCGCGTGTGTTTCGCGTCTATCCCAAGTTTCACGGCGACGACTTCGTGGTGCATGTGCGCAAGGACGACAATGGCGTGGCACAGGTGGTGAAGCGCTGCCAGGGCGGCCTGCTCTATATCACTCCCTTGCTGGTCACAGTCATCTTCATAGAGTTCAGCGACCTTATCTTCGCCTTCGACAGCATTCCTGCCGTCTTCTCGGTGTCGCTTGACCCCTATGTGGTGTTCTTCTCCAACATTTTCGCCTTGCTGGGCTTGCGGTCGTTGTTCTTCCTGCTTGCCGGCGTGGCTGACCGCTTCCGCTATCTCAAGACCGGCGTTTGCGTCTTGCTGCTCTTCATCGGTCTGAAGCTGTTGCTGCACGACTTTGTGGAGATTGGCGCTGTGGAGTCGCTTGTGTTCATCGTGGCAGTGCTCGTGGTGAGCATTTTGTGCTCGCTCATCCCCAAGAAGAAAAAGGCCTGACGGTCAGTCCTCTTGCTGAGCCGCCTGCGAGTTGTCTTCTTGCGGGTTGTTGCTCCTGATGTTGTTGAGCAGGTTGCGCGACACGGCGAGCGACGCTATGGAAATCTTGATGCCCGCAATGCCGCTGAGCGCTTTGGCGCACGCCATGACGGTGGCGGTAGTGGTGATTACGTCGTCAACGATAAGCACGTGTTTGCCCTTCAGGCTGTTGCCGTGCAGCACAAAGGAGTCCTCCACGTGGGCAGCCCTCTCCGAGGGCGAGAGCTTGGTCTGGCTGACGCCGTAGTAGCGGCGGGTGACCGAGCGCGTGTCAACGGCGATGCCAGTGAGCCGGCTGATGCCCTTGGCGAGTTCGAGACTTTGGTTGTAGCCGCGCTTCATGCGCCGGCGCCGTGGTATCGGCACGGGTATGATGACGTCGACGGTTTCAAAGAAATTTGTGGCATTGAGGCTCTGCACCATGAGCGGAGCCATGTGGCTGCCCAGCCTGGGGCGGTTGTGGTATTTCAGGTCGAGCACTATGCGGCGCTGGCTGTTGTCGTGGTCGTAGACCAGAAAGGCGGCGGCGCGCTCAATGGGCACCCTGAGCCACAGGGTGCGCTCGAGGGTGTTGCCCGGGCGTCCGTCGGCAAACTCTGAGACGTTGAGTTCGAGCAGGCAGCCGGTGCAGATGCCTTTCTCCTGCTTGTGGAGCCTCCTGCCGCATATAGAGCAGTGGCGCGGCAGGAGAAATTCCATTATGTCTTGCAGTGCTGTGAATTTCATGGCGGTGGTGTGGTGCCAGCGTTGTTATTTTTCCAGAGCCTCAAACAGCGCCTTTGCCGCCTCGTCGGGCGTGGCGTGCTCCTCAAGCAGGCGCACAAACTTGCTGCCTATGATGCTGCCGCAGGAGTTTTGGCGCGATGCCGTGAGCGTGGCTTTGTTTGAGATGCCGAAGCCCACGAGCGTGGGGTGGTGCAGCTGCATGTCCTTGATGCGCTTGAAGTAGTCGATGGTGGCGGGGCTGAACGTGTTCTGCACTCCAGTGGTGGCGTCGGTCGACACTTGGTAGATGAACCCGTGCGTGTTGTTGTCGATGAGGCGTATGCGCTCGTCGCTGGTGTGGGGAGTGATGAGCATGATGATGTCG
This sequence comes from Lactococcus garvieae, assembly GCA_963631415.1. Taxonomy (GTDB): domain Bacteria; phylum Bacteroidota; class Bacteroidia; order Bacteroidales; family Bacteroidaceae; genus UBA6382. The sequence goes on along the minus strand of CAVGQS010000062.1, from coordinate 8,989 downwards.
ATGCCATAGCGCTCGGCGGTGGACTTGTAGTCCTTCATGTAGACGTCGAACGGCAGGTCGGGAATGATGGCTCCGTCAACGCCGCAGCGGTTGCACTCCTGGCAGAATCGCTCGAAGCCGAACTGCAGGATTACGTTGAGGTAGCCCATCAGCAGCACGGGCATGTGGATGGTCTGGCGCATGTCTCCCAGTTGGCTGAAGAGCCGGCGCAGCGACATGCCGTTGCGCAGCGCCGTGGTGGCAGCCTGCTGTATCACCGGTCCGTCGGCCATGGGGTCGCTGAAGGGTATGCCTATCTCCACCATGTCGGCGCCGTTGTCTTGCAGGGCTTTCAGCACGGGCAGGGTGCTGTCGAGGTGCGGGTGTCCGGCGCAGAAGTATATGGAGAGGATGTTGCCGTGTTTTTGTTCAAAGAGTTGGTCTATTCGGTTCATAGTAGTGTTGTTTTTTTTAGTGATTGCCGCTGTCGTCATGCTGGTCTGACGGCAGTCGGCGGAGGTTGTTCAGATATTGTTGCAGCAGCCTGGCGTCCTTGACCGCAGGTTGCGTCTCAAAGCGGCTGTTGAGGTCGTAGCCTGCCAGCATGGGATGGCTGAAGGCCATGGTTTGCGGCTGGTTGTCGAGCGACAATCCTCCGCTCAGCAGGAAGGGCGTAGTGCCGCTGTAGGCGTCCAGCAGACTGTGGTCGAAGGTCTTGCCGCTGCCCCCCGCCAGTTTTGTGGCTGTGTCGAAGAGCAGGTAGTCGGTCAGCCCCTCGTAGTCGGCGGTGGGGGGCAGTGCCTGCTCGCCGCCAATGCCAAACGCCTTGATGATTTTTATGTTTGGGCATAGTTCCTTCAGCCTCTCGCACACGGAGGGCGCCTCGTGGCCGTGCAGCTGAATGAGGTCGAGCCCGAATTCGCTCGCCCGCGACACCATGAAGTCCATATCGGCGTCTACAAACACCCCCACGCGCTTGGCTCTCTCGGGCAGGTATGAGGGCTTGCTGTCTACGTAGCGCGACGAGGGCGGGAAGAAGATGAAGCCCATCCAGTCCACGCCCAGACGCTCCACTTCGCGGATGTTGTCGGCTTGGCGCATTCCGCACACTTTCACTATCGCTGGTTGTCGCATGGTGGTTACAGTTTATCTCAGCGCTTCCGTAAACGCCTGCAGTTCGCCCGCGGGGTCAGCGGCTTTCATAAACCGCTCGCCCATCAGGAAGCCGCGGTAGCCGTAGAGCCTGAGCGACCTGATGTCGGCTGGGTCAGACAGCCCGCTCTCGCTTATTTTGGTGAACTCGCCGGGAATCTTGGCGGCGAGGTCTACAGACGTTTGTATGTCGGTCTTGAAGACGTGGAGGTTGCGGTTGTTTACGCCCACCACGCAGATGTCGGTGCCCAGATAGTCGAGCTCCGCCTCGCTGTGTACCTCGAGCAGGGTCTCCAGCCGCAGCTCCCTGGCGGTGCGGGCAAACGACCGGCACTCCTCGCGGCTCAGGCAGGCGGCTATCAGCAGCACGGCGTCGGCGCCCGCCTCCTTGGCCTCGAAGAGTTGGTATTCGTCTACCACAAATTCCTTCCTTAATATAGGTATGCTGACCAGGGGGCGCGCCGCGCGCACGTCGTCGAGGCTGCCGCCGAAGTACTGCGTGTTGGTCAGTATGGACAGGGCAGCCGCTCCGGCTTTCTGGTAGCCCGGGGTCACCACTGTGGGGTCTGCGTCGCTGTTAATCCAGCCCTTGGAGGGCGACTTGCGCTTGAATTCGGCAATGATGCCGGTGGGTGACTCGGTGAGGCTCTTGCTCAGCGACCTGTCGGGCGCATCCTCGTCCATCAGCCGCTCCACCTTGCGGTAGAGCTCGCGGGCAGGCGTGCGCTCCTTGGTGCTCTCGAGTTCCATGCGCTTGTGGGCGCAAATCTCTTCCAGAATGTCTGCCATGGCGTCTTAGCTGTTTAGTTCCACAAACTTGCGGAAGCACTCCAATGCCTTGCCGCTCTGCAGGCTCTCGCGCGCCTCTGCTATGCAGTCGGCAATGGGCTTGTCGGTCACGAGCCTGATGCCGTAGGCGGCGTTGATGACCACCACGTTGGTCTGGCTCTGGGTGGCGCGGTTGAGCAGCACGTCGTCAAATATCTTCATGGCCTCCTGCGGGGTGTTGCCGCCGTAGATTTCTTCGGGCTTGATGAGTTCGAAGCCCAGGTCTTCGGGCGACGTTATAATCTCGCTGTCGCACGTCTGCACCTTGAAGTCGCTGGTGCCCGATATCTCATCGTAGCCGTCGATGCTGTTGACGATGCCGTATTTCACGTCAATCTGGCTGAGTGTGTTGTGGTAGAGGCGCACCTGGCCGATGGTGGCTACGCCGAGCAGCTGGTAGGCGGGGCGGCAGGGATTGACCAGCGGGCCCAGCAGGTTGAAACAAGTCGGTATGCCGAGCGCCTTGCGTATGGGCGCCACAAATTTCATGCCGTAGGCAAAAAACGGGGCGTGCAGGTAGGTGAAGTTGCACTCCTCCAGGCTGCGCTTCAGCTCGCCGGGGTCGCGGCGGAATTTGATGCCGTGGTTTTCGAGCACCGAACTGGCTCCCGACACCGACGTGGCGGCGTAGTTGCCGTGCTTAGCCACTTTGTAGCCGGCTCCTGCCACCACAAAGCAGGCGCAGGTGGAGATGTTGAACGTGTTCTTGCCGTCGCCGCCAGTGCCCACGATGTCGAGCACCTTATGGGGGCTCAGGTCTACGCTGGTGCCGGTCTGGAGCAGTCCGTCGCGAAAGCCGAGCAGTATGTCTGGCGTCACGCCTTTCACCTGCAGTGCCATGAGCAGGGCGGCAATCTGCTCGTTGGGGTATTTCTGTTCGGTGATGCCGAGCATCACCTCTTTGACTTCATTGCGCGAGGGTGTCTCGCCGGCAATGATTCGCTTGAGTAATTCCTTCATAGCTGTATCGTTGTGTTATTTCTTGTTTTCTGTGTCGGTCGGTCCCGCGAGCCAGTTTTCTATGATGGCGCGTCCCTGTGGGGTCAGCACCGATTCGGGATGAAACTGTATGCCCCTCACGTCGAGGCTCTTGTGGCGCAGCGCCATTATCTGGCCCTCCTTGCTCACCGCCGTCACCTCGAGGCAGTCGGGCAGGTTGTCGCCGCTCACCACCCACGAGTGGTAGCGCCCCACGGCAATCTCGCTCGGCAGGCCGTTGAAGATGTAGTCGGGCTTGATGATGTCGATGGGGGTCTGCACGCCGTGGTACACCTCGCTCAGGTTGGCGAGCCGGGCGCCCATCACCTCGCCTATGGCCTGGTGGCCCAGGCAGACGCCGAGAATGGGTTTCTTGCTGGCGTAGGTCCTGATGACGTCCATGAGCAGTCCCGCCTCTTCGGGAATGCCGGGCCCCGGAGAGAGGATTATCTTGTCGGCGCTCTCCAACTGCGGCAGCTGGAACTTGTCGTTTCTGTATACTGTCACCTCGGCGCCAAGGCTCTTGACCAGGTGCGCCAGATTGTATGTGAACGAATCGTAGTTGTCTATTATTGTGATTTTCATTGTTCTGTGCGTGTATTTGTGTGCCGGGTGCCCCTACATGTCCTCAGCCATGGCTATGGCCTGGCGCAGCGCCCCCAGCTTGTTGTTTACCTCTTGCAGTTCATACTCCTCGTTGCTCTTGGCCACTATGCCGCCGCCTGCCTGAAACCACAGTTCGTTGTTGCGGCTCACAAAGGAGCGTATGATGATGGCCTGGTTCAGGTCGCCGTTGAAGCCCACAAAACCTATGCAGCCGCCATAGGCGCCGCGGTTGTGGGGCTCATACTGGCTGATGAGCTGCATGGCTCTCACCTTGGGCGCGCCCGACAGCGTGCCGGCGGGGAAGGTGTCGGTGAAGGTCTTGATGTGGTTGGCGCCGTCGTCGATCTGTCCGCTCACGCGGCTCACCAGGTGGATGACGTGGCTGTAGAACTGCATCTGCTTGTAGGAGTCCACCCTCACGTCGTGGCAGTTGCGGCTGAGGTCGTTGCGCGCCAGGTCCACCAGCATCACGTGTTCGGCGTTCTCCTTGGGGTCGTTGCGCAGGTACTCAGCGTTTTCGCGGTCTTTCTGTGTGTCGCCCGTGCGCTTGGTGGTGCCCGCTATGGGGTCTATGTAGGCGCGGCCGCCGCTGATGCGGCAGTGGGTCTCGGGCGACGAGCCGAAGATGCGAAACGAGCCGAAGTCGAAGTAGAAGAGGTAGGGCGAGGGGTTGATGCGCCTCAGCGCGCGGTAGAGCTTCAGGTCGTCGCCCTCATAGCGCTGGATGAAGCGGCGGCTTATCACAATCTGAAACACGTCGCCCCTGAGGCAGTGGCCTATGCAGCGGCGTATGTTGGCCTTGTGCTGCTCGTCGGTCAGCGTGCTGCGGCACTCGCCCACGGGGTGGAAGCCGTAGGTGTCGCTGTTGGCGGCGTTGAGCATGTTCTGCACCTTTTGCAGCTGTGGCTCCTCGCCCTCAGCGCACAGTTCGGTCATGTCGAGCGTGTTGTTGTAGTGGTTAAACACCAGCAGGTTCTTGTAGAGGATGAGGCAGATGTCGGGGGCGTCGTTCTTCTCGGCAGGCTCGTCCACCACGTCGATGTGCTCAAAGTATTTCACGGCGTCAAAGGCCGTGTAGCCGTAGAGCCCGCAGTAGCCGTTGCCGTCGCCCTCCACCTTGTATTGCGCCATAAACTCGCTGATGGCGTCTTCGGCGGTGTAGCTGTCGCTGATGCTCTTGCGCACCGACGTGCCGTCGGGATATTCCAGGTGGGCCTCACCGTGGTTGACGCTCACGCAGGCCATGGGGTTAAATCCTATGATGGAGTGGCTGTTTTCCTCGCCGTGGTAGTCCGAGCTCTCCATCAGGCAGCTCTTGGGGCTTATGTTGCGAGCCTTGATGTAGGCGTTGACCGGCGTGTAGCGGTCAGACAGGATTGTTTTGGTGTGAAGTGTGAAGCTATACATTATTATATGGTATTATAATGTTTCAGGTATGTGTGCATGTCTTTGTCGCCGCGTCCGCTCACGGTTATCACCACGGTGCTGTCCTTCGGGAACTTCATCTTGGGCAGCGCGCCCAGTATGTGCGCCGACTCCAGCGCCGGTATGATGCCCTCCAGCCTCGTCAGCTCGAAGGCGGCTGCCAGAGCCTCGTCGTCGTTGACCGAGAGCACCTCCGCCCGCTTGGTCTTGTAGAGATTGCAGTGTGCGGGTCCCACGCCGGGATAGTCCAGTCCGGCAGAGATGGAGTAGGGCTCCAGAATCTGGCCGTCCTCGTCCTGCAGCACTATGATGCGGCTGCCGTGCAGAATGCCCACCGAGCCGGAGTGGAGGCTTGCCGCCGTCTTGTCGGTCAGGTAGCCCTTGCCGCCGGCCTCAGCCATCACTATGTGGGTGCGCGGCTCGTCGAGGTAGTGGTAGAAGGTACCGATGGCGTTGCTGCCGCCGCCTATGCACGCCATGAGGTAGTCGGGGTAGTCGCGCCCCGTCTTCTCCTCCAGCTGCCATTTTATCTCCTCGCTTATCACGCTCTGCAGCCTCGCCACGATGTCGGGGTAGGGATGCGGACCCACCGCCGAGCCAATCACGTAGAAGGTGTCGGTGGGGTGGCAGCACCAGTCGCGTATGGCGTCGTTGACAGCGTCCTTGAGCGTCATGTTGCCGCTCGTCACGCTGCACACCTCGGCGCCCAGCATCTTCATGCGCTCCACGTTGGGCTGCTGGCGCTCTATGTCGGTCTTGCCCATATACACGCGGCACGGCATGTTGAACAGGGCGCAAGCCGTAGCGGTGGCCACGCCGTGCTGGCCGGCGCCCGTCTCCGCTATGATGCGCGTCTTGCCCATGGCGCGGGCGAGCAGCACCTGTCCCAGCGCGTTGTTAATCTTGTGGGCACCGGTGTGGTTGAGGTCCTCGCGCTTCAGCAAGATGCGCGCCCCGTATTTCTCGCTCAGCCGCTTGGCCTCGTAGAGGGGCGAAGGTCGTCCCACGTAGTCCTTGAGCAGGCCGCGGTATTCCTTCTGGAAACTCTCGCTCTCTATGATGCCCGCATAGGCGTTGCGCAGCTCCTCAGTGCAGCGGTGCAGCACCTCGGGCACAAAAGCGCCACCAAATTCTCCGTAATAACCGTTGTTGTCGATGTGATATTTGCTGTTCATGATTCTAAATGTTTTCTTCTTTCTGGTCGGCATCAAAAAAAGCCTGTCGTGAGATTCGCGACAGGCTTTTTTTTGTTGTTTGTTTTCTTTGTTTTTAGGTATACGGTGTCGTTACTCACAATTTTTTAATTCTGAGTTCTGCCACCACCAATTATTTGCAAAATTATGTCTCATTTCTTCTTTTATCTCTGCGCCTCGCCGTCAACGCTGCGCTTTCTGAGTGCAAAGTTACACACTTTTCCAATTTCCCAAACAATTTTCGAAAAAATAATTTCGAAAGTTATCCTCGCCAACTCACAACGTCAGAAAATCTGAGCACCATTCATACACGGGCCGTATAAGCGCACGGCAGCCGTCTTTGTCAAATTCTCCATACTCATGGTCAGTCAGAAGCAGGAGATTGTCGCAGCCGGTCTTCTTGCGCGCAAGAAGCAGGCCCTTGAGTTCGCGCTTGCGCACCTTCTCCGAAGAGATGTCGTAAGAGACCTGTATGCATTGCAGCACTTTGTTGCCGTTGCATACTACAAAGTCGCATTCGCCCGACCGGTCTCTCAGATAGTAGATGTCCCAACCCTCATTCTTGCACTTGCGCACGAGATGAACAAGCACCACTGTCTCAAGCCGCCACCCAAGATTGTCGCCCGAGAAAGCGTTGTCCCTCTGATTCATCATTGCCACATCAACGGCATAGAGTTTTTCGCCCACAGTGCGCAGCCTGCTCTTGGGGGAGAACTTCTTGACTCCTACCAGCAAGTATGCTTCCTTTAGATATTTGATGTAGTTCTGGACTGTGTGTGAAGACTTAAACCCAAACAGCTCGACAAGATCCTTGACGGACACGATATAAGGGACCATGTTGAGAATATGTTGCGCCATATTCTCAAATTGGGCAGTGAACGATATCTTGTACCGCTGCTCTATGTCGCGCTTCAAGATGTTGTCAACGAGATTCGAGACGTATTGCCTGTGGTTCTTCACCTGCAGCAGTTCGGGAAAGCCGCCCTGCCTCATATAGTTGTCGAAAGCATTCCTGCGTTTGGCAATCGCTTTGGTGGTGCTCAGTTTGCTGTCGACGCTGGTCATGTCGCAGTATTCTGCAAACGAGAACGGATACAGGGCAATCTCGCTGCTGCGGCCTGTGAGGTGGGTTGCCAGGTCATTGCTCAAGAGCTTGGCATTGCTGCCTGTCAGCACGACGTGCGTCTTGGTGCGAAGCAGGCGGTTTACAAAGAGCGGCCATCCTTCCACATTCTGTATCTCGTCAAGAAAGATATACTTGAAATCGCCGTATATCTTATACAGCACTTCGAGTACGTCATTCAGCTGGCTGGAGTCGAGTCCCACAAGGCGCTCGTCGTCAAAATCTACATACGCAAACTTGACATCCGCTCCAAAGAGGGCCTGCAGGCAAAGGGTGGACTTTCCGCTGCGCCGCACTCCTATGACCACTTGGGCTTGCGGACTGTCCAAATCCACAAGACTTTCTTCAGCGCGACGACAAAAATGGCGGTCCTGCCAATCGCTCAATTCAGACTTTTGGTCGCCCAATATTACTTCCAGCATCCTCTTGTCTACCAGCGTCTTCTGCATTGCTTCACATGTTTGCGCAGCCCATGCCTAAGGCGCATTTTTCTTAGGATGGACTGCATCGTTATTGCTCCATGCAAAGGTACGGAGAAATTCTTTGCAACGCCTTATTTTGCAAGAATTCTTCATCCCAAACGCCTTATTTTGCAGATTTTTCTCGGTTCGAACGCCTTATTTTGCAAGTTTTGCGCCGTCTGAACGCCTTATTTTGCAAAAACTCTCCGCTCAGAACGCCTTGTTTTGCAAATTTCGGGTCGGCTCATTGCCTTGTTTTACACGTTTTTCGCTCTCGGAATAGCCTCGCTGCACCGTCAGCACTTGGCCAGCCAATATCCTGCGATTACGGCGGCGAAGCCAAGGGCGAGGCTGCCGAACATATATGCCAGCATCGTGGCATAATGGGAGCTGCTGCCGAGTGCAGCGCTCTCGTTCATGAAAGTGGAGAACGTGGTGAAGCCTCCGCAGAACCCAGTGGTGAGCAGCAGTTTGGTAGTGGGCGACATGATGCCGCCCGACCAGTTGAGGCCGGAGAGCAGCCCGACGATGAAGCAACCGATGACGTTGACCGCCATCGTGCCGAGTGGGAATCCGCCCTCGGCATATTGCTGGACCAGCTTTGAGATGACGTAGCGCAGACTGCCTCCAACGAAACTTCCTGCCCCTACAATTAGTATTTCTTTCATTTTTGAGTGATGAGTAGCCCTAAGCGCGAATTTGCATATTTCTCAAGATTCACCTCCATGGCGCGCCCCAACGGAGACTCGCAAAAGTAGCGAAAAATTCACTGGAAATCCGCGTCCCGCGTGCCTTTCTTCCGGATTTTCCGCTGTTTAGGCTTGGGTCGCGCGACTTGAGAGTGGACAATATATCGCTAACAACCTCGCCTTAGTTCAGGTATAGTATCTATTATTAGTTGATTATCAGTATTATACACTCTAAACGATAGAAAAGTGACAATATGAATTCTATATAGATGCGAAATGGCAAAAGTTTAACGTATTTAACTTTTTATTACATAATAAAATCATAAAAAAGAATTGGATGGAGATTTGTTTCAACAAAATTCATAATATTTATTGGCAAATAAGGAAAGGCAGTAACTATATTACATCTGCATCAATATAGTCATAGCCACTTTGACGGAAGTGTAAAATTTTGAGAAGTATGGACTACAAACCATATGATATAATGTATAAAGTTACGTTTTAAAGGAAAGTAAACAAATATATATCACAGCATGAAGCAATATTCTGAACTAA
>CAVGQS010000061.1:0-14503 GCA_963631415.1 Lactococcus garvieae | reverse complement strand
GGTCTAGTCATCGCAGAATTTCCGCGGAAATTTTTTCGTTAAGTCCGCACGAAAATTTTTTAAGTCCGCACAAAATTTTTTTAAGTCCTACTTTATAACTTTGAAGTGTGTGTGCGAACTGTTTTCTTGTTGTTTTATGACCGCTTTTTGGATGTTTGGCAGACTGGAGATTGCTGGGCAAAAAAAATCCGCAGCCCTGGTGGTTGGGGTTGCGGAATTGGCAAGAGTCTTGTGGTTCCGGGGGAGGGTAGCGGATAGCAATAGTTTATAATAGGTTGTTCTCTTGATTTTTAGCGGACAGCAATGATTTTTTTTGTTTGGTTATAGGGCGGGATGCCTTCGTGGCTTAGTGCCGACGGACGATTTTTTGGCGTTTTGTAGCCGTTGTTATGACCGTCTACCCAGTTTAACCAGTAATGTCTATCTTCTTCTGCCGGTCAAAGAATTTGTGCTCGTCGTGGAATACATACCCCAACTGGTTTGACACACATTTGGTGCAGCCAATCTCCACATCTACGTTGTAGTGGGAATGGCCGTATATCCAATAGTCGATGTTGGTGCTCTTGATGTAATCCTCCAACTCAACCGTGAAAGCCCCGTTGATTTTGCTCCCGGCGTGCTTCGGACAGAGCATCTTGAATGATGGCACGTGATGGGTTACAACGACTCGATGCGTGGCCTTGCTGTTGGCCACAGCATCTTTAATGAAAGTCAGACAGCGCTCGTGCTCGTGATTGAAGTCGGCATGGGTCATTATTTCTCCATTGTAGAGGATTCTTCTGAAATCCGTCACACATTGCTCTGTGTAGTATGCTTCCTTCAACGGAATCTTTGCCCACAAGGTGGACAGGATGATGTCCGCGTTGTCCAAATGGACTATGCCGTTATAGTAGCTGTGTACGTTTGGGCGAATTTCCAGACAATAGCCGTTCGCCAAGGTTGCAACATCGAAAAACTTGTAGAACTCATGGTTGCCCATGCAGCAATACACCTGCTGATAGTTCTCCGAGGCCCAATCCCAGAATGGATGTTTGCTGTAGTTGCCGTCGCCCAAATATCCAATGTCGCCAGCCAGCACAAGAATGTCGCCAGCCACCTCAAGCGGATTTTCCTTGAGCCATCTCCAGTTGTCTGCAAACTCAAGGTGGAGGTCTGATGCGTATTGTATCTTCATGGTTGTTCGGTAAATAAATGTTCAAGCTCGTCCAAAAGCCCCATTACCAAGTCTTGGTCTTCGCCTAACGATTTTGCCAAAGGTTCAGCAATGCTGTCCCAGTCGTCCCGCAAGGATGTCACAAAATCTCTGACACATGTAGCAATCGAAAGCGGAGCTTCTACAGCCGTGTCTTCCATTATCGCTACATTCTTCAAGACGTCTGAGCGGTGCTTCTTTATGTCTTTGGAATTAACGTGCTTGCCAGCAGATTTGTCCTTCATTAGATTGAGATATGCCCGCGTCTTCAGTGCAATCAAGGCTGTTGAATCGGCATGGCGGATGCCGTCGGTCAAGCGGCTGTGCTCAATAGTGAAACGGTAGAAGTCGTCATCCATGATGATGGCACTCAAACTGGACACAGCCTCGGCCGTTGGTAGCGGCTCTATGACAAGACCTCTTGGCTCGCCCAGTGCGTCAGGATGGCGCGAGAGCAATTCTATCATTTGCGGATAGCCGTTGCGGCCGTCTGCAAAGCGGTACAACTCGTATTTCACAGGTTCGCCAGCTTCTTGCCGGCGCTTCTCCGGACGATAGCCAGCTTCGCGCACGAATTGCCAAAAGCGGTTGGCGAAGGCTTCCGTCATATTCTCGACAATTACAATCATGTCGATATCGTGAGTGGCACGCGCCCGGACCACGGTGTCCTTCATCGTTATGCCGCAAGCCGTTCCGCCAATGATAACATAGTTGTCAGAGTAGTCGGCAAAAGCCTCTCTGAACTTGTCTAATCCTTCCATTCCATATTGTCTCTTAAATATTCCACTTCTTTTTCAACCCGGGGGTCGCCTTCATCATTCAGCGACAGGATAAGGGAAAGCCTGTCTACACAATTATCCTCCTTCGCTCTCAAAGGCGGATATTTCCAGACCTCAACAATATAGTTGCCGTCGTATTGATTCTGACCGACGAATACCCCATTGCTGTTCAATTCGCGATATTCTTTTGCGGTCAGTGCAAGCGCCTTTTCTGCATCAGGGCTAAGGCGTGAATAATGAGCCAAAGCATTGATGCCGCATGTGGGATACGCATCAGCAGTATCTAATGTGTCACAAAAAAATAGGGTCTCGACAGGATTTGTCAAGTACGCCTGTGCCTTGTTCCACAATTCCTTGCCTCTTTCGAAGAAGTGGATCGTCTTGCTTCTCTGTCCTGCTTTTATTTTCTCGGCAAGTCCGACGTCTGCCAAACAGGTTATCCCCAGCGTCACGCTCTCATAAGAATATGGAACTAGCGGGGCAATCTCTCTTGCTGTCATCCCTTCAATGCTTTTCACTTGCAGATGAAAAAGCAACAGATATTGAGCTACTGGCGAAAGTATTTTGGCTGCAGCACGATTGCTTGACTTTTCCGTTGCCACAAGCATGGGGAGATAGGCGTATTGGCCGCTCATCACAAAGAACACCCCCTTGTCCATGAGGCGCGTCCGCTCATAAGTAGGCCCCGGCTGCAAAATGAACACAACAGGGAGCCCATACAGGTCTGTCAGTCTGCTGCTTGTCAACTGGCAGATTTTTGGCGTAGGATTTTCCTTCTTTGGTTCGACAAAAAGCATGGCTGCGCCAAGGTAAGTGCCGTCATAAAATACGTATGACAGTTTTTCGCCCACGTTCAGCCCTTGCAACTTGTCTTTGGTGCGTCTGGCCAAACTGACATTGCGCCCAAGTATGTTAAGATTCTTGTTTAATTCCATTTTGCTACATTTTAATGGGGCGTTAAAACGTAGCAAAGATAATTAAAACATCTGGAATGCAGCAGTAATTTTTAACTTTTTAATGAATTGAGTAACAAACAAAAAAATCCCCTGGCTGCCGTGTGGCGGTCAGGGGATTTTTTTGTTGGGTTATAGTGCGTTTGCCTTTGGTGGCTCCGCTTAGTGCAGTTCGGGACGGTACTCAAAGTGCATGGTGTCGTAGTGGTACCAGCGGCCGCCCCAGATGAAGCCGTGCTTTTCGAAGGCCTGGACTATCTCGCGGGGCATGCGGTTTTCGTACTTGATTTTGTCGGTCTCCTTGGCGCCGGGGTTGCTCCACAGCCAGTAGTTGGAGTAGTCGACACCGATGTCGATGGCTATGCCGTAGCTGTGGGCGCTCTGGCGGTTGGCTCCGCGCACCTTGCGCCAGTAGAACGTGCCCGACGACTTCAGGTATTTCCTCAGCTGGGGCATGCGGCTCAGTTCGGCTGCCACCTTTTCCAGCTGGCGGTTGGCGCCGTTGACTTTGGTGAAGAGCACCTTGTCGCCAAACCAGTCCACCGCGACGAGATTCCTTCGCACCGCCTCGGCCGTGCTGCCGTACATCGCCTTGAAGAGCGCCTCACACCTGCCCCTGCCGCAGTCGCTGAGATACGCGGGCTCCGCAGCGGCGGTGGAGTAGGGTGTCGAAAACATGTCCTCCACGTCGCAGTCGTCGAGCTTGCCGACGAAGTCCTTCTCGCGGCCGTCGTCGCATACTATCTCCGCTCCGCCCTTGAGCGTCAGCCGGTTGTCGGCATAGCTCATCTGGAAGTCGGGGTAGGCGTCGATGACCCTCTGCGCGTAGTCGGGGACGGTGGTTTTGCGTATTGTGTCGCGCTCAGCCGCCATCGCCTTGCTGCCCTCGTGGCGGCACGACATGCCCGCGGCGCACGCCACGAGGCACGCGCCCGACAGCATGGCGGCTGCCAGCCTGCTGCGCAGTCTACTCATAGAGTTGTATGAACGCCACGTTCTGCTGCTCTACCGCCGTCAGCGAGGCCGACACGTTGGAGTAGCGGGGCTCATACCAGTCCTTCTGGCTGAAGTAGTCCCTCAGGTCCTTGCTCTTGAACTTGTAGCCGTGGGTGGCGAAAATCCAGTTGCGCACTATTCGCAGCTCTTTCTTCGACAGCGAGCGTATGTCTTCGTATTCCAGCACGCGCTCCGTGGCCAGTTTGCCGACCGCCTCTACGGGGTCTTCCTCCTCGGCCTTCTCCTCCTTGGGTTCGTCTACGGCCTTTCTGACCACGGTTTCTTCTTTCTTGTCCTTGGAGAAGAAGTCGCACGACGACAGCAGAAACACTGCCATCAGTGCGGGGATGATAAATTTCTTCATGTCTTATTTGTAAGTTTAGGCTTGTTCTTCCTGCTTGGCTTTGGCGCGGTGAATGTCGCCCAGATCACGCACGTTGTTGGTGATGACCGCCAGGGCGCGGAGGTTCTCGCCGAAGAAGTGGCCCAGACATACGAAGCCATAGCCTATGAGCACCAACGCTGCCGTGATGCCCAGACTGCAGAGCAGTACGGCGAAGTAGTGTCTGGGGTCGAGGAAAATCTGACCGATGAAGCCGAAGAAGACGCCGAAGACCGAAGACATCACCATGATGGCAAAGCCGGTGCACTCACCATTGGTCTGAACCATGTCGGCAATCAGCGGAATGACCACGATGTCGTTGCCGGTGGCTATGCGCGTACGCAGTTTGTTGGACCGGTTGATCCATACCATCATCGAGAAGAAGCCCATGGCCAGTGCGGCGAGTACCAGCACTATCATGTTAATGGTCGCCTCGCTGAAGATCTTTCCCAACATACCTCTCTGGCCGGCCAGGAAAAAAGGAACCGCCAATGTGAGCAAGAAGCTCACCACGCCTATCACGCGGTAGAGGAAGACAACGGGCTCGCGGAAGAATTTGCCGTTGTCGACAGTTCCGACCACCTTGTCAACCCACGTCTTTACCTTTGGTTTTGAAGTCTGGCTGTAGTCGTCGTTGAAGAATGATTTTAGTGCTCCCATAGTAGTAAGTGTTAAAGGTTAATAAATATTTAGGCTGCTAAGTTATGACTTTTTGTCAAAAGCGGCAGTTCCTTTTTGTTCCATTTTCACATTGGGGGGCAAAAAGCTGGCGCCGGCGGGTTGGCTCTGCCGTAATGACTCTGCCAATCACCACTCAAAGTCCCACCAGCAGTAGTCCAGTGTCACAGTTGTTTTGTCCTTGTGAATTTGGACAGTCACCGTCACTTCGGGCGACTCGTCGAGTCCGGTGACATTAGAATAATGGTAGGTGTTCTTCGCGGCATTATAGGTCCAGCAGGTGTCGTCCTCTACTAGCTCCTGGAGATCTTCCAGGTCATCGGCAGACAGCGGTTCTTTCAGCCTGACTTCCCACGTGTAGTCCGACCATGCGCTCGACCCCCTGTCCATGTTGTCGGATCTGCTGACGACTACATAGTCGGGCAGGTCGAAGTCCGCGCACGCAGCAATCTTTTCTGGGTTATTGGCAATCTCTCTGTCCGCTTGATAGGCGGAGATTATGAACATTATACAACCGGCATACAGCAATGTTAGGTTAAAGAGTACCACCAGCGTGCCCAGCACGCCGCATCCCAGCAGTAGAAGTTTCTTCTGTACTTTTTTCATGGTATTCTTGTTGTCAGTATCACGGATGCAAATATAAGTCTTTTTGTTTCAAGTCACGGAATTTGCCCCACAAAATTTCATCAGACAAGGACTTCTATTCATCAGAGAGCCACCTGGCGTTCCAATTTTCGCGGAAACGGATAACCTTTTATGACGGTCCGGAAAAATTAAGTCCGCGCGAGATGACGCCAAGTGCTTGTCTGATGAACTTAAGTCCTGGTTTTTTTGAAACAAAGAGGGCGGGAAGTGGAGCGCGCTCCATTTCCCGCCTTCTCATGGGGGCCGCCGAGTGGGGCGGAGCAGTGGTTTTAGTACTTGGTGTTCTGGGGATCGAAGTTGGTCCAGCCGGTGGCCCAGTTGTTAGTGCCGTCGAAGGCTCCGATGTAGCTTACCTTGTCGAATCCTGTCCAGCCCTCGAAGGAGGCTGCGCCGAGCAGCGGGCTGCCGGCGATGGGGGTGTAGCCGTCCACGCCCACGAGCGAGGTCCAGGAGTCGAAGTACTTGTTGGTCTTCTCAGAGAAGAAGAAGGTGTTGCTGTAGGATTTCTGGTTGGCGTCGAGCACCTTCTTGTTGGCTGCGTCGTAGAGGCAGTCGGTGTAGATTTTGTTGGCGTCGCTGCCCACTGCGTCCATGCCGGCGAAGTATACGTTCTGCAGTTTGAAGCTGCCGTCCTTGGCTGCCTGTACCGAGCTGCCCTTTTCGCCGTCAACAATCAGACCGATGGGCCAGCCGAGCGCCACGGAGTTGATGCAGTTGAGGCGCGAGGAGCGGCGGATCTGCATGGCTGCCTGGAACTTGCCCAGCGCTGCGCCGTTGTTGGGGTTGTAGGCGCCGCCGGTGATGTAGTCGGTGGTGTTCTGGAACTGGCTGTCGAGCACCTTGGGGCCTACGAAGGTGATGTTGGAGAAGGTGGCGGTGGTGTAGGGCGATACGGCGGCGCCGTCAGCGCAGTTGTCGCTTTCAAAGCCGTTGCTCTGCGAGGTGTCGGCTATCTTGCTGTCGCGTACCACGAGGCCATACTGCACATTGCCCGAGAAGCCGTTGTCGGTATCGAAGTCGTCGTCCCAGCCCTTGTAGGCGATGAGGTACTTGCAGTTCACTGTGCCGCCAAACCACTCGTAGGAGTCGTCGTTGGAGTAAGAAACCTGCACATGGTCAATCTTGGTGCCAGAACCTACCGAACCGAGTGTGAGACCGTTGATTTCCTTGTCCTTCTGGAAGGGATTGCCGGCAAATTCTATGCGCACGTAGCTCAGCACGCCCGAGTTGTCGGTGTCGTCAGAGCCTCCGTGCTTGGTGCGCGGACCGCCCTCTATCTGCTGCTCGCCCTGGTTGTTCTTGGCCTTGCCGCAGAGGATGATGCCGCCCCAGTCGCCCGGTTTGCGGCTGCCGGCTGCTTCGCCGGAGGTGAAGACGATGGGCTCAGTCGCGGTGCCCTGGGCAATGAGTTTGCCGCCGCGCTCAGCTATGATGGCAGACTTGGTCTGCTTGTCGCCCCTGATGATGGTGCCCGGCTCGATGGTGAGCTGTGCGCCGTCGGCTATGTAGACCCAGCCCTTGAGCGTGTAGGTGCCCTTCTTGAGCGTCTGCTTGCCGGTGAAGACGAAGCCCTGGTCGCCGTTGCCGATCTGTGTGCCGCTGAGGTTTTCGGTGCCGTCAGCGTTGAAGGTGATGTGGTTGCAGGCCTTCAGTCCGCCGTCGGTGGTCCAGGTGTAGACGGTGGTTGTCTGCTCCGTTTTGTCGCCGTCGCTGCTGCTGTCGTTGTCGTCACTGCTGCAGCTGCTCAGCATGGCTGACGCTGCGAAGATGCCCATGCATCCCAAAAGATAGAACTTGTTCATTGTTGTTAGTTAATTAGTTAAGTTAGTTAAACAATGCTTGTGTGTGATTATATATATATGTTGTTTGGTTGCTTTTGCTTAGTAGAGTCTGTAGACCAGCTGCACGCCGATGTTGCGGCCCGGCTTGTAGCGCCTCACGATTTCCTCCACCTCTTTTTGGCTGCCGTCGGCGTAGCTCACGTCGGCAAACTGCTTGTAGTAGACGCTCTCGGCCAGGAGGTCCTTGACGTAGCACTTCAGCTCCAGCTTCTTGCCGAAGCGTTTGGTCAGTGAGAGGTCGATGGTGTTGCGCGGCATCTCGTAGCTGTTGGGCACGTTGGCGTTGACGTCGTCGCCGGTAGAGCCCTCGCTGCGGCCCACGCCCACGATTCTCTTGCCAATGCGGTTGTAGAGCAGCGCCACGTCCATGTCGATGGCTTCGCTCTTATAGATGAGGCCGGTGTTGATGAGGTAGGGCGACTGTCCCTGCATGGGGCGGTTTTTCTCCCTCGAGCCCGAGGCAAACTGCACCCGGCTCTTGATGACGGCGCCGTTGAACGACCAGCTCAGTCCCTTGAGTCCGATGAAGTCGAGCGATTTCTTTATCTCCAGTTCCAGTCCGTAGTTGTTGGCGCTCTTGGCGTTTTTGTAGGAATAGACGAGGTCGGTGCCGCCCGCCACGGTGTAGGTCCACTCAATGGGGGAGTCGAAGTGCTTGTAGAAGGCCGCCAGCGAGACATATTCGCCGCGCGAGGGATACCACTCGTAGCGCAGGTCGAGGTTGTCCACGTAGCAGCTCTTCAGCTCGGTGTTGCCCTGCACGTTGCTGGCGAGGTCGAAGTCGTAGTATACGGAGGGCGACACTTCGCGAAACTCGGGGCGGTTGATGCTGCGGCCGTAGGAGAAGCGCACCTGGTGCTGGTCGTTGAGCTTGTAGGTGGTGTTGAGCGAGGGGAAGAAGTCGTCGGTCTTGTAGTGGCTGCTCGTCTCGCTCTTCTCGTAGTCGCGGGTGTTGGAGATGAGCTTCATGTCGTTGTGCTCAAAGCGCACTCCGGCGTGCACGCTGAATTTGCCCAGGGGCAGGGTGATGGTGGCGTAGCCGGCTCCCAGCGTGTTCTGGCCGCGGTAGTTGTTGCGCATCTGCTTCTGCTCCAGCAGGTAGAGCTTGTCGTAGCCCATGTTGTCGGTGCTGGAGAGCAGGGTGGTCATGTCGCTGTAGCGGAATCCGCTGGGCATGTTGTTGTCTGCCGCATTCCAGTTGTAGATGAAGTCGCGGGTCACGTATTCGCGGCTGCGGTATTCGCCGTAGGCTCCCACCTGCAGGTCGGGCTCAAAGCCGCCCAGCTTGAAGTGGTGCTTGTCGTTCACGCTGGCCGACAGTATGTGTTCGTCGAGCTGTGTCCACTCGCGCGAGATGTCGTTGCCGGTGCTCAGGGCGTAGACGCCAGACTCTATGGCGTCGTCCACGAGATATCTGCGGCGGTCGGGCTGGTGGCGGTTGGCGTAGGCGTAGCCGGCGTTCCAGTCCAGTGCGTCGTTGGTGAAGGTGTGGCTGCCGGCAATCTGGCCGTTGTAGGTGGTGCGGCTGCGGTAGAAGTATTCGGCGCTGCGCTCCAGGTTGGACTGCGCGCTGACGCCCTCGCGCCAGGTGTAGCGGCTCGTGGCGAGCTGGTTGAAGATGTTCTTCAGCTGATACTTGTGCTTGCGGTCCTTGGAGAGGAAGGTCAGGTTGAGCATGGCGCCCAGCCTCACGTTGTTGTTATACTGGTCGTCCACCGACTGGCGCAGGTAGTTGGGGCGGTCGTTCACGGCGTCGTAGATGCCGTAGAGGTTGTTCTGCATGCCCAGATAGGTGCGGTATTCGTTGGTGTAGTTCACGGCGGCGAGCAGACCCAGCGTCCTGCCGCCGAGGTTCCAGCGGTGGTTGAGGTTGGCGCCCAGTTTCAGGTCGCCCACAGGCGTCTTGGTCCTCACGCGCCAGTCGTTGTTGAGGCCGTTGCCCAAGAGCGAGGTGGCGTAGTCGCCCATCTTGGCGCCGCTGGCGTTGAGCTGCGGGGCCAGCGTGGCGTTGATGCCGCCGCTCAGGCTGCGCTTGCCGTTGTCGAAGCCCAGGAAGTCGGTGCCCGAGCCCTTGGAGTAGAGGAAGTTGCGGAAGGCCGAACTGGTGTTCCAGTTGCCGCCCACCGACACCGAGAAGGAGTTTTCGGTGGGTATCTCCTTGGTGCTGACCATGATGAAGCCGCCCGAGTAGTCGGCGGGATATTCTGCCGACGGCGACTTTACGATGGTCAGGTTGTCGATTTGCGAACTCGGTATGATGTCAAACGAGAAGGCCCGCGAGTCAGCCTCGCTGCTGGGCACGGCGCTGCCGTTGACCCACACGTTGTTGTAGCGCTGAGACAGGCCGCGCACCATCACGAACTTGTCGTCTATCAGGCTGATGCCCGACACTCGCTTGATGGCCTCGCCCGCGTTGCTGTCCTGCGAGCGGCTTATCTCCTGAGCCGAAATGTTGTTGGTCACCTGGGCGCTCTTCTGCGTCATCTGTATCACGGCGGTCTCCGTGTTCTTGTTGCGCACCGCCTTGACGGTCACGCCCTTCAGTTTCTGCTCCTCGGCCCTCAGCCCAATGCTCACGGTCATCACGCTGTCCTTGGCTGCCCTCACCTGGGTTTGGGCGGCTTGATAGCCGATGTGGGTGATGAACAGGGTGTAGGCGCCCGGTTTGAGGCCGTCGAGCTCAAACTCGCCCTCCGAGCCGCTCAGGGCCTTGTGGTCTGTTCCGATCACCATAATCTGGGCGCCGCTGAGCTTCTCAGCTGTCTTGGCGTCGCTCACAAAGCCCTTGATTTGCTGGGACCACGCCTGGGCGCAGCACAGCGCCAAGCAGACCCCGACAATGATTCTCTTGCTTAATTTCATGCTTAATGTTACGTTTTTGATTCGAGTGCAAAATTAGCGCGCCCATGTTTCAACGGCATTACGGCAAAATTTAATAAGCAAGACAATATTGTTACAGAAGTGTTCAGACGGCACACGCCAAAACAAAAAAGCGGGGGCGAACTCTCGCTTGAAAGTTCGCCCCCGCAGCAGGTGGGCTAATGCGCGCCCATGGCGGATGGACTATATATATAAGGTATAGGAACTATATATATAAGGTTTTAGTAACCTCGGTCCTCGTCCGGTTTCGTCGTGGCTTAGTCGCCAAAGATAGAGCCGCTGCCGTCAACGTCTGGCTGTTCTGAAGTGCTGCCGTCGCCGCTGCTGTCATATTTCCCGGCTTCCAGGCTTGACGATGCAATAACCCTTTGGGTCTCTATCATTACGGTCTCCATCTTTGGAGCGGTATATATCTTCTTGTTCATATCTGAATTGTTTTTCGTTAAACGCTTATTTTACCATCACTTTCCTGGTCACATTACCGGTCTTCACGATGTTCAGGCCCTTCTGCAGACTGTCGAGGCGGCGGCCCTGGAGGTCGTAGATTTCTGCGGTGTCCTCAGTGAGAGCCTCGATAGCGTCAACGGCAGTGGTCTCGTTCTCCTCGTCGAGGGCGATGCTGAGCACATGCGCCTTAGCCTCAGCGTTCTCCGCGCTCGGCTTCAGCCACGCTCTCATGGCCTTTGTCTTCACAGACTTGGCAGTGGTGTTATTCTTCAAGTCACTGACCAGCCAGAACTTGTTCTTCGAGATGATGTAGCCGTCGTCGGGCACTTCTGTCTCGGCAAACGAGCCCACGAGCTGCCATCCGCCTGCCTGTGTGCCGTCGGCGGGCGTTGCCCCCACCTTCACACTGCTTGCGGAGATGCTTATGTTGGCAGCGTTGCCATCGCCGTCAGTTGAGTTAACCAACATCGGAGTGCCGGCTGCTATCTTGCCCTCCAGCTTGGTGAGCGTAATCACATCTGTGCCCACGCTTTCAAGTTTATAGAACTTGGTGCCGGTTGCGCTTGATGCATCCACCTCGAACGGCACGCAGAGCGTACCCCACTTGCTCGTCATCGGGCGCGAGTAAGAAACGTTGGCGGCTGTGAACGGAGCGTTT
Organism: Lactococcus garvieae; assembly: GCA_963631415.1. GTDB lineage: Bacteria > Bacteroidota > Bacteroidia > Bacteroidales > Bacteroidaceae > UBA6382. The sequence goes on along the minus strand of CAVGQS010000061.1, from coordinate 3,052 downwards.
ACCACCAAGTCCTTGTCGCCCTCCAGCGTGAGATTTTCCACGCTGAGAGTCTCGCCGCAGAGCTCAGTCTTAGTCTCGCCTACCTTATAGTATGTTTTGAAGTAGCCGTCATTGTAGTTCGCCATAGTGCGGTCGTTCGTGTTGCTAGCGCTGTATCCTACCGCGCCGACCAGTTCTGTGCAATCTAAGAACATGTTGTCGGAAATCTTAACATTGGTAACGTCAAACTTGTCGCTGGCATAGATGGTGGTCAATTTGGAGCACCCTTCGAACATACAGCTCATGCTTGTCACTTTAGCCGTATTGAAGTTTGACAAATCAGGTTCTTTCAACTTTTTGCAATAATCAAACATGCCGGCCATATCCGTCACGTTCTCTGTGTTGAATTTGGATACATTCAGACTTTCCAGACTGGAGCAATTAGAGAACATCATTCCCATGTTTGTCACCTTAGCTGTGTTGAAGTTTGACAAATCAAGTCTTTGCAAGGAGGTGCAGCCGTAGAACATTCCGCTCATATTCGTCACACTCTCCGTGTTGAAATTGGCTACATTCAGACTTTCCAGAGAGGAACAACCACTGAACATGTTTTCCATATTCGTCACGTTCTCCGTGTTGAAATTGGATATATCCAGACTTCCCAGACTGGAACAATAACAGAACATATAGCCCATGTCTGTTACTTTCTCCGTGTTGAGATATTCCAATCCTGTAATGCTTGTCAGATCACTCTGAGAGTCAAACCATGCGTAGCATGACGTAGGCCGCGCGCTGCTAAATGACTTGTCAAACACTATAGATTCGCAAATGTTGTCAAACCACCATGGTTGATTGTCTCCTTCGTTCAACTCATACACCGTCACGTTTCCTTCGCTCTCTGGTTTTACTGTTCCAGTCTTGAAAGTGAGAGTCTTTGCTTCGCTGTCATACTCCGCCCATGCCTTTTTCTGGCTGAAGTAGCCGTCGTAGTTTGCCATGGTGGCATCCGTCTTGCTCTCGTCGTATTTTACAGCGCCGGCCAGTTCTGTGCAATCTAAGAACATGCCGTTGGAACTCGTAACTTTGGCAGTGCTAAACTTGTCGCTGGCATATATGGCGGTCAATTTGGAGCAACCATCGAACATAGACGCCATATCTGTCACGTTGGCAGTGTTGAAACTTGACAAATCAAGATATTCCAGATTTCTGCAATTGCTGAACATGGAGAACATGTCCGTTACGTTCCCCGTATTGAAGTTCGACAAATCCAGTCCTTTTAAGGATGTGCAAGAGGAGAACATAGCCAACATGTCCGTCACTTTCTCGGTATTGAAAGTTGACAAGTCAAGACTTTTGAGATTCGTGCAACGATCGAACATCCACTTCATGTCTATCACATTGGTCGTGTTGAAGTTTGACAAATCAAGGCTTTCCAAGGAGTTGCAGCCGCTGAACATACTTCGCATCTCTTTTACCTTTTCCGTGTTGAGATATTTCAACCCTTCAATGTTTGTAAGACTTCTCTGGTCGTTAAACCAGTTGTAGCATGTTGTAGGTCGCGCGCTGCTAAATGATTTGTCAAATACTACAGTCGTGTAGGTGTTACTGTTCCACTCCGAAGCGTTGTCTCCGTCGTTAAAGTCATACACCGTCACCGGTTCTTCGCTTTCGGGTATGTCTGTTCCAGTCTTGAAAGTGAGAGTCTTTGCTTCGCTGTCATACTCCACCCACGCCTTTTTCTGGCTGAAGTAGCCGGTATCGTAGTTTGCCATGCTGGCATCCGTGTAGTTGTCATCGTATTCCTTAGCGCCGACCAGTTCTGTGCAACCGTCGAACATATAGATGGAGCTCTCGACTTTGGCAACGCTAAACTTGTCGCTTGCAAAAATAGTGGTCAATTTTCCACAAGACATGAACATGCAGTCCATACACTTCACGTTAGCAGTGTTGAAGTTAGACAAATCAAGGCTTTTCACGGAGGAGCCGCTGAACATTCCGTTCATATCTGTCACGTTCGCCGTATTGAAATTGGATGCATCTAGACTTTCCAGGTCGTAGCAATGTGAGAACATAAAGCCCATGTTTGTCACTTCCTCTGTGTTGAGATATTCTAATCCCTTAATGCTTGTCAGAGAACTCTGAGAGTCAAACCATTCGTAGCATGTCGTAGGTCGCGCACTGCTAAATGATTGGTCAAACACTACATTCGTTGCGTAGACATTGTCCTTCCATCCGGGACTGTTGGTTCCCTCGTTTAAGTCATACACCGTCGCCGATCCGTCGCTCGGCTTTTTGCCGTACTTGAATGTGAGAGTTTGCTTGTCGCTGTCATACTCCGCCCACGCCTTTTTCTGGCTGAAGTAGCCGTCATAGTTAGCCATAGTGACATCGTTCGTGTTGTCATCGGTGTATGTTGCGGCACCGACCAGCGAAGTGCAATCTGAGAACATGAGGTCAGAATTCACAACACTGCTGACATTAAACTTGTCGCTGGCAAAAATGGTGGTCAAATTGTAGCAAGACGTGAACATACAACTCATGTTCGTAACGTTCTTTGTGTCGAAACTTGACAAATCAAGACTTTCCAAAGCGGAGCACCCTTCGAACATATTGCTCATGTCCGTCACGTTCTTCGTGTTGAATGTGGATAAATCCAGACTTTTCAGAGCGGAACAATAAAAGAACATATAGCTCATATCTGTCAATTCCTCTGTGTTGAGATATTCCAATCCTTTTATGCTTGTCAGAGAACTCTGTTTAAAAAACCATTCGTAGCATGTCGTAGGCCGCACATTGCTGAAAGATTCGTCAAACACTACGGTTGTGCAGGTTTTGCCATACCACCCCGGGGTGTCGTATTCTGTGTTCAAATCATACACCGTCACTATTCCGTCGCTCGGCTTCTCTGCTCCATATTTGAAAGTGAGTGTGCTGTTGTTGTAATCATACTCCACCCACGCCACGTCGGCCATAGCGCTGCTTGGCAGCAAGAGTGCTGCGAGCGTCAGCATCATCGTTAGGGCATAGGATAGGCACTTGCCCGCTCCAAGGGATAATATCCCCGCTTTCTTTT
>CAVGQS010000060.1:0-14663 GCA_963631415.1 Lactococcus garvieae | reverse complement strand
AAATTTTTTTAAGTCCGCACGAAAATTTTTTAAGTCCTACTTTATAACTTTGAAGCGTTTGCGAACCATTTCATTGTTGCTTTGTTGCCATTTTTTTGGGCGTTTTTGGTTTGTTTGGCTGGTGGAGGATTGACGGGCAAAAAAAATCCGCAACCCTGCTGGTTAGGGTTGCGGATTTGGCAAGAGTCTTGTAGTTCCGGGGGTTAGCGGACAGCAATAAAAAAAGCCGAGAACTTCGCAGTTGTCGGCTAAAAACTATGAAAAAATTATTAACGTGTGTTGTCGGTTTATTTTCCTGTCTGTGGTGGTCCCTGGGCGCCCCGCCTGTTGTCGCGGTTGCGCGGTCCGTGGGCGAGCCAGTTGAGCATGTCGCGCTCAAACACTTTCTCCGCCACCTTTATCTTAAGCAGTTTGGAGGCTCCCACTATCTTGAGGAAGCGCTTGCGGTAGTCCTCCTCCAGTTCCAGGATGTCCTCCTCGTTCTCGCCTATGGCGTCGAGTATGCGGAGGCTCTCGGCGTTGCTGAGCTTCTTGCGCCATGCGCTGCGCATCAGCTTGTCGTTTTTGAAACTCAACTTGCGCTGCTGGTCCTTCATCTTGTAGAACAAGGGGAAGAACGCGGTGGCTTCGGCTTTGGTCAGCTCTGCCTTGGCAGTGATGTATGCCGTCTCTTTCTTCTGGAACTCCTCGGGCGAGAAGCGGGGGCGGTCTTTGTCCTTAGGCTCATCGCAGTCGGGACTCGCCATCGCTCCTATGGCGCTCAGCAGGCAGAAGGCGGCGAGCAGCAGTTGTCGGGTTAAGTTTCTGGGTATCATTGTCGTCTAAAACTTTGTGTTATTCAGCTCCGGTCACGCACGCCACGATGTCGTGGTGGTCGGCCATCATGTAGTCGCACGCATCGTTGACATAGTCGTAGATTTCCTCGTCGGTGGCGTTGGCATCGAGCGGTGAGCTCTCCTTGGCGGTCTGCGCCGCCACGGCCTTCTCCTGCAGCAGCCTCTGCTGGTATTTGTAGACCCACACTCCGAAGTACAGGCCGCCGAACATGGCAGCCATATAGATGTAGGGCTTCAGCTTGGCGTAGAGTTCCGTCTTCCAGAACTTGACGGGCCGCTTGCTCTCGGCAGGGCGGCCAGCCTCCAGTGCGGCAGGTTTGCCCGCCTCAGCCGCAGCAGTTTTGCCCGCCTCAGCCGCGGCAGACTTGTCCGCCTCAGCCGCGGCAGCCTTGTCGGCCTCAGCCGCAGCAGCCTTGTCGGCCTCAGCCACGCTCTGCATAATGCGCTTGTTGAGGTCGTCGAAGTAGCCCTGCGGCACCTTGAACACGCCGCGGCCCTCAGCCGGATTGTTTAAGTTTGGTATCTTCATATTCTTCTGTCCTATCCTTTAGACGCGAGCGAAGGCGGAAGGTTTAATCCGTCCCGTTAATTCCGTCCTCAATTTTTTTTACCGCTATGTGATAGGAGGCTTTGAGCGCCCCTACCGATGTGCCGAGCACCTCGGCCATCTCTTCGTATTTCATGTTGTCGTAGTACCTCAGGCAGAACACCTGGCGTTGCTTGGGGGGCAGAGCCTCAATCTGCTGCTGCAGGCTGCGCTGCACCTCGTCGCCGTCAAAGCACGCGTCGCTCTCGAGCGTGTTCTCCAGGTTGGTGTCCTCCGAGTCGAGGCTCACCGTCTCCACGCGGCGCTGCAGGAAGGAGAGGCTCTCGTTGGCGGCTATGCGGTAGAGCCATGTGGAGAGCATCGACTCGCCCCGGAAGGAGTCGAGCGCGTTCCATGCCTTGATGAATGTGTTTTGCAGCACGTCGTCGGCATCGTCGTGGCAGGTCACCACGTAGCGTATCTGCCAGTAGAGGCGCGAGCTGTACTTGGCTACAATCAGCTCAAACCCTTTGGTTTTCTCCGCTGGGTTCTTGATCATCTCTATCAGCTGCTTGTCGCTCGGGTGTTGCGCCATCTGACCTTATTTTGCCTGTCGCGCGCCTGCCGTGGCGGGGTTGGCGACGGGAGTGGAAATGTCTGTTTGGGTTGTTCTTAAAAAAACACAAGGCAACCAGTCCGAAAACATGATTGCCAATCCATAGTCTGTCTGTCCGCCAGGCTGCCGCCCACGCGGAGTTTCAAGAAATAGTAAGCTTGCGGACAAACTTGCCCACTTTCACCACATATACGCCCTTGGCGAGATCGGTGTAGACCTGCTGGTCGTCGCTCTCAATGGAGTAAGAAGCCGCCTGCGTGCCGGTGAGATAATAAATCTTCATCGTCATCTTGGCTGCTCCCGTGACGCGCAGGGCGTTGCCCGACACGCTCACGTTGATCTCCTGCGCCTCTGGGGCTGCGAGAGACTCCTGCTGCGACTCAGCCTCAAGCGCCGACGCCGTGACGGCTGGCAGGGCTGACAGCAAGAACAAAGCCAATATGGATGTTATAATGCGGTTCACTACTTCTCGGATTATTCTCTAAATGCAAAAGTAAGAAGCTTTTTTTGGTATTCCAAATTTTGGCGGAGTTTTTTCCAAAAAAAATCACTTTTTTTTCGTTTCTCCGCTTTTGTGGCGCCTGCCGACCTTCATCAGCGCAAGTCCGATGACAATCCAGATGAGTTCGCGCACCCGGGTTATCAGACCCACATAGACGCCAAAGGCACCGCTCAGCGACAGGGCGCTGGCCGACAGCGCAAAACCGCCCTCGCGGGCTCCCAGCTGCATGGGCGAAAAGAAAAAGATGTTGCCAAACAGCGACGTGAACGCCATGATGAGCACGCAGTCGAAGAAATTGACGTCGTTGGTCAAGATGCGCAGGATGAAGTAGATTTCAAGCGACGTCATCACCCTCGACACAAACTCGGCGAGGAAGGAGGCGTAGAAAGTGCGGGAGTGGAGCGAGTGGAGCTCGGCTATCTGGCCGTCTACCTTGGCGAGGTAGTCCTTGTGGCGGTCGTAGAGCCGGGCGAAGTACTTGCCGGCCCAAACCATGCGCGACAGACCGCGCAGCAGCTTGACGACCATGCCGTGACGGTAGCCCTTCACGAAGAAGTACACCGCGGTGAGGCAAAACGCAGAGACGGCTGCCAGCATCAGCCACAGGGGCAGGCTCGGCGTATACATTATTATATATAGCACCACCGACAACTGCCAGAAACAGATGTGGCTGAAGATGTGCATCATCACATAGAGTATCACGCTGCTCGTGGCGCGGTCGCTGCCGATGTGAGGAGTCAGTTCCATGATGCGGTAGGGCTCGCCGCCCATCAGTCCGCAGGGGGTGGCGTAATTGAGGGCAAAGCCGGAGATGGTGAGTTTGTAGACCTTGCCAAAACTAACCGAGCCGCGACTGCTGCCGCTGCGGATTATCAGGTACCAGCTCACGGTGTTGAGCAAGTATATCAGCAGCCAGACGCCCACCACGAGCGGGAACCACCCCCCTGCCCTGCGGATGTGCGCCCACAGCTCTGCGTAGTCCATGTCGAAGCTCAGCAGCATCACCACCACAGCGGCGACGCCGGCAAAGAAAAACACGTTGTTCCACAATTTGCTCATAGGGTCTCTGCGTTAAGTCTTATACTTTGACCGTCAGCCCCTCGTCGGCGGCGATGGTCTCGGGAAACACCCGGCGCGCCTGGTCGAGCAGGACCGACACGTCTTCTACGGTGGCGGAATAGTGGCCTATCATCAGCCTCTTCGCCCCTGCCGCCTTGGCTATGGCTGCAGCCTGGCCCGCGGTGGAGTGGCCGCGCAGGCGTGCCTTCACCTCGGTCCCGTCGGGGTAGGTGGCCTCGTGGTAGAGCAGGTCGACGCCCTCAACCAGCGGCGCCAAGGAGGGGAGATAGGAGGTGTCGGAGCAGTAGGCGTAGGACCGCGGCGGCGCTGCCGGCATCACGAGGCGCGAGTGGGGAATCACCCTGCCGTCGTCGCACGTCCAGTCGCTGCCGGCCTTGATGCCATCCAGGCGGCTGACCGGGATGCCGTAGAAGTCGGTCATCTCCCTGTTGATATGGGGCAGCGAGGGCTTTTCCTTGAACAGGAAGCCGCAGCAGGGCGCCGAGTGCCTCAGGGGCAGCGTCCACACCTCCATGGTGCGGTCCTCGTAGACGAGGGCATGCTTGGAGGTGTCTATCGTGTGGTAGACCACCTCATACTCCAGCTTGTGGCAGAACAGCTCGGTCTGGGCGCGCATCACGCCCTCCAGTCCCTCGGGGGCGTAGACGTGGAAGTTCTTGGTGCGCCCCAGCAGTCCGAACGTGGCTATCAGTCCAGCCAGGCCCAGGCAGTGGTCGCCGTGCAGGTGGGAGATGAACACGTTGCGCAGGGCCATAAACTTGACCCGCCGCAGCCTCAGCTGCAGCTGCGTGCCTTCGCCGCAGTCCACGAGCGACAGCTTGTCGCGCATGTTGACCACCTGCGCCGACGGGTTGTGCCTCAGCGTAGGGGTGGCGCTGCCGCATCCCAATATCGTTACCTCAAACTTTTCCACTGCTGTCTGTGTGTGTGCCTTTGTTCCGCAATCTATAAATAAAAAAAAGGTGGGGAGGACTCTCTGCCCCATTTGCCTAAGGGCAAGTCCTCCCCACCGTTGTGCTGATGCTTTATTGCATTCCAGCCTTGCGGCCGGGATTACTCTGCGTTGCTCTGCTCAGCGAGCTTAGCCTTGAGCTCTGCCAGAGCGTCGTTGTCGGCAAGCGAAGTGGCAGCTGCCTGATTCTGGATTTCAGGAGTGTCGTTCTGCTTGCGGGGCGCTGATGTCTTGCGCTGCTCGGCGCGCTGCTCATCTTCGAACACACGGCTGTGAGAGAGGATGATGCGGCGGGTCACCTTGTTGAACTCAAGCACCTTGAAGGGCAGCTTCTCGTTGAGCTGGGCCTTGGTCTTGTCTTCCTTGACGAGGTGCTTGGGAGTAGCGAAACCGTCGATGCCATACTCCAGCTGGATTACGTCGCCGTTGTCGTGCTCCTCGATGATGGTACCCTCGTGGATAGAGCCAACGGTGAAGATGGTCTCAAATACGTCCCAGGGATTCTCTTCGGTCTGCTTGTGGCCGAGGCTGAGGCGACGGCTCTCCTTGTCTATTTCGAGAACGACCACGTCGATGTCAGCGCCAATCTGGGTAACCTCAGACGGATGCTTAACCTTCTTGGTCCAAGAGAGGTCGGAGATGTGGATGAGGCCGTCTACGCCCTCTTCGAGCTCAACAAACACGCCGAAGTTGGTGAAGTTGCGCACCTTGGCAGTGTGCTTGCTGCCTACGGGGTAGTTCTCCTCTATGTTCTGCCATGGATCCGGCTTGAGCTGCTTGATGCCGAGCGACATCTTGCGCTCTGTGCGGTCGAGGGTCAGGATCACTGCCTCTACCTCGTCGCCCACCTTCATGAAGTCTTGTGCCGAACGGAGGTGCAGGCTCCAGCTCATCTCGCTCACGTGGATAAGTCCCTCCACGCTCGGAGCAACCTCTACGAATGCGCCGTAGTCGGTCATAACGACCACCTTGCCCTTGATCTTGTCGCCTACCTTGAGGTTCGGGTCGAGAGCATCCCATGGGTGCGGGGTCAGCTGCTTCAAGCCCAGTGCGATGCGCTGCTTCTCCTGATCGAAGTCGAGGATTACAACGTTGATCTTCTGGTCGAGCTCCACGATATCCTTAGGATCGCTCACGCGGCCCCAAGACAGGTCAGTGATGTGAATGAGTCCGTCAACACCGCCAAGGTCAACAAACACGCCGTAGGTGGTGATGTTCTTGACAGTACCCTCGAGCACCTGGCCCTTCTCGAGCTTGGAGATGATCTCCTTCTTCTGTGCTTCGAGCTCAGCCTCAACGAGAGCCTTGTGGCTAACCACAACGTTCTTGTACTCCTGGTTGATCTTGATGACGAGGAACTCCATGGTCTTCTCTACGAACACGTCATAGTCGCGGATAGGACGCACGTCGATCTGGCTGCCGGGGAGGAATGCCTCGATGCCAAACACATCGACGATCATACCGCCCTTGGTGCGAGCCTTCACGAAGCCCTTGACAATCTCCTTGGTCTCCAGTGCCTGGTTCACACGGTCCCAGCCACGCTTTGCACGAGCCTTCTTGTGAGAGAGCACAAGCTGGCCCTTCTTGTCTTCTTCTTTCTCTACATAAACCTCTACCTTGTCGCCAACCTTCAGGTCGGGATTGTAGCGGAATTCGTTGGCGGAAATGATACCGTCAGATTTGTAGCCTATGTCAACGAGCACTTCGCGCTTGCTGATAGAGATCACGGTTCCTTCAACCACCTCGTGGTTGCTGACCTGGCTAAGGGTCTTGCCGTAGGCTTCTTCAGTCTCTTTCTTGGTAGCCTCTGTTGCCGCTGAATTACCCTCGTAGGCATCCCAGTCGAAGTCGCTCTGCGGCATTACATCTTTAAAGTTGTTCATTAAAAAACAGTTAGTTAAATGGATAAATTAGACTTTATGTTGTTTGATTGTGCAAAAAATCGGCTGCAAAGTTACGGATTATTTCTCACAAAGCAGTGCTTCGCGACGCTTTTTCTGCTCTGTTTCAGTATTTTTCGTGCCGCAGAGCCCTCAGCGCCCCGCCTACTTCAGCCCCTTCATTCTGAAAATATTGTAGGAGATGTCCTTGTCGTAGACGTCCTCGCCCTCGTGCTTCTTCGTGGCCTTCACCACGCGGATGGTCACCGGCAGCACCACCACCTCGTAGGCGGTCTTCAGCACCACCTGCCAGAGCATCAGCCACGGCAGCTCCTCCAGCGGCACCACGCCGCCCAGCGCCAGCGGGAAGAAGATGAGGCTGTCGAAGGTCTCCCCCACCACCGAACTGAGGATGGCGCGCAGCGAGAAGCGCCTGCCCCCGTCGCGCACCTTCATCACGCTCATCACGTAGGCGTTGGCAAACGAGCCCACTATGAACGCCACAAACGAGGCGGCTGCCACGCGGGGCGCCAGACCGAAGATGGCGTGGAAGCCGTCTTCGTGAGCCCAGTAGGGAGCCGGCGGCAGAGCGTCGCACAAGGCGCCCACGCCCACAAAGAAGAAGTTCATGGCAAAACCAAGCCATATCAGCAGGCGTGCGCGGTTGTATCCCCACACTTCGCACACCACATCATTAATAATGTAGCTGACCGGAAACACAATCAGCCCGCCCGTCAGCGAAAACGGCCCGACGGCGGTCTGCTTGGTTTCGAACACGTTCGACGCAATAAGGCAAACGCAGAAGAGTATGCAGTAAAACATGAACAGCACACTCACTTGAGGAGTTTTTCTTTCCATATTTCTTGTTTTTAACGAGGTTTAGCAAGCACTCGATCCCATGCCGTCTTGGCACGCGGGCAACGGCCCCGCGCCAAAAACGACTGCAAAGTTACTGCCGTTATCCGACAACGGCACATCATTCCCCTCATTTTTTTGTATTCCCTTTCACTCGCTCCTCTTTTCTGCGTCGCATTATTGCGTACCGTCTTTTGCCAGACTGCCCCGCCGCACGGTTCCAAAACTAGCAGCCCACCTTAAGCCTTCTCTTTATGCCGCCAACCACTTCGCTCCACTCGTCATCGCTATGTGACTCGAGTATGTATCCAGGACGATCAGGCATGACAACGAAGTCCGCTATCTCGTCCTTGACGCCATATAGATACTTGTCAGAATACACATAATCGGAGTCATACATGTCGCTGAGCTCTTCCTCCATTTCATCCGGGTTTGCGAACACAGGCGCATTGGCGGTTTCCAACTGCCCCATTCCCTCTTCGCTCTCGCGCAGCCAGTCCATGTCTGCCAGAATCCCCTTTTCCGCCCACCTTGCAACCCAGTCCTCGCAGCCAGAATTCATCTCTTTACGCAGGCCGCGAGACACTATCAGGCCTGTATTGAGGTCTATACACCACTCGTCATATTCTGGACCCGGAGACTCGAAACAGGATATTCCTTCGTTCACAGAATCCTTAAAGCAGGCAGTCGCAGTGTCATCATCCACATACAGCAACTCATATCTAGGCATGACTATCACATTGAGTTCGCCATCCGCCAAGCCTATCTTCACCCCGTCAGTCTTCCTTACGGCAAAAGGCCTGAAAATCTTTCCGTGGCGCCTGGTGACGTATGCGCCTATCTGCAATTTCTTCTTCTTCACTTTCTTACAAACTCGCGGTCAACATAGTTGAAGTTTTCGTTCACGTATTTCAGAGTCACATTACGCATGTGGTCTTGCGTGTTGTCTGGACACATATAGATATAATTGGTGTAAGACTCTGCACTGCCCAGAATAATGGCGGTGCCAATCAGCTCATTCATCCTCTCCACAGGAATATTCTCGGCTATAAACTTAGATATGCCTGCCACAGTCTCCGGGCACGTCACGCCATATATGACGCCCATCTTCTGCACACCAATGTGGTCAAGAATATGGCCCTGGCTCCACGCGTCAACAATCCTAAGAAAATCCACAAAATCCACTACCCACAAATCCCTTCCAGGAATCTCCCTTCTCTTAATCTTTAAATATTTATATTCCATACCCTTTTATTTCATTTTAAGCATTGCATAAACCGCCGCCATATCATCCCGGTCTCCCACGTCCCATATCTCCTTGCGCCTTATCTCGCCGAGGAAAGCCAGAGAGTTGAACGACGGCGGAAAGACGAACGGCTCGTCCGTTATCTCCACCTCTTTCATCAGGTAGAAACCGAAAGCGCGGATTTTCCCATCCTTCTCAAAAAACAGATACCAAAAGTCTGGCAGCTTGGCGATGAAGTAAGGGCTCACCACGACATAGTAGTCCTCATTATACGCCTCGCACGTGTTGCCCTCGTCGTCAAGGACATCTGAGCAGTCACGGAAACGGTGCACCCTGATCTTCAGGCTTCTGTTCATCGCCTCGGTAATGAGGGTTATCCTCTCGTCCTTGAAGTCATCCGTCATGAGCACCCTGCCCTGCATCGCCTTGTTTGCCATGCAAGACTGTATCATCGAGTTGGAGATAAACGCATCGTGCTGCGCCTTGATGAAGTAATCGTCAGAACCGGCAATATAGTACCTGTACAGACCGCCCTGCTCGCACTTTATCTCAATGCCATACGTCGCGAATATAGCGTTGACATGATTGTTCAGCGTGCGCTTGGAGAGGTCTTCGCCCAGGTCGTTCAGCGCAGAGCGCTGCCACAGCTCGTTGATCTCCTCATAGTTCAGCCTCTTGAAGCGCTTCAGCGTCTCAAGCAGCCAGATATGCTTGCGATATGCATTTGCCATACAAACTGTTTTTGTTGTTATTCCTTTCTATATATAGTACAAAGCCCGCGCCAAACCTCGGAAGACAAATGGCAGAACCTTGTCAAGGGGTGAAAAATACTGGGCGTACACACTGCTGTATGGCGTCTGTACCACCCAGTATTCAGATTCTCTCAATCCTCCACCCTTAGCCTTCCGGCACCGCCTGCGTCAATACCAGACGGTGTTGAGACCGGCAATCCCGAGCCGCCAGAAGGCATAACGGAGAATTCTCTTTTCGCGGCTAGCCTTTAGATGCCATAGAACCACCCAAGATTAAGCCGCCAATACCTATTGCGGTTGGAATAGCCCAATGGAGATCCGTTTCTACCGCCAGGTATCCTCCTCCAAAGACTGAAGCAATAACGATAATGTATCCTAGAATTTGCATATAGCCTACTTATTTCCAGTATTTCCTGTTAATACTAACCATTGCATCAATATCATTAGGGTCCGCGTCAGGGTAGTGCATCGCTGCCAACCTGTTGACAAGGGCTTTGTCTCTAAGGTCAAAGTCTGGAACAGTGACATCCAAGTCCATAAAACGCCGTTCTCTGTTTCTGGTGTAATAATGCCCATACAGGTGCAAATCGTACATCCATGCCATAATTGCATACGCTAATCCGTGTCGCGCACAACCTCTAATTGTTAATAATGTACAATATCAAGTAGATGAACAAAGCAGCCAACGCAGCAATCAGCAACTGGCTATGATAGGTCACTACGAAATGCCCTACCTGTCCCATAAGCGGTCCCAGCTCTGCCACCAGAAGCCTCACCAGAGGAACCAGCAACACAAGTCCGAAGACTATCAGAATGCCCTTGAATACTGCTTTTATCATCTCTCTTTCCTTTGTCTACTGCAAAGTTAAAAGCAGGGTCGGAAAATTCTTTGCCGAGGTACAACTTTTTTTAGCCTAAAGCCAGTTTTAATTGCCTTAAAGGCATCGTCCCGAACATCCCCAAGCCCTAATCTACCCAAAATCCCCCACCACGCGCACCTCGTTTCACCAGACAAGGACTTTATTTCATCAGACAAGGACTTCTCTTCATCGGAGAGCTACCGGGCGTTCCCATTTCCGCGGAAACGGCCAACCGTTTATTAAAGTCCGGAAAATTTAAGTCCGCACGAGTTGAGCGCAAATGCTTCTCTGACGAACTGAAGTACCATCAAAAAGAAACGAAGTCTCGCCTTCCAAAAAAAATCGCCCACAACCCCAGCATTTTCTGGAATTCTGCGCCTGCCGAGCCCTAGCATACAGCAATCCCTTCCGCTTGCCCTTATGGAGGTGCAACCGTATTGTCCGGCTTACGTTTTGCCGCCCCAACAGGAAATTTGCTTTTTGCTGACAAACAAATACTTACCGCGTCCATTTACACAGTTGGCCAACTTTCATTTACATAGTTGGCCAATTTTTGGGTGGCGCTGTGGATTGTTCTCTGAACTTTTCACTATCTTGCACATAATTTCCCAATTAGCTAAGGACATGACAGGACAAGAGGACCATACTGACGTGCGCGGCATCGTCACTGCCGACGCGCCCTACGCGGGCAACGTGAGGCGCATTCCACAAGACATACAGCAGAGGGCGCGGCGGCTGTGCTGGAAGTACAACACGGCTGACCCGTCAGACGGCGAGGCGCAGGCAGCGATACTCAAGGAGCTGCTGGGCACATGGAGCGAGCGCGTGGCGATTATGCCGCACGTGCAGTTCGACTACGGCATCAACACACACTTTGCCGGCGGGCGCGTCACGCTCGTCAACTTCGACTGCGTGTTTCTCGACACGTCGCCTATATATATAGGTAGGGATGTGTTCATCGGCCCCAAGTGCGTGCTGGCCTGTGCGGGCCACCCCGTCAATCCGGAGCAGCGGCTGGCGGAGCCGCTCACGCAGAGCAAGCCCATCCACATTGGCAACAACGTATGGCTGGGCGCCAGCGTCACCGTCATCGGGGGCGTGAGCATCGGTGACGGCTCGGTCATAGCAGCCGGAGCTGTCGTCACGCGGGACATACCTGCCGGAGTGGTGGCGGGCGGAGTGCCGTGCAGGGTGATGAGGCCCATCACCGAGGCGGACCGTATCAAGCCTGAAGAAATTTTGTTCTGACCTGCATTTTTCCCAAACCTGTCACGGATATTGTTACACCCCGCGCCTAACTTTGCACTCGAATCATAAAACTAACAGAGTATGGAAAACAAAAAGAAGCAGACATGCGGAGTGCCGTCGCCAGAGATGGCAACATGGTGAAGGTCACGGAGCCCCAGAGCCTTCGGGACAAGCTGTGCAAGTGGCTAAGGAAGACGATGGAAGTATATTCAGAAGCGCCATCCGACTACCCCCCCCGAGCTGCCAGCCTGCTTTTTATCGTATCGTCTAACATATCATTATCGTATCATTTAATTTATCGGCTCATTTATCGGCTCATTTATCGGCTCACCCATCCCTGAGCCATCTTCAATCTGCTCACTTTTGCCACCCATTCAAGAATGCGGAGTGGCACGTTATGCCCGCCGCGCGCCCTTCGGTCAGTTCCACTTCTTTCAGAAACTCACCCAAACAGCGGTTGCGGTATTTGCGGCAACGGAGCGTCTTGCCCTGGCGCAGAAAAATAAAGTGGGCGCAAGCGGCGCTTTGTGGCGCAAAAAGAGTATCTTTGCAGAGTGCGTGCGGGGGCGTGGAGCCACGGCGACAGCAACGAGCGGCAGCCGCACCGCGACCCGCACCAGAGAACACACCAGGAAACACGAACAATCCAGACAGACACACATACTTACACACATGAAAAAGATTCTTCTCTTAGGCTCAGGCGAACTGGGCAAGGAATTTGTCATTGCCGCCCAACGGCTGGGGCAGCACGTGATAGCCTGCGACAGCTATGCCGGCGCGCCCGCCATGCAGGTGGCCGACGAGTGCGAGGTGTTCTCCATGCTTGACGGCGACGCCCTCGAGGCTGCCGTGCGCAAGCACCGCCCCGACATCATAGTGCCTGAAATAGAGGCCATCAGGACAGAAAAACTCTACGACTTCGAGAAGCAAGGCATACAGGTCACACCCTCAGCCCGCGCCGTCAACTTCACCATGAACCGCAAGGCCATACGCGATCTGGCGGCAGTGGAACTGGGGCTCAAGACCGCCCACTACCGCTACGCCAAGACCTTCGAGGAACTCAAGGCAGGAGCCGACGAGGTGGGATTCCCCTGCATCGTCAAGCCGCTGATGTCATCGTCGGGCAAGGGGCAGAGCCTCGTCAAGACAGCCGGCGACCTGCAGCACGCCTGGGAATACGGCATGAGCGGCAGCCGCGGCGACGTCAAGGAACTCATCATAGAGGAATTCATAAAGTTTGACTACGAGATAACCCTGCTCACCGTGACGCAGAAGAACGGCCCCACCCTCTTCTGCGCACCCATAGGCCACGTGCAGAAAGGCGGCGACTACCGCGAGAGCTTCCAGCCCATGCCCATGAAGGAAGAGCACCTGAAGGAAGCGCAGCGCATGGCGGCAGCCGTGACCGGAGCCCTCACCGGCGCCGGCATCTGGGGAGTGGAGTTCTTCATAAGCAACACGGGCGGAGTATACTTCAGCGAACTCTCGCCCCGCCCGCACGACACGGGCATGGTCACCCTGGCCGGCACGCAGAACTTCAACGAATTTGAGCTGCACTGCCGCGCCGTGCTCGGACTGCCCATACCCTGCGTCAAGCAGCTGCGCATCGGCGCCAGCGCCGTCATACTCTCCGGCATAGCCAGCACCGAGACCCCGCAATACGCAGGGCTCGAGAAGACCTGCGAGGAAGACGCCGACCTGCGCATCTTCGGCAAACCAACCACGCGCCTCAACCGGCGCATGGGAGTGGTGGTCTGCAACGGACCGCTCGACGGCGACCTCAACGCACTGCGCGACAAGGCCAAGCGTCTCGCGTCGTACGTGGAGGTAAAATAACCGACAAGTCTATACCTATTATATATATATAAGGAAAAGGCCCTGCGTTTCAAAGCGGAGCGCAGGGCCTTTTTCTTGTTATAGCAAAGAGAGTTGCAGTCTATCGCCCTACCCCTTGAGGGCAGGCTGCGAGGGTTTAGCCAGCCCCAGTGTCAAGAGGCAGCAAGTATAAATAGATTGCGCGTTTTCACATAGTTTAACGGAATATTTTTGGCTGCGTCGAAACATCTTCCTAACTTTGCACTTGCAAAACTCACAGAAGCGGCACCAAGCAAGAAAGGTAGAATGAGGGGCCGACCATTGTGAGAGAGGAGACGAGCCCAGCAAGAGGCGTGTCCTCACAGAGATCTAACACAATACGGAGTATCAAGAGACGGTTTAAGTACCGACCCAACCGAGCCATCATAATAGCCACGGTGGGAAAAATGATACGGTTTAGTGAGCTAACGGAATAATCACCTAATCAAAAAAAGAATTATGAAGACAAACTTTCATCTTATCGCGTCACAACGGAGCGGAGGCCTCAAAAGGTCCCTGCACAGCATAGCCTTGCCCTGAGACAATGCACAGGCATGGGATTGTAGTCCGCAAGCACGGCGTCCGCCACATCTTCAGCTACACACACAGTGAGAGAGAAAGGGAATGACACGCAGAGAAAGGGAACAACACCCAGAGAGGGAATGCCCAACAGAAAGGGAATAACCCACTGAGAGGGAATTGAGGGCAAAGGATTGGACCCGGCTGAAGAGAGGCGGCGCCGTGCAGCTACGGCCCCGGCGCCAAACGCCGACACACAAAGCAGAAAAACCAGACACACAGAGAGACCCGCACGACGCAAACCAGAGAATGTCCGCGACACCTTCGCGGACGAGGAGACTTTCACTTCAAAAAGAGACTATCACTTCAAAAAAACAGAGTCAGCAACATGTTGCGAGAAACAATAACAACCAGCCCGGAAAGAAAGGGAATGCACCATATCTATGAAAAGGAAATAGTTCGTTTATTTATGAAAGGGACACGTCAGTATGAAAGGGATACGTTAAATGAAAGGGATACGTTAAATGAAAGGGATACGTTAGATTGTATATAGTGTTTTGATTTTCCATAGTGGTTAACTTGTTGTTAATTGCTCATAATGATAAATTGTTAGTATTGATGGTGGCCGATTGAGAAATCCGCCACTTTTTTTTATTCAAACAAAAACACAGGGCTGACGCCTCGCTTTGAGGAGTCAGCCCTGTTTTTGTTTTGCGGCAAGAGAGAGACATTGCTGTCCGCTAAAAGCCTCTAACATCCGAGCCCCGGAACCACCCTTCCTCAAAAGTTCCTTTCGTTAAAATTCGCGCATTTCGCGTGCGTCTAATTTTCAGCGCATTACGCCTGGTGCGCACTTAAGAATTTTTAAGTAGTACTTTAGCAATTGAAAAGTAGGACTTAAAAAAATTTTAAAGCCACTTGGCGAAAAAATCTCGCC
>CAVGQS010000059.1:0-14778 GCA_963631415.1 Lactococcus garvieae | reverse complement strand
TTCGTTAAGTCCGCACGAAAATTTTTTAAGTCCGCATAAAAATTTTTTAAGTCCGCACAAAAAACTCTTTAGTGTTTTGCGAGCAACTTTCGTGTGGTCATTTGGGCAGTTATTTGACCGATTGGAATCTGCTTGGCACAAAAAAAAATCCGCAGCTCTGTTTTAAGGGAGTTGCGGACTTGTAAGTGTTTGTCTTTTGGCAGGCTGCCAATAGTTTTTTTGGGGGGTGTTGACAGACTTGCGCGAGTCTGTGCGTCAGGAGGTGCTGTGGCCGGCGTTCTGCCATTCGGCCAACGACGGAATCTCAGCGTAGACGTAGTAGTACCAGAACGTGCCCTTGAAGGCGGAGTCGTCCTGGCCTGAGTTGTGCACGGTCATGAACTGCTCAAACTGGCGGTCGTAGTCGGGCGAGTACTTCACGGTGTCGCCGAAGATGCCGGGTCTCAGGTGGTTTATCATCGCTGCAGCCTCGGCGTAGGCCCTGGGCAGCATGGCGCCCTTGTAGTTGTCGGCTCTGTCAATCAGTATGGTTTTGAAAATCTCGAGGTTCTTGCTCAGCAGCAGTCCGCAGAGCAGGTAGTCGGAGACCATCTTGTTGTCTTTGTCATGGTCAAGCAGATGCGCCATCTCGGAGTTGAAGACAAAGGCACGGACGAAATCGAAGCTCCTCAGCGGGGCTTTCGCCGGGCGGCTGTCCTTGAGCAGGCTGCGCTGCTCGGCTACGAAGCCGGCGTGGCACGAGGTCTTCTCCAGCAGCGACAGGTATTTCTCCGCCAGCTTGCGGTCACCCAACTTGACGGCATATTCCGCCATGTGGCGAAGCGAGGCGAAGCAGAAGCCAGACTCGGGCGTCACCCTCATTCCGTACTCAAAAGCCTGATGGAAGGCCTCGTCGTAGACGCCAATCTCGCGGTAGAAGATGCGGTTGAAGTCTGTGGCGTAGGGCTTGGTGTCAAGGCGCGGGCAGAACTGCTCGGGGGTGTTGATGGGATAGTTGAACAGGTTGTCGGCCAGCGTGCCCAGACGGGCCTCGGCAAGCATGGCGCACTGTATGTAGAACATGTTGGTATTGTCGGCCTCGCTGCGCACTTCGTCAAGCAGCGCTGCCCACTCCCCGTTTTCGGCATAGTCGAGATAGCGGTAGACGGTCTCCGTGGTCTTGCTCTCCTCGTCGGCAGCCATGTGGCGGTAGCCCATCAGGCCAATGAGCGCGCAGCACACCATCTCGACCGCCACTTGCCGCCACGTCTTCTTGACCCTCGGCACAAACATCAGGGCGACGGGCGACACGAACAGGCACAGCAGAATGAGCAGTCTCTCGCCAGCCCCCGCAGCATACCACCACCTCGAGTCGAGGGGTATGAAGTCGAGCGAATCGGAGCTCCACGCCACCAGCAGCGCCACCGGCACTATGAGCAGCAGCGGTACGGCAATGCGCAGACAGGCCACTACCCTCTTGCCCTGGCTGTCAGCACCGCCGGTCTTGTCGCCTACCAGCACGAGCACCGCCAGCACTGCCATGAGCAAGACGGTCACGGGGAAGGAAATCATCAGGAACGACAACAGCCCCACCGCAACCACGGCGGCAAAATAGAGGACGTTTGACTTGCGGCGCACGGCAAGGCCGACCAGGCACAGCGCCCCGAAAAACCAGAGCGCACTGATGTAGAGGCTAAGCTTGTGGGTGAAGAGCAGCAGCAAGCCCAGCGCCGGTATGGCGGCGAGCAAGATCGAAGGACCAGTGCACGACTTGAGACTGCAGCCGGCTCCCTTGAACCACGCCACAGGCACAAGCGACGCGAGCAGGGCGACAAGGGCGAGCATTGCCGACTCTATCACCGCACCCGCCGTGGGACTCTGGAAGAACTGCACCAGCCACGACGACAGCAGGTTGTTGACGCCGGGATACTCCGACAGTTTGCCGGCGATGAAGTCGCCAGTGCCTATGTAGAAGCCCACTTTCTCCAGCATCGACTCGGTCTGGGGATAGAGGCTCAGCGTGAGCCACGCGAAGCAAAAGACTATAGCCGCAGGCACCAGCGCTACCCACCAGCCCAGCTTGGCGGCCATGGGTTCGGGCTTCTTGGCGCTCACGGCCTTGGCGCTGTGAGAAATGGGAGCCGCCTTGTGCTTGGGTTTGCCGGGCGACGGCGCTGCCATTGATTTGTTTCTATGTTTTGACATTGTCAGATTGTTCTTAGGATTCTTAGTTGTCGGGGGTGAAGAGTTTGGCCATCTCGTCTCTGTCGATGTTTACTGCCGCGCTCGAGAACTCCGGAATGTTGTAGCTGTAGAGCCTGTTGCGGTTGTGGTCGGGCTTCTGCTGGGGCAAGAGCATGGGCTTGGAGAAGCGCTTGCCGTCCCAGTGGGCGAGGAAGAGGCGGGTGTAGCGCCCGTCTATGCGCTTGCTGCTGAAGACTATCCAGCGGCCGTTGCTGCTCCACGAGTGGTAGCTGTCCACGTCCTTGCTGTTGAGGGCGTCGGTATTGACGGCAGTGTTGGCGCCCAGGTCTATCATCCTAAGGTCAGCCTCCTTGTGGTGGATGGGGAAGGTGGCGCAGTCTGCCCATGTGAACATCATGTATTTGCCGTCGGGCGAGATGCGGGGGAACGACACGCTCCCGCCCTGCCGCGAGGCGCTGTAGACAGTGTCGAGCTTGGCGCCGAGCTGTCCCGTGCTGGCATCGAAGGCCACACGGCAGATGCTGTAGCGCAGTTTGTCGTACTCCATAGGCACCCTCACCGCCTTGGCAGTGCAGAAGTAGAGCCACTTGCCGTCGGGCGAAAAGGCGGGGAACGTCTCCCAGTTAAGGCTGTCGGTAAAGCGCTCGTCGGTAAGCACGCAGTCGTTCTTCACGTCGTAGACCATCAGGTCGGAGCGCTGGTCGTAGACCTCTATCTTGTCCTGCGAGTGGCCGTAGAACGACTGCCGCGTGGTGTTGCTCGAGAAGGCTATGAAGCGACCGCTGGGATGCCACATGGGGTACGTGCCGCTGAGTTGGGGACCCATCTGCTCGAGTGCCACCTTGCGCAGATTGCCGCCCTGGTACACCACGGTGCCGCCGCCCTGACCGCGGGCGTGAAACATCAGGCCCTTGTTGGCGTCGTAGCGGCAAAAGGAGTGGCAGTTAAGGCACCCGTTGTGGTTCTGCTCGTTGGTGACGATGGCGGTCTCGTCGTAGGAAGTCAGGTCGCGCTGGAAGATGCCCATGCGGCTCCACGACTCGTAGCCCGGCGGAATGAGCCTGTAGACTACGTAGTTGTCAATCTTGTCGGCGCTAACATAGATGCAGAAGGGGCTGTATTCCACCCCGTCGGGACAGCGCTCGGTCCATGCGGCTACCGCCACGCTTATCTTGCCGCCAGCCTTCAGCGCAGCCTCAGTCAGCGAGCGCCACTGCGAGGCGCCAATCTCTATGTAGTCGTCGCCCGACACCTCAAGGGTCTCGCGCCCGGCAGTGAAGACGGCCTGGATGTGCGACGCGCCCTCGATGCCGAAGTTGGGCGGCGCCACGTTGGCCGGCACCGTCACGCCAACATAGTCCGGAAACACCGGCGGCAGCTGCTTCTCGCTGGCCGCAGGGGTCTTCCAGCTGCCGCAGCTGGCCAGCAGCAGGAGAATGGCACTTGTCAAAATACTGATATATCTCATTGCAAAATTATGTTTTGTCGGTTTAGGGTCTCGTTGCGGTGTGCTAACAAATCACTTTGTGCATTGGCACGTCGTTGGCCTCGGTTGTTATGTGGGGCAGCATCTGGAAATCATAGCAGACGCCTACGAGCCGCGCCGCCTCGGGCAACTCACTGAGCAGACGGTCGTAGTAGCCGCGACCGCGCCCCAGCCTGTTGCCGGCAGCGTCGAACGCCACGCCCGGCACCAGCACGAAATCCACCTTGTCCCAGTCCTCGAAACAGGGTGTGGTGGGTTCGTCGATGCCAAACGCGCCCTTGGAGACGGAGTCTTCGCCCAGGTAGCGGTGGAGCGTGAGCGTGTCGCCCGCCACCTTGGGCAGCAAGAGAGTCTTCTTCTCAAACCACCTGTTGAGGAAGCCGCGAGTGCAGACCTCGTCGTCAAGCGAATTGTAGGCGAGCACCACACTCGCCTCGGCAAAGGCGGGCAGGCTCTCCACCCTCGACAATATCTCTTCGGAGAGCGCCACTCGCTGCTCAAGGGAGGTGGTTGCCAGGAATTCTTTCTTCCTGTTCCTTATATTAGTACGCAGTGATGCTTTTGCTGCAGTCGTGTCCATGCTATTTCTTCATGAAATGCTTAATCAGGCTGTAGGACGTGAACAGTCCCAGCTCGCCCGCCTTGCTGAGGTCGGCGAGGCCAGCCTGCTGGGTGTCGGTGTACATATAGACCAGCCCGCGGTTGTAGTAGGCTTCAGCCAACTGCGGATTGAGCCGCAGAGCCTCGGTGAAGTCGGCCTCGGCACGCGAGTAGTCGCGGCTACGGGCGTAGAGCGTAGCGCGGTTGTAGTAGAGCAGCGCGCAACTGGCGTCTTGCTCCAGCGCCGCCGTCAGGTCGTTGATGGCGCCGGCGTACTTCAGTTTGGTGTCGTCGGTGGTTGTCTTGCCGCCGTCCTGAACAGTCAGGTCTGCCTGCTTGGCCTTGACTTCAGCCGTCAGACTGCGCACGGCTACCGCCAGTTCCTTCGGCGAACCAGCCACCGCCCTCTCGCAGGCGTCGAGGTGAGACAGCGCCTGACCGTAGTTGCGCTCTGCGCTCAGGCACACCGCCGCCGCCAGGTGCAGCCAGCCGTCAGCCGGGTTGTCCTTGAGCCGTTCCTCCGTCTGGTGGCGGTAGCTGCGTATGGTGAGGTACTGGCTGTCTGTCACCGACAATTCGCGCGCCGAGAGGCACAGCGGATAGCAGAGCTGGCAGCGGGCGTTGAGCGAGTCCATAAACGCCGGCTGCTCGGCCTGCGAGTAGTTGAGGCCGTTGTCGGCACGGAAGAAGGTCATGGCGAAGAGGGGCTGGTAGTCCTCCTCAACCGGTTTGTTCTGTATGGCTCCGCGCGACTCCGACGCATAGGTCGGCATCACGTTTTCCGACTCGTCGGTCACGAGCTTGTCGTAGTCCTCGATGTCGAGGTCGGACTTGTCGCGCGTGACCGAGTCCATGGGGGTCGTAGCCTCCTTGTGGGTGTAGGCCTGGTCCAGCTGCAGCTGCATGGCCTTGCGGTCGTCGGCGTCGGAGCGGCGCCTGTCGCCTATCATGCGGTAGCAGTAAGAGCGGTTGACATAGGCGCCCGCAAAGCCGGGGAACTCCTTGATGATAGTGGTATAGTCGCTTATTGCCCTGCGGAAGTCGCTGGTCTGCTGAGCCGCGATGGCTCTGTTGTAGAGCGCCAGGCGGTCGTCGGGGTGGCGGGCGAGCACAAAGTCGAGGTCCTGTATGGCCAGGCTGTTCTCTGCCACCTGCATGCAGAGCAGCGCCCTGTTGTAGTGGGCGAGATAGTTGTTTGGATTAATCTCGAGGGCGGCATTATAGTCGGTCATGGCTCCGCGCAGGTCTGTCTGCTGATAGCGCGCCAGCGCCCTGTTGACGTAGAGCTGCGTCTGGCGCGGCGAGAGGCCTATCGCCTTGGAGTACCACGCCTCCGCCTCCTGGCTGTTGCCCTTCTGCAGACACAGCAGCGCCAGCGCCGAGATGGCGTCGGTGTTGACGGAGTCGAGCGCCACGGTGTGACGAAGCAGTGTGTCGGCAGAGAGTGTGTCGCTGCGCGTCATGGCCACTTGGGCCTTGAGCAGATATACGCTGGCATAGTCGGGCCACGCCACCGCCATAGAGTCGAGCAGCGAGCCAGCCTCGTCGTTCTTGCCCAGCTTGGACTTGCACAAGACGAGGTTGTACCACACATCGCGGTCCTTGAAGCCCAGCATCTTGATGAGGTGCTCGTAGTCGTCGGCAGCCAGCCCGTAGTTGTCGTTGCGGATATGGCAAATGGCGCGCAGCCGGTAGACATCGGCGATGTAGGGGTCGCGCTCTACCGACAGGTTGCAGTCTTCGGCCGCACCCATATAGTCGCCAAGGTAGTACTTGGCGACGGCGCGGTAATAGTAGGGAAAATACAAATTGGGGCGGGCCGAGACGATCTGGTTGAAGTACTGGATGGACAGCGCATAGTCCTCATAGTAGAGCGCGTTGCGCCCCACAATCATCACGGCGTCGGTGTTCAGCTGCCCCACGGCCTTGCCGCCGCCCAGGCACAACAGCATCAGGGGCAGCGCCAAACGCATGACTGCCCCCGGAGAGGGTCGCAAACCGGCAGGCAGCAGCATGAGCTTCATCTCTTCTGAGTGATTTACAGTACTCTATTTCTTTACGGTGCGCACCTTGTAGGAACAGCGGGCCTTGCCCTTGAGGAATGCCGTCATCTTGCTCTTGAGCATAGAGCGGCGGAAAGCGCTGATGCGGTCGGTGAACACCTTGCCCTCAAGGTGGTCGAACTCATGCTGCATCACGCGCGCCAGGTAGCCGTCTACCCACTCTTCGTGGTGCACCAGGTCGTCGTCGTAATACTCCACCTTGATGCGCGAGGGACGGCACACGTCTTCCGAAATGCCAGGCAGGCTCAGGCAACCCTCGCCTATCGTTTCGGTCTCCTCCGAATACTCCAGTATGTGGGCGTTGACGTAGGCGTGGCGGAAGTCCTTGTATTCGGGAAACTCCTCTGCCAGCATGCTCAGGTCGATCACCACCACGCGTATGGCCTTGCCTATTTGGGGTGCGGCGAGGCCTACGCCGTCCGATGCCTTGAGCGTCTGAAACATGTCATCGATCAGCGGGGCGAGTTCCTCCTTGTTGAGCTCCACGTCTTGGGCCACTTCCCTCAACACCGGCTGTCCGTAAATATAAATAGGTAGTATCATCTGTTATCTCTATGTTGTTTTGTCGTAAAATATGCTCTCCATGTAGGACTGCAAGATGATGGTGGCGCTTATCTCGTCGACGAGCGCCTTGTTGCGCCGGGCCTTCTTGCCGATGCCCGACTCTATCATCGTGCGGTGAGCCATGACGGAGGTGAATCGCTCGTCAAACGGCTCAATGGGTATGTTGGGATAATTCTTGCGCCAGCGGTTCACAAAGGGAGTGATGTTGCGCTGGTTGTCGGAGGGCGCACCCGACATCTGCACGGGCATGCCAATGACAATCTTGTCGACCGTCTCGCTGCTCACATAGTTTGTCAGGAAGTCCCACAGGTTCTTGGTCTCTACAGTGACGAGGCCGTTGGCGATGATGCGCGCAGGGTCAGTCACGGCAATCCCGGTGCGACGGGCGCCGTAGTCAATAGCCATCAGCCTGCCCATCAGCGCTTTCTCCTCCTACGGAAGAACGACACCACCGAAGACACCGTCTTGTAGGTGCGCAGCGCGAAACCCGCCACCGACAACGCCTTGCTCAACGCCGGGGCACCGATCTTGCCGCCCTTGCCGCCCCTTGCGGACTTGAAGGGATGGCACAGCGCGTAGCAGTCCGAGCGGACGTCCGCGCGCACTTGCCTCATCTCGCGCAGCACCTCAGCCTTGCGCTTCCTTATGTCGTTGAGAGTGGTCTTCTTCATACCGTCATTCTTTCACTTGGCGAAACCGGATTGAAATCAGAGAGGCTTCTCGCCGTCCTCAGCGTCCTTGCCCTCGTTGCCCAGCAGGGTGTTGGCAAGGAAGTCGGCTATCGGGTTGGCTATCCACCGCTTACGGTTGGCATAGACCAGCAGGCTCACCAGCAGATACACCAGCGCCACCACAGCGTAACCCAGCGCCTCGCTGCCCGTGAGCGAGGAAATCCACGAGCTCAAGGCCAGCGACGCAAACACGGTGCACAACAGCAGCAACAGCACTATCACGCCGCCCACTACGAGCGCCGTGAGCAGCACGGTCAGCTTCTCGGCAAACGTCAGCGCCACATACTCGCGCTGCAAGCCGAAATACCGCTTGATGCCAGCCACAATCCTTTGGACAGTAGATTTCTCCATCAGCCTTACGCTTTAGTTAAACTTGTTGCAACACGCCAGCACGCAAACCACAACACCGCGTCCCGCCCGTGCCCGAGACAGCGGGGACACCCCACTCTCCCTCGTCCCGCCGCCAGCCACAGCCGGCAGCCAGTACGGCACCTGCAGGCGGAGACAGCGCCTCCTGCGGTTCAGTCCTTACTCTGCGTTCTGCAGTTCGTCGGCAATGTCGTCAACCAGACTGTCCATCTCCTTGCGGCTCAGCTTGATGCCGCGGCTACGGATAGCCTCAGCAATCTTAGCACGCAACTCCGACCCCTTCTCCGGGGCGAAAAGCAAACCGCACGCTGCGCCGATGACAGCACCGCCAAGCACGGCGGCAAAAACTCCTAAACCTTTCATCGTATTACTGTTTTAAGTTGTTCGTGCTTCAAAATTAGGCAACTTTTTCAACAAAAACCACACTGGCGGCAAAAAAGTTTCAAATAAAGACTAAAATACACTAATAACCGCAGTTGCAACTTGCCGATTGAACGAAATTTGTTATATTTGCAGAAAATATATGAAAGCGGCAAACAGCGCCCCTCTGCGCCGGCGCCGCCACACACAAAACTATACACACCAACCTAACACTTTTCCCTCATGAACAAGACAAAGACTTATGCGGCTGTTGCTCTCTGCCTGACTCTCGCCTTTGGTATGTCGTCGTGCAAATCAAACGAAAGTCTCTATAAGAAAGCCTACGAAAAAGCCCAGGCCGCTAACCAATCAGCGCAGCAGACAGAGCAGGTGACCGAAGAAACCGCAACCATCAACGTAACGCCGGTGCAGCAAGAAACAACCACCACTACCACAGCAGCGCCCGCCACTACCACCACCGACACCAACGTCAGGGTGCAGCAGGAAAGCGTGCAGTTG
This sequence comes from Lactococcus garvieae, assembly GCA_963631415.1. GTDB lineage: Bacteria > Bacteroidota > Bacteroidia > Bacteroidales > Bacteroidaceae > UBA6382. The sequence continues at coordinate 5,902 of CAVGQS010000059.1, read as the reverse complement.
GTTGACGGAGCCGGACTCAAGGCTTACAGCGTAGTTTGCGGCAGCTTCAGCCTCCAGGCCAACGCCGTAGGACTCCAGCAGAAACTCAAGCAGAACGGCTACCAGGCACAAATAGCCATCAACCCCGAGCGCAAACTCTACCGCGTCATAGCCTCCACCTACGACACCAAAGACCAGGCCATCGAGTCGCGCAACAGCCTCCGCGCCACCTACCCCGACGCATGGCTCCTCTACAAGAAATAACCCAGCCGCACACTTGCGACAACACATACACAAAAAAGCCACGGACCAGCGTCCGCGGCTTTTTTTGTGACCGCAGCCCCTTGGGAGAGGGATTGGAAGAGGCTGCTCGTGAGGGCGGAGAGATGTGCTCCCCGTATTTGTCCTGTCAGTTACTCATCTGTTAGTTGCGGGAATGGATTGTCAACGAATTTGTTGTATTGCGGAAGAGTCTTTTCCGTGAACGTTTTGTATGCATCTGCCACAAACTTCAGCTCTTTTGGATTAAGTTTATGCTTGCCGTTGGGGAGAAAGTGTATTGTCTTGAAATTGCGTGACAGGAATTTGTTGTCAGGCTTGACTACTTCATCATAATTGCTGTAAACTGTACGGCAACCGTCTTCTATCCCGTCCCAAAAGTTTTTCTCAAAAAATGAATGTTCCTTGATATACGACAAATACTTTTCCAAAACGTCTTTCTCCATTACACCGGAAAACGTGGTCACAAAATTACCGTCCACCACCGGGTTAATAAGTATGCACGGCAAACTTATAGGCATGGTTGCATATATTGCATACCACGCACCGAGACCCGACGCTATTACAATATTAATATCCGGGTTCTATTATAGAATAGAGTTTTTTGACAGACTCTTCGGGTGTCTCCTAACTGTACTCAACGCATGTAACTTTGGCTTCGAGGTTCTCTTTCAGCCATTTGTAGGTATCAGATTCTACCGATTCGCCATAACCGTAAATATATAAAACGTTTTTCATGATATAAGAGTTCTTCTCTATTTGAAATATAGACATTTTGGCAGGAAAATTCAAAACCAAAGTCACATAAAGTCAACCTTTCGTTCTGTTTTAATTTGTCAAGACAAAAATCCGCAGCCAGACTTGGAGCGTCTGACTGCGGATTTGGTATGTGCGACACACGGGGTGTGCCTGCAGGTGGTGCTGCGGAGGAGTTGCGGACCCCTCCCGTCAGCTGTTACTCGATTGCGAGTCTAACAGGAATCTGGTACCACACCTTCACGGGCTTGCCTTGCTGGCGGCCAGGGGTGAAGCGCGGCAGGCTGGAGATGACTCTCTTGGCCTCCTTGTCGCAGTAGGAGTCGAGACCCTTGAGGATCTGCACCTCACCTACCGAACCGTTTTCCTTAACGACGAAGCGGACCATGATGGTACCTTGCACGCCGTCTTCAAGTGAAACCTGCGGATACTTGAAGTGATCGAGGATGTACCTCTGGAGGGCAGCCTCGCCACCGGGGAACACAGGCATCTGCTCTACGTAGGTGAAGACCTTGGCGTCGCCCTCGCCGCCGCCGGCTGAGGCCACGGCACCGAGCTGCTTCTGGTCGTTCTTGATGTTGGTAGAGGTTTCGTCGTTACCCTGGAAGTTGAACTCACCCATCTTAGCCTTGGCCTCCTGAGCTTTCTGCTGTGCGATGAGCTCCTTGTCTTCAGCCGGGGTATCGGTGATTTCAGGCACGGTGAACTGGATGGACGATGCCATCTCGGTCACTGTCTCCATAGGCTTCTCGTCAGGTTTGGATTCCTCCTGATAAACCTCTTCCTCTTCCACCTCCTGCTCTACGTTCTGCAGCTGCATTGCCTGGTCGTTGCCGAGCTCGGCTGCTGCCCGCTCGATTACTCCGGCAAAGAATACTGCGAGTCCGATAGCCGCGAAGATGGCGAGCAGGCTGAGCAGCGCGATGGTGTTGCGCTTGCCGGTACCGGCACGCATCTGATAAGCGCCATAATCCTTGTTACGACCCTGAAAGAGGAGGTCGTTCCATCTTTTGGATAAAATATCTACTTCTGCCATGATTATAACGCTTTATGAGTGGACTTATAGGTGTCGAGAGTGGCCTTGTCGTCATCATCGATAGGCACGATGACGTACTTGCCGATGTTGCAGAGGGTCATTTCGTCGAGGGTCTCGATGAGGTTGTCGTAGTTAGAGCCGTCACACGGCTTGATGATAACCTGTGGAGTTCCCTTTTCGCTCTTGACAGCGTTGAACTTTTCCTCAAACTCAGCCTGCAGAGCTTCCTGGGCGCCCTTGGCGCTTCCGGCCATTCTGTTGAGACGCGCCTCATAGTCCTTGCGGATTGTTTCGGCCTTATCGTAGGCGGGGTTGTGTTTTTTGAGGGTTTCGTGCAGGCTCTTGATGCCTTCAACCGGATTGGCGCTGGTGAAGTACACCTGTTTGATGGTGTTGGGCGCATCGGTAGGCTTGCCTGTGTAAACATAGACCTTGTTGTCTTCGTCGAGTATGATGGTGACAGCCTCCTTGGTGTCTACCTGGCTTCGGTTTTTGTCCTCCGTCTTGTTGGTAGGCATGGCTATCTCCATGGTCTGGGGTTTGGCCAGAGTGGTACACAGCATAAAGAAGGTCACGAGGAGCATCATCATATCCACCATCGGCGTAAAGTCGACGCGGGCATTCATTTTCTTTTGTTTAGTCTTCATATCTGTCTCCTCCTTCTTTATTCTGCTGGTCTGCTCTTGAGCTCGGTGAGCAGGTTATAGCGGTTTTCCTGTATATCCTGCAGTGAGTTCATGACCAACTTGATTGTACTGTAAGGTGTGTCCTTGCTTGACTTGATGGCAATGCGCAGCGTGCGCTCGTGGGTCTCGCCCTTGGCGTCGGGCATTGCGCCCTTGTTGATATCGTTGTAGATACCGCGCACAGCTTTGATTACCTGCTTGAACTGGCTGTCGGTAGTGGCGTCGTCCTGCGGGCCCCTGTCCTCAACCATTTCGCCTATTGTAACCTTAATTGACTGAGTTTCCTTGAAAGACTCGATATCCGCCTTTTTGATGTTTTTGCACATAGGCAACGACTTGAGCTTGGCTGCAAGTTTGTTGACGATAGGTGCGTTGTCAAGGTTGATATAGATGTCCGGCACTGCGGTGGGATTGTCCTTGGCGGGCGCTGACAAATAGATTGTCATGATGTCGGTCGAGGGAATCTGCACTTCAGACACGGACTTTGGAGTTTGCACCTGAACAGGTTCAGGTTTAGTGAAAGTACCAGCCATCAAGAAAAAGGTAAGCAATAGGAGCATAACGTCGCTCATAGGCGTCATGTCTATGAACAAGTCAGCTTTTTTGATTTTAAATCGTCCCATAATATTGTCTTTACCTTTTTAAGTTGATTAGTGTGTCAAGGCGTAGTTCTGAACGATTATGAAACCAACCTCTTCGAGCGAGTAGGTAAATCTGTCGATTTTGTTAGTGTAGAAGTTATAGAAAATCAGTGCGAGGGCAGATGTGGCGATACCGGATGCGGTGTTCACAAGGGCCTCAGAGATACCGGTAGACAGTGCGGAAGAGTCGCCGCCGCCTTCGCCAGAGATGCTCTGGAAGGACTTGATCATACCGAGCACCGTACCGAACAGACCGGTCAGCACACCCAGAGATGTCAGCACACCCAGAATAGGCAGGTTCATCTGCAGAGTAGGCATTTCGAGAGCGGTAGCGTCGTCGAGGGCAGCCTTGATGGACTCAAGCTTCTGAGCCTTGGTCTTGGTAGCGTCAGCCTCCTCAGTCTGATAGCGCTGCAGGGCTGCGCGAACCACGTTGGCTACAGAACCCTTCTGAGCGTCGCAAGCCTTCATGGCTGCATCAACGTCGTTGGCTGCCATAGCCTGGCGCACGGTGTTGGTGAACTTCTCGAGGCTGCCCTTGCCGAAAGCGGTGCGGAGAGCCAACCAGCGCTCAACTACGATTACGATAACAGTGTAGAACAAACCGTGGATGACAGGCACCACGATACCGCCCTTGAAGATAGTACCGATAAGGTCAACAGGGTCGTTGGCATTGTCACCGCCCTGGAAGTGGCTAGCGGCACCAAACACTGTGTAGAAAATGATGAACGCAATAATGATACAGATCAGGATTACGATAAACGCATTCTTGATACCTTTAAAACCTTCGCTTTTCTTAGCCGGCTTTTTGGTTTTCGGAGCCGCAGTTGTTGTACTCATTTTTTGATTGTTTAAGTTTGGAATATTAATGATTGATTTCTGTCCGTAAAGGTGTCTGCGGCCAACTGAACATAGCCACATTCGTCGTACAAAATTAAAGTGAATAAAGATAACGACCAACATTTTAAGGACAAATTCTTATTAAAATCTTGTTAAAGGAAGAAAAACAAACAAATTCTCGTTACGGCATTGACATTTTATCCCTAAATTTGCATCACCAGACAGCCGCCCCGACGGCAGGGGGGCGATGCCGCGGCAAACAGACACAGGCAACTACACAAAACACATTATAATAATATGGAAACGATAGATTGGGAAAAACTTCCTTTCGCCTACATGCGCACCGACTACAACGTGCGCTGCCGCTACAGCAACGGCAAATGGGGAGAAATTGAAATCAGCTCCTCTGAGACAATCAACCTGCACATGGCAGCCACCTGCCTCCACTACGGACAGGAATCGTTTGAAGGCCAGAAAGCCTTCCGCTGCCCCGACGGCAAGATTCGCGTCTTCCGCATCGACGAAAACGCAGCCCGCATGCAGAGCACCTCGCGCGGCATCATGATGCCCGAGATGCCCACCGACCTCTTCATCGAGATGGCCAAGAAGGTCATCAAGCTCAACGAGCGCTTCATTCCGCCCTACGAGAGCGGCGCCGCCCTCTACCTGCGCCCGCTCATGATAGGCACCAGCGCACAGGTGGGAGTGCACCCCGCCTCGGAGTACCTCTTCCTCATCTTCGTCACACCGGTAGGCCCCTACTTCAAGGGAGGCTTTGCCTGCACCGACTACTGCATCACGCGCAAGTACGACCGCTCCGCACCCCTCGGCACAGGTATATATAAGGTAGGAGGCAACTACGCCGCCAGTCTGCGCGCCAACGACGAGGCACACAAGGCAGGCTACTCCTGCGAGTTCTACCTCGACGCCAAGGAGAAGAAATACATCGACGAGTGCGGTGCCGCCAACTTCTTCGGCATCAAAAACAACACCTACATCACTCCCAAGTCGACCTCCATCCTGCCCTCCATCACCAACAAGAGCCTCCAGCAGCTGGCTCTCGACCTCGGACTCAAGGTGGAGTGCCGCCAGATTCCCGAAGACGAGCTCGGCACCTTCGAGGAGGCTGGAGCCTGCGGCACGGCGGCAGTCATCAGCCCTATCCTCAAGATCGACGACCCCGAGACCGGCAAAAGCTACGTCATCAGCAAGGACGGCAAACCGGGCCCGATATGCGAGAAGCTCTACCACAAACTGCGCAACATACAGTATGGCATAGAGCCCGACATCCACAACTGGAACCTCGTGATAGACTAAACCACATAAGCGGCTGCAACACCACAGGCCGCAGCAACCAACATCGCAAGGACCGCTGCCGGAGCATTTCCGGCAACGGTCCTTTCTTTGTTTTTGCGCCACAAGCCGGGGCAACCGGAATCAGGGAAAAACGCTTAAGAGTTTTTTGTGCGGACTTAAAAAATTTTTGTGCGGACTTAAAAAAATTTCGTGCGGACTTAACGAAAAAATTTCGGGCGAAACGCTGCAACGTTTCGCCTCGAAACGTTGCTTTGTTTCGCCCGAAACGTTGCAGCGTTTCCGCGGAAATTTTTTCGCCAAGTGGCTTTAAAAATTTTTTAAGTCCTACTTTTCAATCGCTCAAGTGCTTCTTAAAAATTCTTAAGTGC
>CAVGQS010000058.1:0-14972 GCA_963631415.1 Lactococcus garvieae | reverse complement strand
CGGACAGCAATCGTTTATAATAGGTTGTTCGCTTGAGTTTTAGCGGACAGCAATGTTATATAATAGGAGAAACAAGTAATTTTGCAACGTGGTCAAACCATGTAAGTGCAGACTGTGATGTATTTTGTGAAAATAACGACGATGATGTGCCTGGTCCTGTTTCTTTGGACTGGGTGCAAAAAGACTGTGCCCAATCCTCCGTCGAACGATGCGTCGAGCACCGAAATCGACTTGGCAGAGATTGAGGAAGCGGGCGAACTTATCTGTGTCACCCTGAATGGCCCTGATACTTATTATGAGTTGCGCGGGCGCGGCGCCGGATTGCAGTATATGCTGGCTGAGGCTTTTGCCAACAGCCTCGGATTGAGATTGCGTATGGAGGTTGCGAGTGACACAAGCGGAATGATAGCCATGCTCAAAGAGTCAAAGGCAGACATCATCGCGTGCAAGTTGCCGTCGTCGGTCATTAGCAAGAATGGTCTTGCCGCTTGCGCTGTGGGCGACTCAACCGGTTCGTGGGCAGTGAGACCCTCAAGCGCGGACTTGCTCGGAGCCGTAGGCGAGTGGTATTCTGCCGGTGTTGAGCGCAAAGTGCAGTCGGAGGCTCTCGCAGTCAGCGGCAACAAGTATAGAAGACGCAGGTCACGCCCCGTGTTCTTGTCGCGCTCTAAAGGCGTTGCCTCTAACTATGACGCCCTCTTCGCTAGGGCAGCTAGGGAGTGCGGCTGGGACTGGAAACTGATAGCGTCGCAGTGCTACCAGGAGTCTGGGTTTGATGCCGAGGCTGTCTCGTGGGCAGGCGCCAAAGGGCTTATGCAGCTGATGCCGTCAACAGCCTCGTCGATGGGACTTGCGGCTGACGAGATTTTCGACCCCGAAAGGAATGTGATGGCAGCGGCTAGGTACTTGAAGCGTTTGGAACGGAAGTTTGGGGAAATAGCCGAACCTACAGAACGCAAGAAATTTGTGCTGGCGGCTTACAATGGCGGCTATGGCCACATCTCCGATGCCATGGCGCTCGCGCGCAAGTACGGGCGCAACCCCCACCAGTGGGATGATGTAGGTTATTTTGTGCTGCATCTGGGCGAACCGCGCTTCTATAAAGACCCCGTTGTGAAATTCGGCTACATGGCAGGGAAGGAAACGTTCAATTATGTCAATGACGTGATGTACCGTTGGAACGGTTACCGCACAGTCCTGCACAATGTCATGCCCACGGGAGACTACGGAACTGGGAAAGAGCAGAGCGGCAGAAAAAACCGCTTCTCTACAAAGCACAACATAGTGGGCCGCGAGGACAGTTTGTTTAGAATAAGGAGATAGCCTGCCTAACGCAAGAACTTAACCATTGCGTATCCGCACCTTGCATTATGCCTTGTTCTCCTTGTCAATATTAGTTTACTGTTTCAACAAAATGTTGTGCAACAAGGGCGTGAAGGAATATCAGGTCGTTTTGTTGTGATTGTTACCGCATATTTGCAAATAGTAGTTTGCGAAAAGCGAAGAAACATTACTTTTTTTCTGTTTTTTACTGCGTTTTGTAGATATTTTGAAACAATTGGAGCGGGTTGTCTTAAATTTGTCGTGTTTTTTGTACTTTTGCACAAAGAAGAAAAATCCGCTTCCCGCACAGCGGCAGTGATAACTAATCAGCAAAAGTTTGCACTGCAGAATGGCGGAGGAGCGCAAAACAGACAATTATGACTTCAGAAGAAAAAAGTTTGTATGACTCCCGGTATGAACACGACGCGTGTGGTATAGGAATGGTTGTGAACATACAGGGCAAGAAGAGCCACCAGCTCATAGAGTCAGCCCTGACAGTGCTTGAGAATATGCAGCACCGTGGGGCTGAAGGCGCTGACGGGAAGAGTGGCGACGGAGCTGGCATCATGGTGCAGATTCCTCACGAATTCACTCTCCTGCAAGGCGTTGCCGTGCCCGAAAAGGGCAAATATGGTACCGGCCTTGTATTCCTGCCTAAGGAAGAGGAGCGGAGGAACACTGTTATAGAACTTCTGACAGAGGAAATAAACAACAACGGTTTCAGTCTGCTCCATGTGAGGCCAGTACCTGTCAGCACGGATTGCATTGGTGAGGTAGCCCGCGAAAGCGAACCGCTGATAATGCAGATTTTCGTAGTTCCCTCGTCAGATGCTGAGGGCATGGAACTTGAGCGTAAGCTCTACCTGTTGCGCAAGTCCATAGAACTGAGGATTCACGATGCCGACTTTTATGTGGTGAGCTTGAGCAGCACCCACATTATATATAAAGGTATGCTGACGAGCAAGCAGCTCAAAGAGTACTTCCTCGATTTGCAAGACCCCAACTTCACCAGCGGACTGGCTTTGGTTCACTCAAGGTTCTCCACCAACACGTTCCCGCGCTGGTCGTTGGCGCAGCCTTTTAGGATGCTGGCTCACAACGGTGAGATAAACACTATCAGGGGCAACCGCGGTTGGATGAAGGCCCGCGAGTCGCTCCTCTCGACACCCGAACTTGGCGACGTTCGCAAGCTGACTCCAATCATCCAGCCCGACATGAGCGACTCCGCTTCGCTCGACAATGTGCTGGAGTTCTTGGTGATGAGCGGTCTCAGTCTGCCCAAGGCAATGTCAATACTGATTCCTGAGAGTTTCAACGACAAGAATCCTATTGGCGAAGATCTGAAGAACTTCTACGAGTATCACTCTATCCTAATGGAGCCGTGGGACGGTCCTGCAGCGCTGATATTCAGCGACGGACGCTATGCGGGCGGCATGCTTGACCGCAACGGACTGCGCCCTGCCCGCTACACCATAACTTCTGACGGCATGATTGTTGTGGCGAGTGAGGTGGGCGTGATGGACTTCGACCCGACCAAGATTGTGGAGAAAGGCCGCCTGCAACCCGGCAAGCTGCTCATAATAGACACCGAGGAAGGTAAGATTTACTATGATGGTGAGATAAAGAAACAGCTTGCCCAGGAACATCCCTACGGACAGTGGCTCAGCACCAACTGCATCCAGTTGGAGAAACTGCACAGTGGCCGCAAGGTGAGCAATTCTGTTGACAACCTGCCGTGTAAGATGAGGGCTTTCGGATTCGGAATGGAAGACATTGAGCGCACGATAGTCCCCATGTGCGTCAACGGAGTGGAGCCCACGGCGGCGATGGGCAACGATACGCCCCTTGCAGTGGTGAGCGACCGGCCGCAAACATTCTTCAACTATTTCCGTCAGCAGTTTGCACAGGTCACCAACCCGGCGATAGACCCTATCCGCGAGGAACTCGTGATGTCGTTGACGGAATATGTCGGTGGAGTGGGGCATAGCATCCTCACGCCTGACAGCGCCAACTGCAAGATGGTGCGCCTGCCTCACCCAATCATCAACAATACTCAGCTTGACTTGCTGTGCAATATAGAGTACAAGGGCTTCCGCACACAGAAGCTCCCCATGGTGTTTGAAATCTCCAGGGGCAAGCAGGGGTTGCAGGACGCCTTGCAGAATCTGTGTGAGAAAGCAGCTGAGAGCGTTGAACAAGGCATCAACTATATAATCCTGAGCGACAGATTCATCGACGAGACTCATGCGGTCATTCCGTCGCTGCTTGCCGTGAGCGCAGTACACCACTATCTCATAGCCCTTGGGCGTAGGGTGCAGACCGCCTTGATAGTGGAGAGCGGCGAGATCAAGGAAACTATGCATGCCGCACTGCTGCTGGGCTACGGCGCCAGCGCCATCAACCCCTATATGGTCTTTGCCGTGATTGACGACCTTGTGAACAAACACAAGATTCAGGAAAACTATGAGATGGCCGAAAAGAACTACATCAAGGCAGTTTGCAAAGGATTCCTCAAAATCATGAGCAAGATGGGCATCAGCACCATCCGCTCCTATAGGGGCGCCAAGCTGTTTGAAAGCATAGGTCTGGGCAAAGAATTGCTGCGCAAGTATTTTGGCACCGACTCTTCTTCAATTGGCGGAATAGACCTCGAGCAAATCGCGCTTGACTCTATTGCAATGCACAATGCCGCCTTCGACACTACAAGTCCTGTCGACAAACTTCCGCCACTCAAGAACAACGGGCAGTTCTCTTACAGGAAAGACGGTATTCCGCACGCCTGGACTCCCGACGTCATAAGCAAGCTGCAACTGTCCACAAGGCTTGGCGACTACAAGATGTTCAAAGACTTTACCGATCTTGTAGACCACGCTGAAAAGCCCATCTTCATTAGAGATCTCTTTGACTTCAAGAAAGCTCAGAAGCCCATCGACATCGACAAGGTGGAGAGCGAGGACAGCATAGTGAAGCGCTTCGTCACCGGCGCCATGTCGTTTGGCGCGCTCAGCAAGGAGGCCCACGAAACTATAGCCTTGGCGATGAACAAACTTGGGAGCCGCTCAAACACTGGCGAGGGCGGTGAAGACAGCGAACGTTTCACCTCAACGGTCGACGGTGTCTCGCTGTCTAGCAAGACCAAGCAGATTGCCAGCGGCAGATTTGGCGTGACCACCAACTATCTGGTCAACGCCGAAGAGATTCAGATAAAAGTCGCTCAGGGCGCAAAACCCGGTGAGGGCGGTCAGTTGCCGGGCTTCAAGGTCAACGAGGTCATCGCCAAGACCCGTCACTCCATACCAGGAATTTCGCTGATATCCCCGCCGCCTCACCACGACATCTACTCCATAGAGGACTTGTCGCAGCTCATCTTTGACCTCAAGTGCGTCAATCCCACAGCTGCGGTCAGCGTTAAGCTGGTGGCTGAGAGCGGAGTGGGCACTGTAGCCGCTGGTGTGGCCAAGGCCAACGCGGACCTCATCGTAATAAGCGGTGCGGAGGGCGGCACAGGCGCTAGTCCGGCTAGCTCGATGCGCTACGCGGGCATTCCGCCTGAGATAGGACTGTCTGAAACCCAGCAAACGCTCACTGCCAATGGACTGCGCCAACAGGTAAGGCTGCAGACTGACGGTCAGCTCAAGACTGGACGCGATGTGATAATGATGGCACTGTTGGGCGCGGATGAGTTCGCCTTCGGCACGCTGCCGCTGATAGTTATGGGCTGCGTGATGATGCGCAAGTGCAACACCAATACCTGCCCCATGGGAGTGGCCACGCAGGATCCCAACCTGCGCAAGCATTTTGCCGGTAAGCCAGAATATATCATCAACTACTTCCACTTCCTGGCGCGCCAAGTGAGGGAGTATCTCTCAGAAATGGGATTTGAGAAGTTTGAGGACATCATAGGACGCACAGATTTGATTGTCACTAAGGACAACCTTGACAAGAAAGCCCGTACGCTTGACTTCAGCCGGCTCCTCGCCATGGACGACACTGCTGCTATGCGCCACTTCGACCACCGTCCGTTCAATCAGATTCCCAAAGTGCTTGACGACGACATCATCCAGGAATTGTCGGACTCCATAGCGCGCAAGAGCGAGAGCAACACGGAGTATACCATCAAGAATACGGACCGCGCCGTCGGCACCAAGCTGTCGGGCTACATCGAGAAGAAGTATGGTACAGGCTACTTGACCGACTCCACCGTCAACATCAAGTTCAAGGGAGCTGCAGGCCAGAGCTTCGGTGCCTTCCTCATACAGGGCGTCAACTTCTGCCTGGAAGGCGAGGCCAACGACTATGTGGGTAAAGGCTTGTCGGGCGGACGTATCGCCATCAAGCCGAGCCGGAGGTGCTCATTCAAGGCTGAGGACAACATGATTGTCGGCAACACGGGCATCTATGGCGCCACAAGCGGTGAGATTTACATCAACGGTCGCGTTGGCGAGAGGTTTGCCGTGCGCAACTCCGGAGCTGTCGCTGTCGTGGAGGGCGCCGGCGACCACTGCTGCGAATACATGACAGGCGGCAGGGTCGTGGTCCTCGGAGAGACTGGCAGCAACTTCGCCGCTGGTATGAGTGGCGGCATCGCGTATGTATGGAACAAGAACCAGAACTTTGACTACTTCTGCAACATGGAGATGGTGGAGCTCAGCCTGCTTGACGAAAGCTCGAGCCGTAACGAACTGCGCGAACTGATACACCGCCACTGGACCTACACCGACTCGCAGCTTGCCCGCAGAATGCTCGACGACTGGCAGCACTATGCAGACCAGTTCATACAAGTGATACCGATAGAGTACAAGAAAGTGATGCAAGACGAAAAAGACAGAGTCCTGCGCGAGCGAATCAACAATATCTGGATGAACAACTAATAACACGGCAGAACCATGGGAAATCCAAAAGCATTCATGACAGTAGCCAGGAAAGAAGCAGGCTACAGACCTATACACGACAGAATTCACGACTTCGGAGAAGTGGAGCAGACGCTCAACTCCCACGACCGCCAGGAACAGGCATCGAGATGTATGGACTGCGGTGTGCCTTTCTGCCACTGGGCATGTCCGCAGGGCAGCAAGATCCCGGAGTGGAACGATTTGCTCTACAAGGGCGAATGGAAGGAGGCGTATGAGATCCTCATCACGACCAACGAATTTCCGGAGTTTACGGGCAGGGTTTGTCCGGCTTTGTGCGAGAAGAGTTGTGTGCTGAACCACGTTATACAGCAGCCGACAACCAACCGTGAGAACGAGGTGGCCATCATGGAGCATGCCTTCATGGAGGGATATGTTGTCCCGCTCAAGATAAAGCGCAACGACTACAATGTGGCAGTAATCGGAAGCGGGCCTTCCGGACTCGCTACGGCAAATCGCCTGAACAGGATGGGCTACAACGTCACCGTGTTTGAAAAGGACGAACTGGCAGGCGGATTGCTGCGTTTCGGAATACCCAACTTCAAGCTTAACAAGGCGATAATAGACCGCAGAATCAAGCTGATGGAAGATGAGGGCGTAAAATTTTGCACAAACTCTGAGATAGCCCCCAAGAAACTCCCCGCCGGCTTCCACGCCTATGCAGTATGCACAGGCACGCCACAGGCACGCGACCTGAACGTCGAGGGCCGCGAACTTGACGGCATATATGTGGCGCTGGACTACCTGTCACAGCAAAACAGAGTCCTCGCAGGAACCGAAATCCCTTCAGGCAAGAGAATCTCGGCTAAAGGCAAGAATGTGCTGGTGATAGGCGGCGGAGACACCGGAGCCGACTGCATCGCCACTGCCCATCGGCAGGGTTGCCTGTCGGTTACCCAAATCGAGATAATGCCCAAACCGCCCGTTGGCCAAAATCCGCAGACCCCGTGGCCGGCTTGGCCTGTGGTGCTCAAAACCACATTTGCCCACGAGGAAGGATGCGAACGCCGCTGGCTGCTCAATACCAACAAGTTTATGGGCAAGGACGGAAAGGTGACATCTGCCGAAGTTGAGGAAATAGAGTGGGAGAAGACCGAAGGAAACGCCCGCCCGCAGATGAAGAAGACTGGAAACAAGCATGTCATCAAGGCGGAGCTGGTGCTGCTCGCCATGGGATTCCTAAAACCGCAGCAACCAGAAATGCCCGAAAATGTATTTGTGGCTGGCGACGCCGCAAGCGGACCGAGCCTTGTGGTGAGAGCCATACGCTCTGGCCAGCTGACCGCAGAAAAGATAGACAAGTACCTCAAGGGAGATCCGACAGTCTGAATCAAAGAACAAAACATAAACATACGCCTGAAGCCGTACAAAACCGTGCTTCGGGCGTTTTTTTGTGCTTGAAAAGCACGCCCTCCCAAAAACTATCGAAGTCAAATTGTTCTAGTTTTAATCAACAACCCGAGTCAACCGAAATCAGGAAACCACACACTTCAAAGTTATAAAGTAGGACTTAAAAAAATTTTATGCGGACTTAAAAAATTTTCGTGCGGACTTAACGAAAAAATTTCCGCGGAAACGCTGCAACGTTTCGGGCGAAACGTTGCAGCGTTTCCGCGGAAATCTTGCAGCGTTTCCGCGGAGATTTTTTCGCCAAGTGGCTTTAAAAATTTTTTAAGTCCTACTTTTCAATCGCTCAAGTGGCTTCAAAAAATTCTTTAGTGTGCGCCAATCGTAACGCGCTGAAAATGAGAGGTGAGCCCAACTGCCCCCGAAAGCACAATTCGAAAGCCTAACCCGGCGCGTCCCTAAAAAGGAGTGCCTATTTGTTGCGGGGTTGCTTGCCTTGTTATATATCGTGGTTGCTTACCTTCTTATATATATAAGGAAGTCGATGCGATTTTTACAAGGCATTCGGGCTACTACGTGGGCGGTTGGGTTTTAGCGGACGGCCAAATGTTTATGTATGTGGCGGTCAAACCTGCGAGTCGCTTCGAAATACGTTAGTCCGCTTGAAAGTTTTTTGCCTGGCATCAACTTAAATCAATAATTATCTCTAAATTTGCATAGATAATCACAAGTAGTGTTTTCCCTTAGCGTAATGAAAAGATGAAGACTGTGAGTTTCAGACTTGTTCGGGCACGAAGGGCGAGAAGGTACGCGTGTGCCGTGGCTTGCCTGTGCATGTTGGCATTGCCTGTCTGGCGGGCTGAGGCGGAGACTCCCTGCAACTCCGTTGAGGCGGTTGTCGCCGGAGACCAAGTTAAGAAGATTGTGCAGGGTGACAAGCTTACGATATTCATGGGTCGTGAGGCCCGCAACATCACTGTTGACTGGGGCGAGGGAACGAATTGCGAGTTTGACATCCAAATAAGCTGCGGTCACGGGACGTTTGATTCCGTCTTGTCGGGCAAGGCCAAGGGTGCAGGCAAGCAAACCTATACGTTCGTCCGCACGACGGTGGAGGAACTGAGGATAGTGGTGCTGAAAGGCTCCGGCACTGTGAAGAATATGGAGACGCTGTCGACAAAAGCTGACGACAACGAAAGTTACAACCCCGTTTGATTGAACATATTGCAACTGTATGCAACAGAAGATTATAATACTGGACTTCGGAAGCCAGACTACCCAATTGATAGGGCGGAGAGTGCGTGAACTCAACACTTTCTGCGAGATTTTGCCGTATAACAAATTTCCGCACGGCGACGAGTCGGTCATAGGTGTGATACTGAGCGGTTCGCCTTACAGCGTTTATGACCCTGAGGCGTTCAAGGTAGACCTTAGCGAAATATGCGGTCGCTTGCCCGTTTTGGGCATTTGCTACGGCGCCCAATATATGAGCCACACCAATGGCGGCAAAGTGGAGCCGGCAGGCAGCCGCGAATACGGCAGGGCTAACCTCTGCAAGTTTGACAAGGACAATCCTTTGTTCCAGGGCTTTGATGACAACTCGCAGGTGTGGATGAGCCACGGCGACACCATCACGGCGATACCGGAAGGGTGGCGTTGCATCGCTTCGACTGACAAGGTGAAGTATGCTGCCTATCAGGCTGGCGACGAGAAGGTGTGGGGCGTGCAGTTCCACCCCGAAGTGTTCCACTCCGTTCAGGGCAGCCTGTTGCTCAAGAATTTTGTGGTGGGTATCTGCGGCAGCAAGCAAGACTGGAGTCCCGCGTCGTTCGTAGAGACCACGATACAGGAAATCAGAGCTCAGGTCGGCAACGACAGGGTGATACTCGGCCTCTCCGGCGGCGTTGACTCGTCGGTATGCGCAGTGTTGCTCAACAAGGCTATCGGCAACAGACTAAAATGTATATTCGTTGACCACGGCATGCTCCGCAAAAACGAGTTTGTGGATGTGATGCACGACTATGAGTGCCTCGGGCTGGACGTGACCGGCGTGGACGCTAGCGAGAAATTCCTTTCCGACTTGAAGGGAGTGTCTGACCCGGAGCAGAAACGCAAGATAATAGGACGAGACTTCGTGGAGGTGTTTAACGCCGAAGCCAAGAAGATAACGGACGCCCGTTGGCTAGCCCAGGGTACAATCTATCCCGATAGAATCGAGAGCCTCAACATCACCGGCAAAGTGATAAAGAGCCACCACAACGTGGGTGGTCTGCCCAAGGAGATGCACTTGTCGCTCTGCGAGCCCTTGAAGTGGCTCTTTAAGGACGAGGTGCGCCGCGTGGGCCGCCAGCTTGGCATGCCCGAGCACCTGATAACGCGTCACCCATTCCCCGGACCAGGTCTGGCTGTGCGCATATTGGGCGACATCACTCGCGAGAAAGTGCGCATACTGCAGGATGCCGACGATATCTATATTCGCGGTCTGCGCGACTATAAGGTAAGGCTCAAGGGCGAGGAGGCGCGCAAGGTGCTTGCAGCCGGCGTGCCTGCCGACATGGATGAAAACGGAGAGATAGAGGTTAGCCTCTACGACCAGATCTGGCAGGCTGGTACGGTGCTGCTCTCTACGGTGCGCTCTGTTGGCGTGATGGGAGACGAACGTACCTATGAACACCCTGTCGCTTTGCGCGCGGTGACCTCAACCGACGCTATGACAGCCGACTGGGCTCACCTGCCGTATGACTTCATGGCAAAGGTCAGCAACGACATAATAAACCATGTCAAGGGGGTCAACCGCGTATGCTATGACATCTCCTCAAAGCCGCCTTCGACGATAGAGTGGGAATAGGCGGGGGCGGCTAGCATGCAGGAGATGCGTGCGCAGAAACGTAGCGCATCTTAATGCATGATTGTGGTAGCTGTGGGCTGATTTTGACGCGGTCTGTGGCGAGTCTTCTGCTCGAGTGTCTAATAAATAAGGTGTTGTTACGTGCTTTTTTGCTCAAAAGTGCGTAACTTTGCACCAGTTTTTTCAAAAGTCAATAACCATGGAATTCAACGCTTTGACAGCAGTGACTCCGATTGACGGCCGTTATCACGGCAAGACGGAGGGTTTGTCCGAATATTTCTCTGAATACGCCTTGATTAAGTATCGCGTAAGGGTTGAAATTGAGTATTTCATAATGCTTTGTGAGTTGCCCTTGCCCCAGCTGGCGTCGTTTGACCACGGACTGTTTGCGTCGTTGCGCAATATATACAAGGATTTCTCTCTGGCCGACGCACAGGCGGTGAAAGATATAGAAAAGGTCACTAACCACGATGTGAAGGCCGTAGAATACTTCATAAAGCAGAAATTTGACGAGATTGGCAACTTGGACCAGTTCAAGGAGTTTGTTCATTTCGGACTTACGTCGCAGGACATCAACAACACGTCTTTCCCCTTGATGCTCAAGGACAGTCTGCATGATGTGTATTTCCCTGCGCTCCAGAAGCTGATAGACCAGCTCAATGCGTACGCCCAGGAGTGGAAGGACATACCGATGCTTGCCAAAACCCACGGACAGCCCGCCAGTCCCACACGTTTGGGAAAGGAGATTCGCGTGTTCAGCTATAGGCTTGAGCGTCAGTTCGAAGTGCTGAAGGGACTCCACTATCCGGCTAAGTTCGGCGGTGCTACGGGAAACCTCAACGCCCACCATGTGGCTTACCCCTCCTACGACTGGAAAACGATAGCCAACGATTTCGTGTCCAACCGACTGGGACTCGAAAGAGAGCAATACACTACCCAGATAAGCAACTATGACGGACTGTGTGGGATTTTTGATACGCTGAAGCGAATCAATACTGTCATTATAGACCTTGACCGCGATTTTTGGCAGTATATATCAATGAATTACTTCAAGCAGAAGATCAAGGAGGGCGAGGTAGGCTCAAGTGCCATGCCCCACAAGGTGAACCCCATTGACTTTGAAAATTCAGAAGGCAACCTCGGCATCGCCAACGCTATACTTCAGCATCTTAGCGCCAAGTTGCCCATAAGCAGACTGCAGCGCGATTTGACCGACTCCACGGTGTTGCGCAACATAGGCGTGCCGCTCGGCCACATGATGATTTCCATCGCCAGCACCCTCAAGGGATTGGGCAAGCTCCTGCTGCACGAGGAAAGCATCAAGTCGGACCTCGACGAGCAGTGGGCAGTGGTGGCTGAGGCTATCCAGACAATCTTGAGGCGCGAGTCGTATCCGCACCCTTACGAAGCCCTCAAAGCGCTGACGCGCACAAACGAAGCGATAACGGAAAAGCGAATACATGATTTTGTCAGCCAGCTTGAGGTGAGCGACGAGGTGAAAGCGGAGCTGATGCAGATTACGCCGCACAACTACACAGGAATTTGATTTCGTAAACTTTAATACTAATTTAATTATCGCCGTGAGGCGAAAAAATCAAACAAATGGAAAACGAAAACGAGAGAAACAGCCAAGAAGAATTAGAGAACACATCAAATGCGGGAACAGGCAGACCTCACAGACAGAGGATACCGTATGGAGAGAGAGTGGTGCGTCGCCCGCACAATTTTGAGAACCGCAATGGCTATCGCAGACCTTACGGAAGGAGCGAGTATTCTTACCGCCCGCAGTATGGCGACAATCCGTACCGTTCACAATATAATGAGCCCGACAACGCTCCCGTCGAAGAGGGGCAGGCTCCGTATGAAAACCGCTACAGAAGCCGTCAGGATGGCGGCATGCAGCGCGGAAGGAACTACGGTAGGGGCGAGCAGCGCTTCTATGGCCGTGGTAATGGCGGCGGCTACCGCCAGCAAGGCAGGTTTCAGCGTCCTGGCTATCAGAGGCAGGGTTATTGGCGCAACCAGGCTCCTGGCGCAAATGGTCAGGACGGTTACGACCGCCCTATGTCGCACCGCCACAATGGCTACGGCACTAATGCTGGACAAGTCGAACAAAAAGTACTGCGTTACAAGGAAGAGAACTTTGACCCTAACGAACCGATAAGACTTAACCGATTCCTGGCAAATGCCGGAGTATGCTCGCGTCGCGAGGCTGACTTGCACATAACCAACGGCAAGGTGACCGTCAATGGGGAGGTAGTTACGGAGATGGGCCACAAGGTGCTCCGTACCGACAGTGTGTGCTTCAACGGCAAACCTGTCAGCCTTGAAGACAAAGTGTATGTACTGCTGAACAAACCCAAGGACTATGTAACCACGGCTGACGATCCGGAGGGACGCAAAACTGTTATGGACCTTGTCAAGGATGCATGCCCAGAGCGAATCTACCCCGTAGGCAGACTTGACCGCAACACCACTGGCGTGCTGCTCCTGACAAACGACGGCGAGATGGCAGCCAAGATGATGCACCCGAAGTTTGCCAAGAAGAAAATTTACCACGTATTTTGCAATAAGCCGGTCAGCTTTGCCAGCATGCAGAAGATTCTTAAGGGCATAATGCTCGAAGACGGTGAGGTCCATGCAGACCGCATAGAATATGTGAGCGAAGCAGACCGCAAGCAAATAGGAATCGAAATACATAGCGGCAAGAACCGTGTCGTTCGCCGTATCTTTGAGAATCTGGGATACAAAGTCGTGAAGTTGGATCGCGTGTATTTTGCCGGACTGACCAAGAAGAACTTGCGCCGCGGACACTGGCGCTTCCTTGAAGAGGCGGAAGTGAACATGCTGCGCATGGGAGCCTATGAATAAATGTTGCTGGTGTCAGAAAGAATGGCGTTTTCAGTGACTGATAATAAATAGAGAACAGTTAAAGCTTAAAGTGAAATGAAACGAACAAAGATAATTGATGCCTTGCAGTCAACTGATTACGGCTCTACCGTAACAGTGATGGGTTGGGTGCGCACTAAGCGCGGCAGCAAGTCTGTCAACTTCATAGCGTTGAACGACGGTTCCACGATAAAGAACATCCAGATTGTTGCCGATGTTGAAAAGTTTGACGAGGAGACTCTTAAGAATGTAACGACTGGTGCTTGTCTGTCTTGCAGCGGCACTCTCGTAAAGAGCATTGGTGCAGGTCAGGCTACGGAGATTCAGGCTACGGAGATTCAGGTCTTTGGCACTTGCGACGCTGACTATCCGATGCAGAAGAAGGGACAGACCTTTGAGTACATGCGCCAACATGCCCATATGCGTCTGCGCACCAACACTTTTGGTGCTGTCATGCGCATCCGTCACAACATGGCGATGGCGATACACACCTATTTCCACAATCATGGTTATGTGTATTTCCACACCCCGCTGATTACGGCGAGCGATTGTGAAGGCGCTGGACAGATGTTCCAGGTTACCACCAAGAACCTGTACGACATAAAGAAAAACGAAGACGGCAAGATTGACTATAGCGACGATTTCTTCGGCAAGCAGACTTCTCTGACTGTTTCCGGACAGCTTGAGGGCGAGCTTGGCGCTACAGCCTTGGGCGCGATATATACTTTTGGTCCTACGTTCAGGGCTGAAAACAGCAACACGCCGCGTCACCTTGCGGAGTTTTGGATGGTAGAGCCAGAGGTTGCCTTTATAGACCTCGATGACTTGATGGACTTGGAGGAAGACTTCATCAAGTATTGTGTGCAGTGGGCATTGGACAACTGTAAGGACGACTTGGAGTTCTTGAACAAGATGATTGACAAGAGCCTGCTGGAGCGCCTCAATGGTGTGGTTGGCACGGAATTTGTGCGTCTGCCATACACTGAGGGTATCAAGATATTGCAAGAGGCCATCAAGAACGGCAAGAAATTTGAGTTCCCGTGTGGTTGGGGCGACGACCTCGCTTCCGAGCATGAGCGCTATCTGGTGGAGGAGTACTTCAAGAAGCCAGTTATCATGACCAAATATCCCAAGAAGATCAAGGCTTTCTATATGAAGATTGACGAAGAGGTTCCAGAGATGAACGGCCAGAAGATGGAGCAGACGGTACAGGGTACCGATGTGCTGTTCCCGCAAATCGGAGAAATCATTGGCGGATCCATCAGGGAGGAGAACTACGACAAGCTGATGAACGAAATCAATGAGCGCAACATTCCGATGAAAGACATGTGGTGGTATCTTGACACCCGTCGTTTCGGCACTTGCCCCCATGGTGGTTTTGGCCTGGGCTTTGAGCGGCTTATTTTGTTTGTCACTGGCATGCAGAATATCCGTGATGTCATTCCCTTCCCGCGTACTCCCAAATCGGCGGAATTCTGATGCAATAAAAATAAAAGCTCTCATTCCCTCTGGGGATGAGAGCTTTTTGTGTATAAAATCCTGTCTGTTACGAATATACTAAAAGTAGAAAAATTGCACTGAGAGTCAAAAAAAGTTTGACAAACTTAAATTGGCGACCGCCTTTTTATGATGTTTTGGAGAAACTTAGTACTTTT
>CAVGQS010000057.1:0-15044 GCA_963631415.1 Lactococcus garvieae | reverse complement strand
ACTTAAAAAAAAATCGTGCGGACTTAAAAAATTTTCGTGCGGACTTAACGAAAAATTTTCCGCGGAAACGCTGCGATGACTAGACCGAAGCGGCGCAGCGTATCGGCGGAGACGTCGCAAGCTTTAGGTGACTTGAGCTTCGTTAAGTCCGCATAAAAATTTTTTAAGTCCTACTTTTCAATCGCTCAAGTCCTACTTAAAAATTCTTTAGTGCGCACGAAACGTAATGCGCTGGAAATGAGGCGCACACGAATTGCGCGAATTTTCACGAAAAAGGGCTTTTTGGGGGCAGGTGTTCAGGGGGTGTGGTTTTCTGATTTCGGCTGTCTCGGGTTGCTCGAATGTTAGATGGTTTTAGCGGACAGCAATGACAAACAGCGAAGCCCCCGGCGCTCAGATGAGTGCCGGGGGCTTCGTTGTGTATTATGGCCGCTGCCTATGATGGGGCAGGGCTGCGAAATTTATCAGTTAGGAATTTCGGGAGTGGGGTACATCTTGTCGCTTGAACTCTCGTTGAAGTCGCGGATGTAGAACATATCCTCGAGCATGGTGTCGGTCATGGGCTTGAGGGTGCCGTCGGTCTCGAGGGCAGTCATGTCGGCCTTGAACTCGTCGTACATCTTCTGGGTGAGGATCTGGTACTTGGTGCCGTAGTCGCCGTTCTGGTAAGCGCCGACGCGGAGGAAGCCCGCACGCTCAAAGAAGTTGAAGAGGTTGTAGCCGTAGAGGCGGCTGGCCTTGCGCACGAAGCAGAGCATGGCGGGTGCCGAGTTTTCGTTCCAGTTGGTGTTGCCCTTGTTGAGATAGTTTTCGGTTACCCAGCAGCTTTCGGGATATTTCTCGGCCAGTGTGGTGTAGAGGCTGTTGATGTTGCTGTTTTGCGCGGCGCTGATGAGCTCGTATTTGTCGAAGCCGTCGGTCTTCTCGATGGTGGAGCCGCCCGGCAGGTTGTTCTGCTGGCGCAGCGACTCGAAGAGGTCGGGATAGAAGTCAGCGTAGTTGAGCTTGATGGTGGCGTAGTTGCCCAGGATGTTGAAGGGCGACAGGATGACGCCGACCTCGTTGTCGAGGATGTTGACGGAACGCAGGGGGTTCTCGTCTACATTATACATAAGGCTGTCCGCCTCGGCGAGGCAGGCGTTGCGCAGGTCGGTGCTGTAGCTGTAGAGCGAGGTGTTGCTCGTGGCTGACTCATAGGCTTGGCGGCGCAGCTTGGAGTAGGCCTTGCCCTGGCTGTAGCCATCGAAGTAGCTATTGAATTTCTTGTCGTAGAACATGTTGCGGAAGCCTTTGTCTATTTTCTTGTCCACATAGCCCAGGTGCTCCACGTTGTAGTAGGAGAAGATGTTGTTGGAGACCTCTCCCAATCCGCCCCAGCAGGCGTAGGGGTGCATCTGGTGCTGGTGGCCCCACTCGTGTGAGAAGCCCCAGATGGCGTCCCAGTCTTTGAGCATCATGGTCTGGCAGTTGAGCACGCGGCTCTCCTGGTTGTGGTGGAAGCTCACGCCCATGGTGGTCTGGAACATGTAGTAGACGTAGTTGGTGAACGCCATGGTGTGGTTGTTGGGGATGCGGTTGTACTTTTCGAGACCGAGCTGGCGGTGCTCCCAAGCCACGAGTGAGTCGAGCAGGTTGATGTACTGGCGGTAGCCGTAGCTGGTGCCGTCGCTGGCCTTGCAGTAGTCGCGCATGCCGGCGCTGGTCCAGATGCTCTGTACGCGCGAGCCGAGCACGTCGATGCAGACGTTGCCCCAGTTGGCTGCCTTGTTGCACATCTCATACATCTCGTTGTTGGTCTTCTTGAGCGTGAGGATGCCGTTCTCCTCGCCGCTGATGAAGTGCACCTTGATGTCGGGCACACCCTGTTCGTAGCGTGCGCGGGTGTCGGCATAGTATTTGATGTATGCCAGTCCGTCGTAGTCGTAGGTATAGTCGATGATGTTGAGTCCGTTGTGGAGCGTGTAGTCGGTGGTGTGGGGGTATGCGCCGTCGAAGTTGTTGCCGTCCTTGCCGTTGTACCATGCCACGATGGCGAGCTGTACGGAGATGTCGTCAGGTATGCCGCTCACGTAGACGGCGCGCTTGGTGCCGGTGCGGAAGTTGATGCCAGTGGGGTTGTCTATCTGGCTGTAGTACTTGCCCGGCGCGTTCCACTCGTCGGAGAGGACGCGGTAGGAGAGGCGGCAGGGGTAGGAGGCTGCGCGGTACTCAGTGCTGTAGGTTCCGTCGAGCAGGCCCTGTGCGATGCGCTTGCAGAAGACGTTGGTCAGCTTGTTGACATCCTCTTGCGTCACGCCCGGCTTGAGCTCGGAGTACACTTCGTCGGCGAAGATTTGCTTGAGCTCGTCCTTGCCGGTGCCGGCGCGGTAGCAGGTGAGTTCGGCACCCGAAGCGCAGTTGTTGAGGCCCTCGGTGATGCGTATCTCAATCTTGTCGGGCGAAACGGGAGTCTCCAGCTTGATGGTGTCGGGGGTGGTGTCGCCGTCAGAGGTGATGTTCTGCGTGTAGGTCTTGCCCTGCGCGGTGATGATGACGGTGTATTTCTGCCATGTGCCGGTGGTGCCAGAGGTTTGGCGCGGGGTGTAGACGATGTAGTCTACGCGCTCCTTGCCGTTGAAGCTCATGGTGACGGTGACGGGCTTGTCTTCCGACACGCCGTATTTGCTGGCCCATGCGGTGTTGGTGTTGCCGTCGAAGAGGCGTGCGATGCCCTGGTTGCTCTGCGAGCTGGAGGCTTCGTAGATCTGCGGGTCTACCGTGTCGTCGAGGAGAGACTCGTAGATTTTCTCTTCTTCCTGGGTTATCTGGATGGTGCGCGACATGGTGCCGTCGGCTGTCTTGAGCGTGATGTTGGCTGTGCGCGGTGCGCTCTCGGTGGTGGTGTCGGCAGTGACGATGATCATCTTGCCGTCAGCGGAGCGTGTGGCCTTGGCCCAGTTCTTGTTGGTCGCGATGGTGAACTCGTTGTTGGCCTTGACGGGCACGTAGGCGGCCTTGCCCAGCCAGGTCAGTTCTACCTTGTTGGTTCCGGGCAGTATGGTTTGTGTGGTTTTGCTTGTCTGCCCTTCTGCGTGGCCGCAGAGACCGAGTGCGGCAAGAAGAATCAGTACAGTCCTTTTGCTTTTCATTGTTATGGTGTTATGGGTTTGTTGTTTTAGAGTTATCTTATGGCTACTTTCACATTATTAACAAGGTAGATGCCCTTGCCGAGCTGCAAGCGCATGGCGCCCTGCACCTGGCCCTTCCACATGAGGGTGCCCGAGATGCTGTAGACGGTCACGTCGGTAGGCTCGTCGGCCTGCAGTGTCATCTCGCCCTTGCCGGTGGTGCAGCGGAGGTTGTTGGCAGCGCTGGCGTCGTTGATGCCGGTGGCGTCGGGGTCGATGATGCTGATGTGGTCGCTGGTGAGGAGGAAGCCCAGATACTTGCTGCACATGACTTCGAGCTGCACGTCGTCGTAGGCCTTGTTGAACGTGAAGACGTTCTTCTGGTCGGTGGTGTTGGCCACGGTGTAGTCGGCGGTGGTGCTGCCGGCAGTGCCCTTGGTGAGTTTGGTTCCCTTAGTGC
Organism: Lactococcus garvieae; assembly: GCA_963631415.1. GTDB lineage: Bacteria > Bacteroidota > Bacteroidia > Bacteroidales > Bacteroidaceae > UBA6382. The sequence continues at coordinate 11,477 of CAVGQS010000057.1, read as the reverse complement.
CGTTGGTGTAGGGATACCAGTTGAAGGTGAAGGTGCTGGCGGCGAGTTCCGTCTCGTCTTGGTTAGTGCCGAAGAGCTCTCGAGAGGGCGAGAAAGTTTCTCCTATCTTATAGCTGGTCTCGGCAAAGTTGATGCTGTTCTGTGTTGTGCCGTACCATTTCTTCACGTTGGCTTTGTTCCACAGCGAGGTGAAGTCGAGCGAGTTGCCGTCCATGAACACGGCGAGCGCCTGGCTCTCGAGCGCCGACATGGTGAGCTTGCTGATGGTGTTGCCCTCGATGTTGAGCGTCTGGATGCGTGTGCTGCCGTTGAGGCTCAGCGAGTTGAGCTTGTTGCCGTCAACCCAGAAGTCGATGACTTCAGCCAGCTTGGTAGTGCCCACGTTGATGCTCGTAATCTGGTTGTTTGAGGCAACGACGCTCTCGATGTTGGTGGTCTTGCTCAGGTTGAGCGCCGAGAGTTGGTTGTTGTCAACCCAGAGAGTCTTGAGCCCGGTGAGGCTGAGCGTGTTGAGCGCGGTGAGGTTGTTGTCAGACAAGATTGCAGTCTCGAGGTCTGTGGCGGCAGTGAACGACACCTGGCTCAGTTCCTGGCCTGAGCAGTCGAGGTAGGTCAACCCCATGGCCTTGAGCGTGACGGTCTCGCCCGCCAGCTTGCCCGTGATAGGCTCTGCGGTGCTGAACACCGTGTCGATTTTACCGTCGCCCCAGTCAATGAGGCATCCAATTCCGTCGCTCACGGTAAAGGTGAAATCCTCGCCGGCTGCTTTGCCGGTCTTCATTTTTACTGTTGTTTGCGCCATGGAGCCGACAGCGTAGACTGCGATGGCCAACAAGAGTATGGCTTTCTTCATTGTTGATGTGTATTAGATGTGTGTTATACGTTGAGTTTTTGTTACATACGCGGTTTCCTTGCAACGTGCAAATTTAAGGTTTTGTGTCGAAAACGCGTGAAATATTTTGGGTTTTGTTTCGTCCGCATGCAATTTGGCGTGGTGGCGCGCCTTGCCGCCGACATCGTTTCTGTTTGTCTTGCAGTATGTTGCCGCTGTCGCCTGGGCCAGACTGCCCCTTGCGGCGAGCGCTCGTTTTGCTATGTCGTGATAGCAAAAACACTTGTTGGGGGGGGTAATTTGTGGCGAAACGATAAAAAAGCGCTTTTTGCGGATTCTTTTTAAGATTTTTTGTTTTTAGTCTAAAAGTTTCTTTAATTTTGTAAAGGACGCATGCCAAGTGTACAATGTGTTACTTGTCGTGGTTTCCATAATGCAAAGTAGAGAAAACTAAAGAGAGAAATCTAATACTTACTGATATGCAAAAAAGTTTAATAAGGAAAGGTTTAGTGGCGATGGCGGCACTCTTTGTGGCGTGCTTATTCTTGCCGTCGTGCAGTGATGATGACAGTGGAAGCAGTTACGTCCCCAGCAGTTACTTCTACCGGCTGGACGTTCCCAATGCCAACGACGAGGCCATAATTATCTTGGACAGCATCTCGTCGGGAATCCAGTCCATCGGAGTCTGTCCTGAGTGGGCAACTGTGACCGATGCTGACAGCACCGTTGACGGTCACCCCGTATTGCATCTGTCGCTCAGGCGCGGCGATGCCAGCCAGACCAACAACGGCAAGATTGTCGTGACGTCTGACAAGGGCGACCAGATAACGCTGTCGCTCAACCGGGCATTTCGTGTAGAAGACAAGTACAATGCGAGCGATGATTTTCTTACCGACTGGGAGAACATGGAAACGACGCAGATTTTCTATAACGGCACTCACAGCACTGTCAACCTGCCCTGGGCAAAAATTAGCCAAACGACGATGCCTGTTGATATACGGAAAGACGTAAAGAAAAAGGATGGGTGGGAGATGGCTTTCAGTGTGCTTAACGACGAAGGTTTGGACAACTGCAACTACTTTGGCCTTTACAACAAGTATCTCGGCACGCTTAGGATTTTCCACTATGTGACTGATGCGTCAACTGGTGGTTCTAACTATTCGTTTGCCGTCTACATGGGTTCTACTAACAACAGGAACAAGTATCCGTTTTACCACTCATTGGCTTACGCTATCCCCGACAACCATACATCGGTCATAAATACTATGAACCTCTTGGGTGATGGAATTTCGAGACCATGCACCTTCATGTCTTACTTTACCCCCTATACATTGAATTCTGCTCTTGCCGTCGGCTGGACGGCTTTCGATGTAGACATGACCGCCTATTGCCCATCTTTCAATAGTTGGCTGTCGTCTGGCGAAACAATGACTATATGGTGCAAGACAGAGAAAGAGGAACGCATTACTCTTGATGGTACCCTTTCCGCCAATATCTCTGGCAAGTACTCCAAGGCGGAGGCACAGACCGCATCATCGTCGAGCGGCGTAAGCTGTCTGCTGCAGAAGGCCGGCAGCGTGATAGGCGATGTGCAGAATAGTTCACTTACAGGCATAGAGGAAGTGCTTACCGGCAGTTCTCTCGATACTTATTGCCGCTATCTCGGCACGGCGTGCAATCTTGCAGCGTATGCCTATGACTTCATTTTTGACAATCCCTACAATGAAACTGTCATAGACTCGATGCCCGGCAAGATTGAGATGAACATGACGGGTGATGTCAACCTGTCAGGGTACATCAATAGCCTCGCCCAAAACAATGTTTCGGATTTGTCAATTGACGTGAGTCGGTTCAAGGGAGACAGCTCGCATGTAGGTCAGGGTGTGTGGAGCCTTGCCGAAGACCCCATTGTCTATGTGGTAGACGACGTGATGATGGGTGACGCACGACGCCTTACCCTCACGGTCAACAGTGACGGCACCTACGACAATTCTAATCCAGAAACCAACCACCTGCGTATGGTTACGTTCTTCGACCCCACAAGCATCAAACTTAACATCAACACCGATGTATTCCCCGATGTTTCGGATGTAAAAGTGGTTTGCGACTATGGCGTCTATCCTGGTGTTGCTGCAGGCCACACGTCCAAGTATCTACAACTTATGGGCATAAAGCAGCCGACCATGAAGATTGTCAAGGATGGTGAGAAGAAAACAATCTACCAGTCGTTGTCAAGCTCAAACAAAACCACCTACCTGTATCAGCCGCACACCAATTTTGTGTCAGACTCGTTGAAGGAGACTACTGCTAACTGCAGCGTTGTAAAGCAAGAAGGTGCTGACTATTACTACTACGGCAGGAAAGTCAACACCGACGGCAAGGACTTCATCATGTCTCCACAGGTGTATTTCCCCTATATTGTAGGCGACAAGTCTGCATCCTATAGCAATGGCCAAATGCCAGACTTCGTGGTTCTGGTAACTGTGTCGTTCAAGTCAGCCGGCAAGAGCTTCATCTTCTCGCAGCGCTTCCTGCCCCAAGTTAAGGCCATCTCTTCTGCCAACCTCAAGGCCAAGTATAGCGCATTGCAGAGTTATTCTGCTAATTGCGAGAATGGCGCCGTGATCAACGACCTAAACAACAAGAGCGGTGTTGGCGTGAAGCATCCCTACGGTGTAGGCAGTATCCAGAAAACACTCGATATTCTTAAAGCGGTAGTTAACAAATAACAAAACAATTCTAACATTTACCATGATATGAAACACTCGAAATTTTATGTATTTTTGATGGCTCTTTTTGTGGGCATGGTGTCTGTCTCGTCCTGCTCGGATGATGACGATGACAAAGGTAAAAATAATGATGGTCAGGAGTCAGGCGATGTAACTTCTTACGACCAGTTAAAGTACTTTCAGGACAATATTGTAGAACTTGACTCTCTGGGCAATCTGGTGCAGCGTGTCAACGGTGCCGTGTTGGACAAATCGGAGCCACAGGAATTGTATGTTGGCGTAGCTAACTTAACGGCTGCCGACTCCATATTCAAGAGCTGGCTCTCTCCCGATACTCAGGTGAGTCCGCTCTCTGGTTCTGCAACCGACTGGCAAGCCTCGCTCAAAGACAGTGCGGGTGTGGTGAAAAACACCGTTTACTTCAAAAAGGTAGAAGAACCGAGCAAGGTGGTCGCCGAGATTACTTTCGCTAATGAAGACGATGCATTCAACAGCCAGTACTGCACCAAGGTTGTCTTCTACAAAAGCAATGCGTGGCCGGAGAACGCTGAAGCTTCACCATACTTTGAAGGTGATATTGCAGAGAAGCCTACCGCTCATGAAGGAAACCAAAAATGGGTTTGTATCAGATCCGCCTCTCAAGGCACGTCTGGACTATTGGTATATATCAGCAGTGTACGCAAACGTTGGGGATGGCTCGATATCGGTGATTTTGCAAGTCCCAGTCTTGCCAAGACTGCAGTAAACATAATCAATTCTAACTGGTCATACTATGAAGCTTTGTTCAAGAAGACCGGACGTACACTGGAAAAAGACACCTACTATTGGCTTGACGAAAAGATATACTTTGTTGTCGGCGGTGGAGTCTATGCAATTAGGCTTAGGGATGGAGACGTTGACTGGTTTGACAATAGCAAATGGACAAGCAAACATAAGAAACCATATCTTCAGGTAGAAAGCTTTGGCCTGGTTACGGCAGACTAGTCTACGAATCTTAAAAAATATAGGTATTCACACAAAAAATCCGTGCATGCCCTCTGGGGTGCGCGGATTTTTTTTGTTTTTCATTGGCGCAAAACGCAGCGGCGCTTTATTGCCGACGAAAGCCTGTAATCAACATTTTTTGAAAAAAATAAGTAGAATGTTAGTGAAAGTGTCGGGATTTTTCTGGCGATTTTGCTAATTTTGCAGAAATTTTCATGCTGAGCATTGTGCGCTTTCTGCTGCCGCCGCGTTGGCTGGCTTGGTTGGCGCATGGCGAGGAGACGGAATTCTTAAAACTCAAATACATAACGTTATGCGAAGAAATTTAATTGGAAAGGGCTTGGTGGCAATGGCTGTAGCTTTTGCTGCGTGCGTGTCGTTGCAGTCGTGCAGCGACGACGACAACGGAAGCTCTTACGCCGCCGGCAACTATTTCTACCGGTTGGATGTACCTAACGCCAACGACGAGACCATCGTGATTCTCGACAGCATCACGTCGGGCATCCAGTCTATCGGCACCTGCCCCGAGTGGGCCACCTTGACCGATGCCGACAGCACCGTCAACGGCCACCCCGTATTGCGCCTGTCGCTCAAGCGCGGCGACGCCAGCCAGACCAACTCAGGCAAGATTGTTGTGACATCTAAGAAGGGCGACCAGATAACGCTGTCGCTCAACCGCGCATTCTCCCTCACCGACAACCTCAACGCCAGCACCAAGTTTGCCACCGATTGGGAAAACATGGACTCGGTGCAAATCTACTCCAACGGCGCTTCCCGCTTGGTCAACCTGCCATGGGCTGACGAGAGCATGACGACCCTGCCCCAGGAGATTCGCCACGACGTGAAGAAAGCCGACGGCTGGGAGATGGCCTTCAGCGTGCTCAACAACGAGGGACTGGACGACTGTAACTACTTCGCCCTCTACAACAAGTACCTCGGCACGCTCCGAATCTTCCACTACGTGACCAACTCCAGCACCACAGGTTCGAAATATTCGTTTACCGTCAACTTGGGCGCTTCGGGCACCAAGAACAAGTACCCGTTCTACCACTCGCTGGCCTACGCCATCCCCGACAGCCACAAGTCGGTGCAAAACAACATCAACCTGCTGGGCGAGAACATTTCCAACCCCTGCACCTTCAGGTCCTACTTCTCGCCCTACACCACTTCCTCCACGCTCGCTCGCGGCTGGACGGCCTTCGACATCGACATGTCCGCCTACTGCCCCACCAACAGCAGCTGGCTGACGTCGGGCGATGAGATGAGCATCTGGTGTAAGACCGAGCTGGAGCAGAAAGTCTCTCTCGAGGGCGCCATCTCCGCCAACATCTCCGGCAAGTACTCTTCGGCTGAGGCCAAGACCGCCTCGTCGTCGAGCGGCATCAGCAGCCTGCTGCAGAAGGCGGGCAGCCTGATAGGCGACGTGCAGAACAGCTCGCTCACCGCCATCGAGAAGCAGCTCACCGGCAGCTCGCTCAGCACCTACTGCCGCTACCTCGGCACGGCGTGCAACGTGGCAGCCTACGCCTACGACTTTATCATGGACAATCCCTATCGCGAGAACGTCATAGACTCCATGCCCGGCAAGATAGAGATGAGCCTTACCGGCGACATCAACCTCTCGGGCTACATCACCAGCCTCGCCTCCAACAGCGTCACTCCGCTGACCATGGCTGTGAAGAGGTTTGCTGACTACGATTCCCACATCGGCCAGGGCGTATGGAGCCTTGCCGAAGACCCCGTTGTCTATGTCTCTGACGACAGGATAATGGGCGACGCGCGCCGCCTCAACCTCTCTGTATTGAAAGACGGCACCTACGGCAGCTCGAGCGTGGCCACCAACCACCTGCGCATGGTCACCTTCTTCGACCCCACCAGCATCAAGCTCAACATCAACACCGATGTGTTCTCCGACGTGAAGGACGTGCGCGTGACGTGCGACTACGGAGTCTATCCCTCGGTAAGCGCGGGCCACACCTCCAACTACCTCACCCTGATGGGCATCACGCAGCCCACCATGAAGATTGTGAAGGACGGAGAGACGACTACCTACTACCAGTCGCAGTCGTCTAACAACAAGACCAAGTACCTCTGCCTCCCCCACACCCAATTCATGGCGAGCGCACTGGAGGAGACCACCGCCAACTGCAGCGTGGTGAAGCAGGAAGGTGCCGACTACTACTATTACGGCAGGAAAGTCAACACCGACGGCAAGGACTTCATCATCTCGCCTCAGGTATACTTCCCCTACACCGTCTCCGACAAGGCCTCCGTCTACTCCGTCGGCCAGATGCCCGACTTCGTGGTGCTCGTAACGGTGTCGTTCAAGTCCAACGGCAAGAGCTTCATCTTCACACAGCGCTTCCTGCCGCAGGTTAAGACGATATCCTTCGCCGACCTCAAGACCAAGTACGCTGCGCTGCAGAGCTATTCTGACAAGTGCAAGGCTGGCGAGGCCATCAACGACCTCAACAACAAGAGCGGCGTCGGCGTGAAGCACCCCTACGGCGAGGGCACCATCCAGAAGACACTCGACATCCTCAAAGCGGTAATTAACAACTAAAACAGACTAACATTATTTTTCCATTGATATGAAAGACTTGAAATTCTATGTACTGTTGATGTCCATGTTCGTATGCATGGCTTCAGTATCCTCCTGCTCGGACGACGACGACAAAAAGAGTGGCTCTGACGAGTCAGGCGATGTGACCTCCTTCAACCAGGTGAAGTTCTTCGAGGACAATATTGTGGAGCTTGACTCTCTGGGCAATCTGGTGCAGCGCGTCAACGGTGCCATCCTTAACAGTGGCGACTCCACCGAACTTGCCGTAGGCGTAGCCGACTTCGCCGCCGCCGACTCCACATTCAGGAGCTGGCTCTCTCCCGACACTCAGGTGAGCCCGCTCTCCGGTTCTTCAACCGACCTCCAGGCTTCCCTCAAGGACAGCACGGGCGCAGTGAAGAACATCGTCTATTTCAAGAAGATTGACGAGCCGGGTCAGGTCCTTGCCGAGATTACCTTCGCCAACGAAGACGACGCCTTCAACAGCAAATTCTGCTCGAAGATTGTGTTCCAGAAGAGCAAGGCGTGGCCGCTCAACGAGAAGCTCTCTCCCTACTATGAGGGCGACATCGAGACCACTGGCACTGCTCACGAGGGCGACCAGAAGTGGGTGTGCATCAGGCAGGCTTCTCAAGGCGTTGCCGGACTCATGGTCTACATCAGCCAGCGGCGCAGCACCTATGGAACCCTGTATATCGGCGACTTCGCAAGCCCCAGCCTTGCCAAGACGGCTGCCAACATCATCAAGTCCAACTGGGACAGCTTCGCCGAGATGTTCAAGAAGGCTGACCGCACCATCGAGAAAGGAACATACTACTGGATCGACGACTGGAAATACTTCGTTGTCGGTGGCGGCGTCTATGCTGTTCGCCTCTCCGATGGCGACATCGACTGGTTTGACACCGTCTACCATAATCCCAACAAACCCTACATTCAGGTCAGGACTTTCGGACTCGTAGGAACCGACGACTAAACATACCTTATATATATGTTGAAACCGCTAAGATTCATAACGGTTATAGCAGTTTTCGTGCATGCCCTGTGGGCGTGCACGGATTCTGGTTATAACGACACTCTGCCCGCCAAGACCGAAAAGGAGATAACAGTCATCTTCGAGCCTGGCGGCTGGGGTGACGGCGGCTACAACGACCTTATCTACAAGGGGCTGATAAGCGCCCTCAGCGACGGCAAACTGCAGAACACCGAGGTCAACTACTACAACCCCTCCAACGTGCTGGAGGCAGAGAAGATAGTCCGCCAGTGGAAGGCCGACACGCTCACCACCACCAAGAAACTCCTTGTGCTGGCGTCGTCCTCCTACCGCGAGACGCTCCACGAAATGTTCGATGCCTCCCCGCTCGACACTGCGCGCCAGCATATTCTGTTCTTCGAAAGCGAGGACGTCAACATGGAGGGCGTGAGCACGTTCAACATATCCATGTACGGCGTGTCGTATATAGCGGGTGCCGTGACGGCCCGGCTGAGCCTCAAACCCACCGTGGCGCTGGGCAATTCCTCTGATTCAGTCCTCACGCATGCCGCCGACGGCTTCTGCGACGGCTTTGCCGACTCCGACACCACCAGCTTCCGGGTCAGTCGCGTCAGCCTGTCAGACTCCAACGACGGCTACGACATGGCCGACTCTGCCTATGTGTGCATGTTCGACTGGTGCAAGTCCTGCAATCTCGTCTTCCCCGTCATGGGCGGTTCCATCATGGGCGTCTTCCGCTACATACGCGAATACCCCGTCCACCTCTACACCATGGGCGTTGACGTGGACCAGAGCGACCTGTGCCACAACATAGTGGGCAACATGCTCAAGCACATCGATGTGGTCTTCAAGAACTACCTCGAGAAGTGGGTGGCTGACTACCCCATGCCGCGCGCTGCCACCTATGGCCTCAGCGCCGGCTTCACCGAGTGGAAACCCTCCTTCGAGCTGGAAGAATACAACATCAACCTGAATGAGATAAAAGCTCAGGCCATCAAAAAAGAAAATGAATATGAAGGCATTTAGCCGGTTGACGACAGCTCTGCTCATAGTGCTCTGCGCCTTGTCGTGCTCCGACGACAAGGACGGCAGCAATGGCTCCAGCCAGACGCAGTGGCTCCAAAAGACGGTAGCGGTCATCCTGCCTATGGACAACGGCCAGGAGGCCCACTGGAAGCGCACCCTCAACAAGTGTGCCGAGGACCTCAAGGCTGCCTTCGAAGGCCAGGAGACAGGCATCGAACTCAGCTATGAGTGGTACGACGAGAGCACTGAGGACGTCGCCGCGCTGTGCGAGAAACTCGGCAAGCGCGAAGACGTGGTGGCTGTAATCGGCGGACTCTATTCCGACAAGGCCAGACTCATGGCGTCAAAGCTGTGCCGCACCTCCGTCAAGAAACCCTTCTTCACCCTCGCCACCGCCGAAGGCCTCGTCAGGGGCTACTCCGAGGCAGGCTGCATGTGGGCCATGACCGAGACCGACATCTCGCAGTGCGAGGTGCTCCTGCTCAACGCCTACTCCTACGGCGGCCGAAGCGTGTCGCTCATAGCCGACGGCAACTCTATGTATGGCAAGACCTTTGTGGACTGGATTTCCTTCCAGGCCGACGAGATGGGAATAGAGCTCAAGGGCATCTATGACTACGGCAACAGCTCGCTGAGCGAAGAGGCAGCCAAGGCCGCTGCCTCAGGAGCCGACTACGTGATATGCGCCCCAAGCAACATTGCCGATATCGACACTATCCAAAGAGCCATGAAGCAGCGCGTGCTCGACAACAAAACCGCCCCCAGCTGCCTCTATTCTGACATAGCCTTTGGCAAGGACATGCTCGCCCTGCTGGGCGATATGGCCGAGGGCATAGAGGGCGTGGCTGTGGGCGCCGACCCCAGCAGCGGCTTCGACACACGCTACGAGATGGCCTATGGCGAACGCCCACTGGGCGGCGAGGCGCAGGCCTACGATGCCGCCACCATGATAGCCTATGCGCTCTTCCTGCAAGAGACCCGCGACATCTCGTCGTTCAACGAGGCGGTCAAGAAACTCGTTGACGGACGCGACGAATACATCTATTCGCCCACCAAAGAGGGCATGCGCGATTATGTTGCCCAACTTGCAGCCGGCAACAACCCCGACCTGCGCGGCGTGTCGGGCACGCTCGACTTCGACAAGCACGTCTATACCAATGTGCTCACCAGCACATACTACCACTACAAGGTCTATGGCGGCAAATACATCATCCTCGACTATATCTCCAACGACGGCTCCGCCCACACCTCGTCGTCCCTGGCCAACTGGCGCTGGCAGTCCACCGCCATTCAGCAGTTTGAAGACGACGACCAGAGCGGCATCACCTATCCCGCCCTCCACGAAAAGTGGGCGCTGCTCGTGGCAGGCTCCTCAGGCTGGAACTACTACCGCCACCAGGCCGACATCCTCTGCATCTACCAGATTCTGCGCGGCTGCGGATACAAGGACGACCACATAGTGCTCATCAGCGAGGACGACATAGCCAACAACCCCGAAAACCCCAACCCGGGAACCGTAGTCGTGCGCTTGGGAGGCGAAAACCTCTACCAGGACGTACACATCGACTACCACCCCTCCGACATCTCGCCCTCCGACATCAAGTCCATCCTCTGCGGCGAGCGCAGCGACAAGTTGCCGCAGGTCATCAGCGCCGATTCCGACGACAACGTCTTCGTCTACTGGAGCGGCCACGGCTCCGTCGGCCAGCTCGAGTGGCTCAAGCAGCCCAAGGGCTTCACACGCGAACTTGCGTTAGAGACCTTCAGGGCCATGTATAAGAAGAAGTGCTACCGCAAGGCGCTCTTCATGATAGAGGCGTGCCACTCCGGCAGCGTCTTCGACGCCATCGTGGGCTTCCCCGGCATGCTCGCCTTCACAGCAGCCCGCGCCAACGAGACCTCACAGGCCGACGTCTACGACTACGACCTCGACATCTGGCTCTCCAACCAGTTCACACGCACCTTCCAAAACTGCGTCTACTACAACCAGCAGATGTGTCTGCGCGACCTCTACTACAAACTCTTCATCAACACCGTCGGCTCACACGTCACCCTCTTCAACGACCGCCTCTACGGCAACCTCTACAAGAACAACATCGGCGAGTTCCTCAAATACTGACCCCGCCCCTGCACAATACCCCCACCAAAAAGGCAGCGCAACCAATCCCCCCACCGGTTGCGCTGCTTTTTTTGTTATGCACCTTTTCTGTCATAAAAACATCAGGAAAAGTTTCCCGCGCGCACACTTCAAAGTTATAAAGTAGGACTTAAAAAATTTTCGTGCGGACTTAAAAAAATTTCGTGCGGACTTAACGAAAAAATTTCGGGCGAAACGCTGCAACGTTTCGCCGC